>NZ_LKBW01000069.1 GCF_002699855.1 Pseudomonas amygdali | reverse complement strand
GTCCAACCTTCGGGGGGCATACCAGAGCATGGGAACGAAATGACCCGAAAGACTATCGTGCCCATGCTCTGCGTGGGCATGCTGGTCTGGACGCTCCGCGTCCGATCCTCGATGTGCGGTCTGCCGAAAGCCAAAAACTAGACAATCCGCTGTTCCCGCAACCGCTTGTATAGCGTGTTGCGGCTTACCCCCAAACGTTTTGCCAGCTGTGAAATATTTCCGCCAGCCGCTTGAAACAGTTGGCTCAGGTCTTCTGTCGTGTGAAGGCGCACAGTGGATTCCTGAGTTTTCACCGGCTCTCGGCAGTCCTCATCCATGCCCATATCCAGCAGAAAATCCTCCGGCAGGTGCTCGGTACTGATCGGCTGTTCATCTGCCAAAGCAAGCGCCACCTGAATCACGCTGTTGAGCTGACGAATGTTGCCCGGCCACGGGTGATGTTCGAATAGCTCGAGAACCTCTCTGGAAAACCCTGCCCGTTGATGAGCGTCGCGATGCCGCTCCCAGATACGCTGGATGAGTGCATGTTTGTCGGTGCGTTCGCGCAGTGCCGGGAGTTCGATGCTCAAGCCGCTGATTCGATAATAAAGGTCCTGGCGAAAGTGCCCCGTCTGAACCTGATCGCGCAGGCTGCGATTGGTGGCTGAAATCAGGCGTATGTCTACCGGATATAATTCACTGCTGCCCAACGGCTGAACGCAGCGCTCTTGAAGCACACGCAGCAATCGCGCCTGTACCGGCAGGGGCATGTCACCGACTTCATCCAGAAACAGCGTGCCTTTGTCGGCTTTGCGAATCAGGCCAATGCTGCCTTTTTGACTGGCACCGGTGAACGCCCCCCTTTCATAGCCAAATAGCTCGGCCTCGACCAGTTCGGCCGGGATAGCCGCGCAGTTGACAGCGATCAGCGGCTGAGTGGCGCGGGTACTGGCTTGATGCAGGGCTTTGACAAACACTTCCTTGCCGACCCCGGTTTCCCCGTGGATCAGCAGCGGGATGTCTTTTTCCAGCAGCCGCTGCGCCTGATTCACGGCTTTCTCGATTTTTGCATCACCCAGGCTGATCGCCTCCAGATCCAGGCTCCGCGGCGCGACAGGTGCCTGAGCCGGTTGGACGCTGTGCAGCTTCAGCGGCTTGCGGGTCGGACGCTTGAGCAGACATTGAAAGCGATTGTTGCCAAACGCGTGCAGCGCAAACGGCCGCGCTTCTGTCTCGCTGAGCAGTTGCAGGATCGGGCATTTGAACAACGTTTCAATACTGGCACCGGACGGCGTCGTCCCCAACAAATTGTCAGCGCGTCGATTGGCGCAAAGGATCTGGCCGCTTTCGTCAAAAATCAGCAGGCCTGCCCATTGGCTGTCGAGATTGTTCAGGCCCGTATTGAATATCAACTGATAGTGGGAGTCGCGGAACTGATCGAGGATCAGTCGGTTTTCCACCGACTGGCTCATCATCTTGACCATACCCAGGGTATGCGAGGGGGGCAGGAAACTGTCACTGGATACATCCAGCACGGCAATGATGCGCCGATCGGCATCGAAGATCGGTGAAGCTGAACCGGTCATGAAGCGATTCGCCTTGAGGAAGTGCTCGTCCGGTTCAATGTGAATGGCCTGCTCACAGGCCAGTGCTGTGCCGATGGCATTGGTGCCGGTGCCCCGTTCGCTCCAGCTGGCGCCAGCCATGAAGCCCTGTGCCTGAGAAGACTCGACGAAGCGTTGCGCGCCCCAGGATTTGAGCAACTGGCCTTGAGGGTCGGCCAGCAGAATCAGGCAATTGGAGTTGCTTAGAATGTTTTCATAAACCGGCAGGACTTCCTGATGGGTGGTCTGCACCAGCCCGTGATGGCGCTCCAGCAGCCTGGAAACCTCAGCGTTCGGCAGTTGGCCGAATGAAGGGCGCGTCTGATGGCTGAGACCGAAATCCCGGCAGCGCCTCCATGAATCCTGAATGATGATGTCGTGAACGAGCGAAGCGCTGGATTGAGACATGAGGATGCCTGCGAATATGACGTGTTGTTTTTGTTTTTAGGTCCCGTCGGCGTGACCATCCTTGCCCGCAACGTCCGTCCAGTGTCGTTCAGTTTTGTTCAAAGTCAATGTTCATTTTGTTCAAGTGTTCAGTGTTTACTGTTCATTATTGTTCAGCTGTGAAAGCGCTTTCGCCCCATGAATACGGGGGAAGGCTCTGTTTCGGGGCTCTCAAGCAGTCTGGCCGAGCTGGCACGAATGTCGCTATCTGCAAATAGTCACGCATTCACCCTTAAGAAAAAAACAACAAAGGGCACGCCATGTCTCTCACGCTGGAGCACGTCAGTCGCGCGGTCGATGGTCAGGTCTGGATCGACGACGCTTCCCTGAGCTTTGAGCCAGGATCTTTCAACGTTCTGCTGGGGCGAACCCTGTCCGGCAAAACCAGCCTGATGCGCCTGATGGCCGGGCTGGACAAGCCTGACAGCGGGCGGGTGCTGATGAACGGGGTCGATGTTACAAATCGACCGGTTCGTCTGCGCAACGTCTCGATGGTTTATCAGCAGTTCATCAATTACCCAAGCATGACGGTGTTCGAAAACATCGCCTCGCCGCTGCGCCAGGCCGGTCTGTCCAAGGACGTGATCCACAGCCGTGTGCAGGAAACGGCGAAGATGCTGCGCATCGAAAAATTCCTGCAACGCCACCCGCTCGAATTGTCCGGTGGGCAGCAGCAGCGCACCGCGATGGCCAGGGCGCTGGTCAAGGACGCCGAGTTGATCCTGTTCGACGAGCCTTTGGTCAACCTTGATTACAAGCTGCAAGCTGCGTGAAGAGCTGCGTCAGGAAATGCGCGAGCTGTTTGCAGCCCGCCATACCATTGCCATCTATGCCACTACCGAGCCCAATGAAGCGCTGGCGCTGGGTGGCACCACCACCATCCTGCATGAAGGGCGGGTGGTGCAGAGCGGCAAGACTCCCGAGGTCTATCACCGGCCGAGCACGGTATTGGCGGCCGAGCTGTTCTCTGAACCGCCGATCAATCTGATGCCGGGCCGTATAGACGGCAATGAAGTCAGCTTCGCCAACTTTGTGCATTTCCCGCTCAACGTCGACCTGCGGGCCGTCGGTGATGGTGAATACCGCTTTGGTGTGCGTCCCAGCCATTTGAGCCTTGTGCCTTCCAACGATGATGATCTGGAGCTGGCGGTCACCGTCGAGCTGGCGGAGATCAGCGGCTCGGAAACCTTTCTGCATGTGCGCAACGAGCTGTTTTCACTGGTTTTGCACCTGCCGGGCGTGCATGCCTACGACGTTGACGCATCGATTCGGGAGTACATCCCGACTCACAAATTATTTGTATTCGATCAGCAGGGCGGCCTGATTCAGGCGCCGGGCCTGCGCATGGCGAGGGTTGCCTGATGGCCGAGATCCGTTTGCAGAACCTGGCGCACAGTTACAGCGCCAAGCCTGGTCCTGACGACTATGCAATTCGCGAGATGAGTCACATCTGGGAGCAGGGCGGTGCTTACGCGCTGCTCGGGCCTTCCGGGTGTGGCAAGTCAACCCTGCTCAACATCATTTCCGGTCTGCTCAGTCCGTCGCAGGGCCAAGTGCTGTTCGACTCGAAAGTAGTCAATGAGCTGCCCCCGGAGCGTCGCAACATCGCTCAGGTTTTCCAGTTTCCAGTGATCTACGACACCATGACGGTGTTCGATAACCTGGCCTTTCCGTTGCGCAATCAGGGCCTGGACGAGGCGCGGATTCTCATCAAGGTCAACGAAATTGCCGATGTCCTGGACCTGCAGCCGCTGCTGAAAAAGAAAGCGCGCAACCTCAGCGCGGACGAAAAGCAGAAAGTCTCCATGGGTCGCGGGTTGGTGCGCGATGACGTGTCGGCGATCCTCTTCGACGAACCGCTGACCGTGATCGACCCGCACCTGAAATGGAAACTGCGCCGCAAGCTCAAGCAGATCCACGAGCAATTCAATATCACTATGGTCTACGTCACCCACGATCAACTGGAGGCGTCGACCTTCGCTGACAAGATTGCGGTGATGTATGGCGGACAGATCGTCCAGTTCGGCACACCGCGGGAGCTGTTTGAAAAGCCGTCCCACACCTTTGTCGGCTATTTCATCGGCAGCCCTGGCATGAACCTGATTGACGTCACGCCTCAACCGGGCGGTGTCGGTTTTGCCGACATTCATCTGCCGCTGCCTGAGTCGTTGCAGCAAAAGCTTGCCAGCACACCGTGGAAAAGTCTGAAAGTGGGCATTCGTCCAGAGTTCGTGCATGTCTGGGACGGGCCTTACGACGATGCGATGTGCGCCGACGTGACCTATGTGGAAGACCTCGGTACCTACAAGATCATTACCCTGAAACTGGCCGGGCAACTGCTCAAGGTTCGTTTGCAGGAAGACAAACCGGTGCCGCATGGCCAGGCCTGGATCAGCTTTCCAGGGCAATGGCTGATGCTCTATGCCGACGATTACCTGCTTGAAGCCGGCCCGGCCAGTGAGGTGTCCCATGCGTAAGGTGCAGAACAACAAAGCCTGGTGGCTGGTGATGCCGGTGTTTCTGCTGGTGGCATTCAGCGCGATTATCCCGATGATGACTGTGGTCAACTACTCGGTGCAGGACATCTTCGACCAGTCCAGCCGCTATTTTGTTGGTACTGACTGGTTCCGTCAGGTCTTGCAGGACCCACGTCTGCACGATTCGCTGCTGCGCCAGTTCATTTACTCGGGTTGTGTACTGCTGATCGAGATCCCGCTGGGTATCGCGATTGCCCTGACCATGCCCACCAAAGGCCGCTGGTCTTCGCTGTGCCTGATTGTGATGACCATTCCGTTGCTGATTCCGTGGAACGTGGTCGGTACCATCTGGCAGATCTTCGGCCGTGGCGATATCGGCTTGCTGGGTTACACGTTGAACAACGTGCTTGGCATCAACTACAACTACGCCGCCAATGCTTCGGATGCCTGGGTGACAGTGCTGGTCATCGACGTCTGGCACTGGACTTCGCTGGTGGCTTTGCTGTGCTATTCAGGGTTGCGCGCCATCCCGGATGTCTACTATCAGGCGGCGCGGATTGATCGTGCCTCCGGCTGGGCCATCTTCCGGCATATCCAGCTGCCGAAGATGAAAAGCGTGCTATTGATCGCGGTGATGCTGCGCTTCATGGACAGCTTCATGATCTACACCGAGCCGTTCGTGCTCACCGGTGGCGGTCCTGGCAACTCCACTACGTTCCTCAGTCAGACCCTGACCACCATGGCGCTCGGGCAGTTCGACCTGGGGCCTGCGGCGGCGTTCTCGCTAGTGTATTTCCTGATCATTCTGTTGGTGTCATGGGTGTTCTACACCGCCATGACTCACAGCGAAAAGAATTGAGGGGCTGGTCATGAGTCTGCGCAAAATCATACCGCTATGGATTTACCTGTTGTTTCTGCTGGTGCCGATCTACTGGCTGATCAACATGTCGTTCAAGACCAATACCGAGATCCTCGGTGGCCTGACCCTGTGGCCGCAGGACTTTACCCTGGCCAACTACAAGGTGATTTTCACCGACGAAAGCTGGTACAGCGGTTATCTGAACTCGCTGTACTACGTGTGCCTCAATACCGTGATATCGCTGAGCGTTGCGCTTCCGGCAGCCTACGCGTTCTCTCGCTATCGTTTTCTCGGCGACAAGCACCTGTTCTTCTGACTGCTGACCAATCGCATGGCACCACCGGCCGTGTTCCTGCTGCCGTTTTTCCAGCTCTACTCGTCCATTGGCCTGTTTGACACGCACATCGCCGTTGCACTGGCGCATTGCTTGTTCAACGTTCCGCTGGCGGTATGGATTCTGGAGGGCTTCATGTCCGGCGTTCCCAAGGAGATTGACGAAACGGCCTACATCGACGGTTATAGCTTTCCGAAGTTTTTCGTGAAGATTTTCATTCCGTTGATTGGCTCGGGTATCGGTGTTACCGCGTTTTTCTGCTTCATGTTCTCCTGGGTCGAGCTGTTGCTGGCGCGCACCCTGACATCGGTCAATGCCAAACCGATTGCTGCGGTAATGACCCGTACAGTCTCGGCGTCGGGTATTGATTGGGGCGTGCTGGCGGCGGCGGGGGTGTTGACTATCCTGCCGGGTATGCTGGTGATCTGGTTCGTTCGCAACCATGTGGTCAAGGGCTTTGCTCTTGGTCGTGTCTGAGGAGTCGAAAAAATGGAGTGGATGTCCTGGACACTGCCCACTGCGGCCTTTTTCATCAGCATCGCATTGCTTCTGGCGGGGATGACCGTATGGGAGTTGCGCTCGGCAAGTATCGAGCGCCGTGGTTTTCTGCCGATTGCCACCACGCGTGGCGACCGTTTGTTCATTGGGCTTCTGGGTAGCGCTTACCTGCATTTGCTGGTGATCGGCGCGACCGACTGGAGTGTCTGGATCGCTTCAGGGGCCTCCCTGGTGTGGCTGTTGGTGGTGATGCGTTGGGGTTAGAGGGCGGCCGGGCGCGATTGCCGGGGTGATCCGGTCGGCGATATTCGAAAAGCGGGACTACATAAAAGCAACATTGGAGATGACTATGTTCAATAAGAAAAACAAGCTGCAACATAGCGTGACGCTGGCGACCATGATGATGCTCAGCGGGTTGAGTGTTTCGGCGTGGGCAGATCAGTACGAAGATGCGGCGAAGAAGTGGGCGGCCAGTGAATTCAAGCCGAGTACGCTTTCCGATGCAGAACAGTTGAAAGAGCTGGAGTGGTTCATCAAGGCCGCCGAGCCGTTCCGTGGCATGGACATCAAGGTGGTATCGGAAACCCTGACTACCCACGAGTACGAATCGAAAACCCTGGCCAAGGCCTTCACTGAAATCACTGGTATCAAAGTCACCCATGACCTGCTGCAAGAGGGTGATGTGATCGAAAAACTGCAGACCGCCATGCAGTCGGACAAAAGTATCTACGACGGCTGGGTCAACGACTCGGACCTGATCGGGACACACTTCCGCTACGGCAAGGCACTGTCGCTGACCGACCTGATGGCCAGTCCGGAAGGCAGCAAGGTCACCTCGCCGACTCTGGACCTGAAAGACTTCATCGGCACCTCGTTCACCACCGCGCCGGACGGCAAGCTTTACCAGCTGCCTGATCAGCAATTCGCCAACCTGTACTGGTTCCGTGCCGACTGGTTCGAACGTCCCGACCTGAAAAAGAAGTTCAAAGACAAGTACGGCTATGAGCTGGGCGTCCCGGTCAACTGGTCGGCCTACGAAGACATTGCCAAATTCTTCAGCGAAGACGTCAAGGAGATCGACGGCAAGAAAGTCTTCGGGCACATGGATTACGGCAAGAAGGACCCGTCGCTGGGCTGGCGCTTCACCGATGCCTGGTTCTCCATGGCTGGCAGCGGCGACAAGGGCTTGCCTAACGGTCTGCCTGTGGACGAGTGGGGCATCCGCGTCGAGGATTGCCACCCGGTCGGCTCCAGCATTACCCGCGGTGGCGACACCAACGGGCCGGCAGCGGTGTTCGCGACTCAGAAATACATCGACTGGCTGAAAGCCTACGCACCGCCTGAAGCTGCGGGCATGACCTTTTCGGAGTCCGGTCCGGTTCCGTCGCAGGGTAACGTCGCGCAACAGATCTTCTGGTACACCGCCTTTACTGCCGACATGACCAAGCCCGGCCTGCCAGTCATGAACGCCGATGGCACGCCGAAATGGCGCATGGCCCCGTCACCCAAAGGGCCGTACTGGAAAGAAGGCATGAAGCTCGGTTACCAGGACGTGGGCTCATGGACCTTCCTGAAGTCTTCCGACGAGAAGAAGCGCCTGGCGGCCTGGTTGTATGCGCAGTTCGTGACCTCGAAAAGTGTTTCGCTGAAGAAGACCATTGTCGGTCTGACGCCGATTCGCGAGTCGGATATCAATTCCAAGGAGATGACCGCTCTGGCGCCCAAGCTGGGAGGTCTGGTGGAGTTCTATCGCAGCCCGGCCCGCGTTCAATGGTCGCCTACCGGCACCAACGTGCCTGACTATCCGAAGCTGGCACAGCTGTGGTGGAGCCATGTGGCCGAGGCGGTCACTGGCGAGAAGACAGCACAGCAGGCGCTGGACGGTCTGGCCAAGGATCAGGATGCCATCATGACGCGCATCGAACGTTCCAAGGTTCAGGAAGCCAGCAAGTGTGCGCCGAAGATGAACCCCGAAACGTCTGCCGAGGAGTGGTATGCCAAGGCTGAGAACAGCAACGGCAAGTTCCTCGCGCCACAGCGCAAACTGGCCAACGAGAAACCCAAGGGTGAAACCATCGCCTACGCTGACCTGCTGAAAAGCTGGGAGGCTGGCAAGAAGTAAGGTTTTGTCGAGGTAAAAAAACGGCACCTTGAAGGTGCCGTTTTTTATTGCTGCAGGCTGATCAGTCGTGCAGGGTTTCTGCGGCGTACAGCGTGTTTTCCAGCAGGCAGGCGCGGGTCATGGGGCCAACGCCGCCCGGAACCGGAGTGATCCAGCCGGCGCGGGGCAGGGCAGTCTCGTAAACCACGTCGCCCACCAGCTTGCCATCGTCCTGACGGTTGATGCCGACGTCGATGACAATCGCGCCGGGTTTGATCCATTCGCCCTTGACCAGGCCGGGCTTGCCGGCGGCAACCACCACCAGATCGGCGCGACCTACATGGCCTGCCAGATCCTTGGTGAAACGGTGGGTCACGGTGACCGTGCAGCCCGCCAGAAGCAATTCCATGGCCATGGGGCGGCCGACAATGTTCGACGCGCCAACCACCACAGCATCCAGACCGTACAGATCGACTCCAGTGCTTTCCAGCAGTGTAATGATCCCTTTGGGTGTGCACGGTCGCAGCAGGGGAATGCGCTGGGCGAGACGGCCGACGTTATAAGGATGGAAACCGTCCACGTCCTTGTCCGGGCGGATGCGCTCGAGCAGCAGCGATGCGTCCAGATGGGCTGGCAAAGGCAATTGCAGCAGAATGCCGTCGACAGCGGCGTCTTCATTGAGGCGGTCGATCAGATCGGTCAGCGCAACCTGAGTGGTATCAGCGGGCAAGTCATAGGCCTGGGAGATAAAGCCGACTTCCTCGCAGTCCTTGCGCTTGTGAGAGACATAGACCTGAGAGGCAGGGTCGCTGCCGACCAGAATCACCGCGAGGCCCGGCGTACGCAGACCTTGCTGGCTACGTTCGGCGACACGTTTGGCGATCTGCTGGCGCAGGCTGGCGGCGATCGCCTTGCCGTCGATTAGTTTTGCAGTCATGACGCGTGATTAACCATCGAGAGGAAATAAAATGAGCGCGCATTCTCGCATGACATGGCGCGAGGGCAAAGGCGCATGCGTTGGATATTCCGCTAACTCCTTTATCTAGCTGAATTTTTTTCAAAAAAAGGTTGACGACCCCAGGGGCCGTCTATAAGATTCGTCGCACTTGCCGGGCAGAGCCCAGCACTGGTTAAGCTAGCACTGGTTGATTAGGTCAGGCAGAGTTGCAAATCAGCTCGGTGTGATTGAAAGCCTTTTAGTTTGTTATCGCAAGAATACAAATTATATAAGTGCCCGTAGCTCAGCTGGATAGAGCATCCGCCTTCTAAGCGGATGGTCGCAGGTTCGAGTCCTGCCGGGTGCGCCATTTAAGGCAGCTTTGGCACAGCAAGTAAGTTTTATCGTCACGCGCAATATGGTGGGCGTAGCTCAGTTGGTAGAGCACAGGATTGTGACTCCTGCGGTCGTGGGTTCGAACCCCATCGTCCACCCCATATTAAGAAGGGCGCCAGATTCATAGTCTGGCGTCTTTGCTTTAAAAGTCTGAAATGCGGATGTGGTGGAATTGGTAGACACACTGGATTTAGGTTCCAGCGCCGCAAGGTGTGAGAGTTCGAGTCTCTCCGTCCGCACCAGATGTACTTTCCCCGGGTTCCACTGAGAACCGCGAAAGCCAAGAGAAGCCCGCCAAGTGCGGGCTTTTTGTTGTGTTGAGTTTCATGAGTATTTGCCGGTGTCTGGATTTTTTTAGTACGTTAATGAGTACATCCTGAATTGGCTTGCTGGTGATGTACTCATGCTTCCGTTTCACTGATCCGCCGTCTGGCAATCGAAACGCACTGACAAAGGCGGTAGCGCTGGGGCGGGGTATTCGCGAGAGACTAATGAATGCGGCAGCTGCTTGACAGCAGTGGGTCATAAAGCCATCATTTGGCACATTACTTCCTTTGTGCATGCGTAGGAAAGGGGACAAAAAACCGGCCATCGCGTCGGTTTTTTGGTTGGCAAGTCAATAAGGACATCGTAATGCGGGCTGTCACTTTCGTAATTTTTTTTGCTGTAGCGCTTACTGGTTGCTCCGGAATACCTTCAGTGCCCTACGAAGAGCCTGCTCAGTCAGAAGACTTGGCACATGTTCGCGTTATCACGAACTCCAGTGTGTATGGAGATAGCATTATGGGTAGTTGTGCCCCTGCTACCCGCCACAAGATGGCTGATGCTGGACGTTTCGGGCGAGACGGCACGGCGAATATCAACTATCCGCAGTACCCCCTGAAATCGGCGAGCGTTCGCATGCCGAAGCGAGTTGCGCCCACGCTTACTGAATACGTCCCAGCCACCCGGATGGGCGAAGGTGTCTATAAAGAGGTTGTGACCGAGTATCGCGTCAGGACTGATCTCCCGTTTCAAATTGCAACCCTGGGCGCGACGATTGGTGGCAATGGCAGCACTTACTTGTCCTGTGCTGGCCAAGCGGTCGTTTACAAGCTGGAACCAGGGAAGGACTAAGAGGCTTTAGGAATGGTCTGAAGTAGGCCGCTATTTTTAGACTGCTGAGCCATAGCCGCT
>NZ_LKBW01000068.1 GCF_002699855.1 Pseudomonas amygdali | reverse complement strand
CAATATTCTTTCACGGCTGCGAGTTTTGCCTGCACTGTATATTTACCCATGACGCCTCCAAAGGTTGCGTCCAACCTTCGGGGGTCATACCACTCCTGCGTGGGAATGCCTTGCGTGATTCTGCGTGTCACAGATCCGTGCCGCGCCGTTCGGCCAGAACTTAAACCAGGTATTTGTTGAACCACCCCAATGTGCGGTCCCAGGCCAGTTTGGCCGCGGCTTCGTCGTAACGCGGGGTGGAGTCATTGTGGAAGCCGTGGTTGGCACCCGGATAAATGTACGTTTCGTACGTCTTGCCCGCAGCTTTCAAGGCTTTTTCATAGGCCGGCCAGCCTTCGTTGATGCGGGTGTCCAGTTCGCCGTAGTGAATCATGACCGGCGCCTTGATCTTCACCACGTCTTCGGCGTTGGGCTGGCGGCCATAGAACGATACGGCAGCGCCCAGTTCCGGGTACGCCACGGCGGCAGCGTTGGCCACGCCGCCGCCATAACAGAAACCGGTGATGCCGACCTTGCCGGTTCTCGCGTCATGCTTCATCAGCCACTCGATGGCAGCGAAGAAATCGTTCATGAGCTTTTCCGGGTTAACGGTCTGCTGAAGCTCCCGGCCCTTGTCGTCATTGCCAGGATAGCCGCCGACCGAGGACAGGCCATCAGGTGCCAGCGCGATGAAACCGGCTTTGGCCACACGGCGGGCAACGTCTTCGATATAGGGGTTCAAACCGCGGTTTTCATGCACCACGACCACTGCCGGTACTTTGCCGGTGGCTTTTGCCGGTGGCTTTTGCCGGGCGTACCAGATAGCCACGAACCTGACCATGCCCCTTGGGTGAGGGGTAGGACACATACTCGGCAACGATATCCGGATCGGTGAATTCCACCTGTTCGGCCAGCGCGTAGTTGGGGCTGAGGGAAGCGAGCAGCGCGCTGGCGGTCAGGCCGCCGAAGGTGAACAGCGCAGCCCGATCGAGAAACTCGCGTCGATTGATCCGGCCGTGCGCGTAGTAGTCGTAAAGCTCAAGCAATTCAGGGGCAAAGTCTTTTGCAGTGAGACGTTCCATCGGTACGCTTCCTTCTGAATCATTCAGGGCTGCCTGCGTGTTGGCGGGCTGATGGGCGCAGCGCGATCAACACAATGTCCGGTCCCGATAGTATTTCCAGAACACCGGGATCGCTACTGCAAATTGAAGAAAAGCCGTCATCCCTTACCGATCTCGCCAACGAGCCTGATGTGCAGGCCCGTGCCTGCTGCCAGTGGTTCAGGAAAATCAGGCATCTGATTGCACTACTTGCCATCAGTGATGTCCATTTGACTCCTTCGGCACATGCCACGGCGTTTGCGCTGTGCAAACCAACATATTATCGAGCCGCCGTATCAAGCAGCGTCGGTTCAGGCCGACAACACATCATGATCTTCACCCCACGCTCATGGTCATATTCCACCTGCATTTCGAGATAACGTGATGATGACCCTCCCGACGGAAGACCGCACCCAGCTATTCAAGGAGACGGCTATCCAGTTCTGGAAACACATCACTCCGATCTTGTATGTCGCGCTGGGCATTCACTGTGTCTTGCTGATGGTGTTCCTGGGGCTGGGCATGAAGGTCCTGTGGGTAGCGAACATCGTCAGCACGCTGCTCTACATCAACTGCCTTTACCTGATCCGCAGACAGCGCTATCGCCAGGCCGGACAACTGATGTGTCTGGAAATCATCGGCCATGCACTGCTCGCGACATGGGAGTTGGGCTGGGAAAGCAACTTCAGCTTCTACCTGTTCTGCGTGATCCCGATCATTGCCTTTACCTTTCAACTGGTCGCTATCAGACGCATTGCCTATAGCCTGGCGATACTCCTGTCGCTGGTCGGATGCTTCGCCTTTCGCCGGCACATGGGCCAGGAATCAGGCCTTAGCCAGAACGTGCTTGATGCGTTCGGTATCGTCAATGCGCTGGTGGCCACTGTCCTGTCGATTTATGCCACCGCACTCTCGGTACGTTTCACGTCGTCGATGCAACTGAGCCTGTTTCATATTGCCAACCGCGACAGCCTGACCAATCTTTATACGCGCAGGAGAGTCCTGCATCGCATACGCGAGCTGGAGGCAAGGCGTCAGGGGTTCTCGGCTTCACTGATCCTGCTCGACATCGATCATTTCAAACAGATCAATGATCTTCACGGGCATGAGACCGGTGACGCGGTGTTGCAGCGGGTGGCCGAAGTCATCAATTCAAGCGTGCGCAACAGCGATATGGCTGCCCGTTGGGGCGGTGAGGAGTTTTTGGTGCTGATGCCGGACACCGCGCCCGATGATGCGCTGCGGGTGGCGGAGCGCATCTGGCGGCGTATTGCTGAAGAGGCCGGGCAGATCGATGAACGCAGCATTGCGGTCACCGCAACCCTTGCCATGGCAACCCTTGCCGCGGGCGAGACCTTTCAGATAACCCTCAATCGTGCCGACACGTCGCTTTATCTGGGCAAACAACAAGGCCGAAACCGGGTAATGATCGCCGGGTGAGGTGTTCATTCACCCAGTGCTCCATCAGCGTGTAGACTTTCGCGCTTTGAACAGAGGGCGCATTGCGTCGCGCTTCCTCATTGGCTATGTATCGATCAAGGCATGCTTATGGATTTGCGTCAGCTCGAAGCCTTCGCGGCGGTCATGTCGGCAGGCAGTGTCACTGCTGCCGGGAAAATGCTTGGCCGTTCTCAGCCATCGGTTACACGGGCTATTCAGGAGCTTGAGCAGGAATTAGGCTTTGCCTTGTTCGAGCGCAGCGGGCCGAAGGTCACGCCTACCCACAAGGCGTTCATGATGTATGGCGAAGTGGAGAGCGCGCTGCTGGGCGTGCGGAATATCCGCCAACGTGCGCAGCATATTGCCCAGGAAGAAAATCACCAGATCAAGCTGGTGGCGATCTCGGCCCTGGCGGCTGGCTTGCTGCCCACGGCCTTGTCGCGCTTGCCTGAACATCTGCGTCCGCAACAGATCCAGTTGCAGAGCATGTCCCCGGAGAATGTGGTTCAGGCCGTGTTGTCGAAAACCATGGACCTGGGCGCGGTAAGCCTGCCGCTGGAGCATCGCGGCCTGGAAATCCACTGGATCGGCGAAGCGCCTTGCGTGGCGGTATTGCCTGCCGATTCTGCGCTGGCCACCCATGAAGTGCTGTCGATGGAGCTGCTGCGTCAGCAAACGCTGATCACCATGGCCAACCCGTATCGCTTTCGTCGACGCATCGACAAGGCGTTTCAGGACGCGGGCGGTCAGCCGCCGCGCATGCTTGACACCAATACGTCCCTGATCGCCATGCAAATGGCCAGAGTCGGGCTGGGCATTGCGCTGGTCGATCCGTTCACCGCTATCGGCGTGCCGTTGCAAGGTGTAGTGGTCCGGCCGATCGCCTGCAACATCCCGTTTTTCTTCGGTCTGATTTCAGCCTTCGCCAGCCCGTTGTCCGATGTGGCAAGCGCGCTGATCGATGAGATTGCCGACAGCGCAAAAACCCTGTTGCCGGCAATGATCATGCACGAAGCCAGCGCGCACGATGCCCTGTTGCAGAGCATTTATGCCGAGTGAGCGTAAGGTGCAATGCGTGTCGTGACGCTCCACGGCACTGCACGCAGAGCCCGTTAAAATTCCATTCAGGAATATCAATATGCTTTTTTGCGCATTGCGAGAATAAAAAGCGCCTCTTACTATTCGAAATAAGCATTCAAAGGCTTAAAGAATTCATTTAATGCGACATTGGAATGATTCTTGAAGTGTTTGAGTCACCGCTTGGGCTTGTGGCCCGAACATTTTTTCGAGTACCGATCAATGTCAGATGTAAATGCACCCGCTGGTCTGGCGGCCCTGGAAGCTCGTTTGCAGCAGGATCTGGCCTGGCTGGACCTGCCCGCCAGGCCCTGGGTCAAAGCCAGGGTGAGCGCCGGGCAGGCAGTGCTTGATGTGGCGATCATCGGCGGTGGCATGGCCGGTCTTGCTCTGGCCGCAGAACTGCGCAACCTCGGCGTGGCGGCGGTGATTTTCGATCAGTCCCCGGCCGGTTTCGAAGGCCCTTGGGCAACCACCGCGCGAATGGAAACCCTGCGTTCGCCAAAGCAACTGACCGGACCGGCGCTGGGGCTGCCGGCGCTGACGTTCCGCGCCTGGTACGAAGCGCAATTCGGTATCGACGGCTGGGCATTACTGGACAAGATTCCACGCCTGCAATGGGCCGAATACTTGCGTTGGTATCGCAAGGTGCTGGCGCTGGACTTACGCAACGAACACCGGGTGAGCCGGGTCGCACCCAGAGCGGACGGCCTGATCGAACTGGATATCGTGACGCCTGTGCAAACGCAATTCCTGCTGGCCCGGCATGTGGTGCTCGCCACGGGCCGTGACGGTCTGGGCGGCCCCTGGGTGCCGGATTTTGCCCGGCAGTTGCCGGAGCATTCGTGGACGCATTCGGCGGCGGGCCTGCAGGATGGCTGGTTCACCGGCAAACGTGTGGCAGTCATTGGCGGTGGCGCATCGGCCATGGACAGCGCCGCCACTGCGCTTGAAGCGGGCGCAACGCGGGTTGACCTGCTCATCCGGCGCGCCGAGCTGCCTCGCATCAACAAAGGCAAGGGGGTCGGTAACCCGGGCATGGTTCACGGTTATTGGCGCCTGCCGGATATCTGGAAATGGCGCATTCGCCACTACCTGAACACTAAGCAAGTGCCACCGCCACGCGGCAGTACGCTCAGAGTTTCTGGTTCGGGCAAAGCCCGCTTCATGCTCGACAGCCCGGTGCTTTCAGTCGAACAGAACCCGGCTGGCGGCGTGTGGCTGAACACGCCCAAAGCGCGTATCGAGGCCGATTTTGTGGTGTTTGCCACCGGGTTTCGTACCGACTTCCGGCAGCGCCCTGAATTTGCCCCGTTTTCGTCGCAGATTCGCGTCTGGCAGGATCGTTTCGAAGCGCCGCAAGGCGAAACCGACAGCGAACTGGCGGTGCTGCCGGATTTGGGCAATTGTTTCGAGTTTCAGGAAAAGACCCCCGGCGCCTGTCCGGGGCTGAACCATATCCATTGCTTCAGTTACCCGGCAGCGCTGAGCTATGGCGCGGTGTCCGGGGATATTCCTGCCATCAGCGAAGGCTCCAAGCGTCTGGCCCATGCCTTGGTCGGGCAGCTGTTCAATGAGGACATCGCGCTGCATTTCGACACCATGCTCGATTACGCCGAACCGGAGCTGCTGGGCGATGAGTGGGTGGCCAGCCAGCCGACCGCCGAAGAGCTGCGCCAATGATCGGCTGGGCGTTGCGCAGGCTCACTCAGTCGTTGCTGGTCATTCTGTTGATGACCGTGGTGGTGTTCGTCGGCCTCAACGCCATCGGTAATCCGATGGATATTCTGGTTGGTGAAGACCTCAATCAGGCCGAACGTCTGCAGGCCATCGCTCATCTGGGGCTGGATCAGCCGCTGTGGCAGCAGTACCTGATTTTTCTCAAAGGCGCGGTTCACGGCAATCTTGGGCAAAGTTTTGTGTACCACGAAGATGCAATGCGCCTGATTCTGCAGCGCTTGCCCGCGACCTTTGAGCTGGCGTTCAGCGCCTTGTTTCTGGCCGTAGTCATCGGTGTGCCGTTGGGCATGTTCGCTGGTATGTACCCCGAGCACCCGCTTTCCCGGCTGATGATGGCGGCCAGCATCGTCGGTTTTTCGCTGCCGGCGTTCTGGGTGGCATTGATGATGATCATGCTGTTCTCGATCACGCTGGGCTGGCTGCCGGCCAGCGGTCGGGGCGAAACCCGTGAATGGCTGGGTGTGCAATGGTCATGGCTGACGCTGGACGGTTTGCAACATCTGCTACTGCCTGCGCTGAACCTGGCGCTGTTCAAGATTTCGCTGGTGCTGCGCCTGACCCGTGCCGGAGTGCGTGAGGTGCTGCCTCAGGAATTCGTCAAATTCGCCCGGGCCAAGGGCCTTTCGCCGATGCGTGTGATGTGCATGCACGTCATGCGCAACACCATGATCCCGGTGGTGACGGTGCTGGCCATGGAACTGGGTTCGACTATCGCCTACGCCGTGGTAACCGAGAGCATTTTTGCCTGGCCCGGTGCCGGCAAGCTGATCCTCGACAGCATCAACATGCTTGATCGCCCGGTGGTGGTCGCTTACCTGATGGTGGTCGTGGTGATTTTCGTGGTGCTCAACCTGATCGTGGATGGCCTGTATTACCTGCTGGACCCACGCGTACGCATCGAGGCCTCCCGATGAATGTCATTGAAAAAGCCCCGATCGGCAGCACGCTGTTGCAGGCTCAATCGCCATGGCGGCGGGTGCTGACCGAGTTCTTCAGCTCACCGACTGCGGTGACAGGCCTGATGGTCCTTTTGGTCATTGTGCTGGTGGCTGTCCTGGCACCCTGGATCGTGGTGCAGAACCCCTACGACCTGATGCAGCTCAACGTGATGGATGCGCGAATGCCGCCAGGCAGCCTCAATATGGACAGCGGCTATACCTATTGGCTGGGCACCGACGGACAGGGTCGCGATCTGGTCTCGGCGATTATCTATGGCCTGCGCATCAGCCTGTGGGTCGGCATTGGCTCGGCGCTGATTGCGGCAGTGATCGGCACGTTGTTGGGGCTTGTATCTGCGTATGTCGGCGGCTGGGTCGATGCCTTGCTGATGCGTCTGGTCGACTTGCTGCTGTCATTCCCGGTCATTCTCATGGCGCTGATGATTCTCGCCTGGCTGGGCAAGGGCGTCGGCAACGTGATGCTTACCCTGATAGTGCTTGAATGGGCCTATCACGCCCGTACAGCGCGTGGTCAGGCGCTAACCGAAAGCCGTCGCGAATACGTCGATGCAGCGCGCGGGCAGGGCGTTGGTCCGCTGCGCATTGTGATCGGCCACATTCTGCCCAACTGCCTGCCGCCGCTGATCGTGATCGGCGCGCTGCAAATCGCCCGCGCCATTACCCTGGAAGCGACCCTGTCGTTTCTCGGTCTGGGTGTGCCGGTGACCGAGCCTTCACTGGGGCTGCTGATTGCCAACGGCTTTCAGTACATGCTCAGTAATGAATACTGGATCAGCCTGTTTCCGGGGCTGGCACTGTTGATCACCATTGTGGCGATCAATCTGGTCGGTGACCGTCTGCGTGATGTTCTCAACCCGAGGTTGCAGCGATGAGCCAGCCTGAGGTGTCAGCACAGCCAACCCTTGATGTGCGTGGCCTATGCACTTCGTTCCATACCCGCGCAGGCGTGCTGCCAGCGGTGCGTGATGTGTCCTTGAGCGTGCAGCCGGGGCGTATTCTCGGCCTGGTTGGTGAGTCGGGTTCGGGCAAATCGGTCACCGGGTTTTCGATTCTCGGCCTTGTCGATGAGCCAGGGCGCATCAGTGGCGGGCAGGTGCTGTTCAAGGGGCGTGATCTGACCAAACTGTCTGCCTCGCAACTGCGCGGCATTCAGGGCAACCGGGTGGCGATGATTTTTCAGGACCCGATGATGACCCTCAACCCGGTGCTGCGGGTCGACACGCAAATGATCGAAGCGGTGCGCGCGCATAGCCCGCTCGGCAGGCGAGAGGCCCGTGAGCATGCCAGTCGTACTCTGGCGCTGATGGGCATCGCCAGCCCTGAAGAACGCCTGCGCGCCTACCCGCATCAACTGTCTGGCGGCATGCGCCAGCGAGTGGCGATTGCCATCGCGCTGCTGCACGCCCCGGACCTGATCATTGCCGATGAGCCAACCACTGCGCTGGACGTCACCATTCAGGCGCAAATTCTCAGTGAGGTGCAGAAGTTGGTACGTGAGCAGGGCACCTCACTGATCTGGATCACCCATGATCTTTCCGTGATTGCCGGGCTGGCTGATGACGTGGCAGTGATGTACGCCGGACGCATTGTCGAACAAGGCCCGGTCGCCGAGGTGCTGGATCGCCCGCAACATCCTTATACACAGGGGCTGATCGACAGCCTGCCAAGTCGCAACAAGCGTGGCCAGCGCCTGCGTCAGATACCCGGCATGGCGCCGGACCTTCTGTCTATGCCTGCCGGCTGCGCCTTTGCGGCGCGCTGCTCCAGAGCGTCGCAGATATGTGTACAGAGCGACCCCGAACCCCACGAGGCGGGACCGCGCCAGACGGTTCGCTGCTTTCATCCGGGAGCTGCCGATGCCCAGTGATCTGATTCCCCTTATCGAGCTGCACCAGGTCAGCAAGACCTTCGGCAAACCGGTGGCCGAACACTCTCTTCAAGGACTGCTGCAGCGACTGCACCTGACCCGTCCGAAACCGGTGAGCCATGCTGTGGATCGAGTCGATCTGCGGATCATGCCTGGCGAAGTGGTCGGGCTGGTGGGCGAGTCGGGCTGTGGCAAATCGACCCTTGGGCGCATGGTCGCGGGGCTGCTGCCGGTCTCGTCAGGTGTCGCATCGGTGGACGGCAAGCCGCTCGACAGCCTGACCACGCAGGAGCGCAAGGCGCTGCGCCTGAAAGTACAGATGATTTTTCAGGACCCGTCGTCAAGCCTCAACCCGCGCCTGAGGGTCGACCGTATCGTCGGGGAGGGCGCGCTGCTGCATGGCCTGACCGACCGCAAAGGGGCTGATGATTACGTCAGTGCCCAGTTGCAACGTGCCGGGCTCAGCCCGCAGTTGCGCCAGCGTTATCCTCATCAATTCAGTGGCGGTCAGCGTCAGCGCATCGGCATTGCCCGTGCACTGGCGGTGCAGCCGGAACTGTTGGTATGCGACGAGTCGGTAGCAGCGCTGGACGTGTCGATTCAGGCCCAGATCCTCAATCTGTTCATGGACCTGCGCGACGAACTGGGGCTGACCTATCTGTTTATCAGCCATGACCTGGGCGTGGTCGAGCACCTGTGCGACCGCGTGGTCGTGATGTATCTGGGCCGTGTGGTCGAGACGGCATCGGTCGATGACCTGTTTGCGCGTGCCAATCACCCGTATACCCAGGCCCTGCTGGCGCAGATCCCGCGCTTTGCTATCCGCAGTACCTGTTATGACGCGATCCAAGGGGAAATCCCCAGCCCGCTGAACCCGCCAACCGGGTGTCATTTCCACCCTCGCTGTCCGCACGCCATGGCGCGCTGCCGCGAGGAAGTTCCAGCGCTGAGGGAGGTTTCGCCGAACCACCAGAGCGCGTGCCATTTGAATGATCAACGCTGAACGAGCGCCTGAAGCTCGTCACCCTCTGCCATTGCGTACAAGGAATCACCCATGAAACCACTCGTTCGTTCGTTGTTAGCGTCGGCCCTCGTTCTGGCCGCTGGCAGTGTCTCGGCGCAGGACTTGCGTATCGGTTATGCCGACCCGGTATCGTCGCTCGATCCCCAGCTCAACAACTATGCCGGCGACCGTTCGGTGGCGCTGCATGCCTTTGAATCGCTGGTCAGCCGCCGCGATGACAAGACCCTGCCGGGCCTCGCCAAAAACTGGAAGGTCGTGGACGACACCACCTGGGAATTTGCCCTGCGCGCTGACGTGAAATGGCAGGACGGCACGCCGCTGACCGCCGACGATCTGGTCTTCTCCTTCGAGCGCGCCCGCAGCGTACCCGGCAGTGTCGCGTCTTATGCAGGTGCCATGCGCACCGTTGAATCGGTCAAGGCCAAGGATGAGCACACGCTGATCATCAAGACTCGTCTGCCCAATGCCAACCTGCTGCCGGACGTCGATTCGATCTACATTGTCAGCCGCCATGCAGGTGCGACCGCCAGCAGCGCCGATTACAACTCGGGCAAGGCCATGATCGGCACCGGCCCTTACCGGTTTGTCTCATTCGTGCCGGGTGATCGCACGATCTTTGCCCGTAACGACAGCTACTGGGGCGCGAAACCAACCTGGGACAAGGTTGATTTTCGCTTCATCGCCAACGCCGCCAACCGTACTGCGGCCTTGCTGGCGGGTGATGTGGACGTGATCGACAAGGTGTCGCCCACCGATGTGGAGCGCCTGCGCAAAACGCCGAGTGTCAATGTCTTCGCCTATCAGGGCTTGCGTGCGCTGATCATTCAACCGAGCTTCCGTGCCGGGCCGAATGAGTTCATTCGTGACAACGCAGGCAAGCCGCTGGCCGAAAACCCGCTGCTGGATGTGCGGGTGCGCAAGGCGCTGTCCCTGGCGATCAACCGCCCGGCCATCAATGAACGCATCATGCAAGGCACCGTCACCGAGGCCAATCAATGGATGCCGGCCAATACGCTCGGTTACAACCCGCAGATCAAGAACATTCCCTATGACGTCAAACAGGCCAAGGATCTACTGGCGCAGGCAGGCTTTCCCGAAGGCTTCCAACTGACTGTGCATGTGCCAGGCGACCGTTATCCGCAGGCACCGGAGGTCATGCAGGCGGTGGCGCAATTCTGGACGCGGATCGGCGTCAAGGTCCAGCTGGAGGTATTGCCGTGGGCTGTGTATGCGGGCAAGGCCAACAAGAATGAACTGGCGATCAGTGTGATTGCCTGGGGCAACGGGACTGGCGAAGCGGCATATGCTCTGACCAACATTCTGACCACGGTCGACAGCAGCAAGGGGCAGGGCGCGTCCAACTGGGGGCATTACAGCAATCCGCTGGTGGACAAGGCACTGGCTGATTCGACCGCCGAATTCGACGAGGCCAAACGGCGCAAGATTCTTCAGGACTCGGTTCAGGTGTTCAGCGACGACGTCGGCATCATCCCGCTGTTCCACTACCAGAACATCTGGGCGGTGCGCAAAGGCCTGAAGGTCGAGCCGCTGGTCAGTGACCGCACGGCGGCAACCATGGTTACCGAACAGCCTTGATCTCCTTTCATTCCCGCGCCGCTTCTTGAAGCGGCTGCGCGCATGCAACCACAGCATTGCAGGACCTGTCATGACATCGACCACTGAACATTCAACGCCTCCGGACACTCTGGATAGCCTGTTGGGCATCGCGCCAGGCAGCCCGTTGCACGCAATTCGGCATGCGCGGGACAAGGTCGCAGTGGCGACCCAGGGTAGTCAGGATTTGTTTTTTGCTCCGACGCTGGAGCACAACCTGTCGTTGAACGAGCGTCTCTGGGTTGCCTATTACGCGACCCTGCTGAGTCTGCAACCGACCCTCAGCGAGCATTATCTTTCGCAATTGCAGGCGACTGGCGCGCAGGCAAGCGTACTGGCCGATGTGAGCGCCAGCCGAATCGACATTCTTGAGGACCCGCGCCTGGCTGCGATCCTGCGCTTTACCCGCACCCTGATCGAATCTCCGGTACACGGTGATCAAAGCGCCTTGCAGGCATTGCAACATCAGGGCCTGAGCACCGCTGAAATCGTAGTGCTGGCACAACTGATCGCATTCCTGTCCTATCAAGTGCGTCTGGCCCCAGGGCTGGATGCGTTAAAGTCTGCCGGAGCAGCCTGATGAGCGAACTGATTGAAATTGAAGGTTTCACCAATCAAGTACTGGGCTGGAAAGCCTGGCTGCCAACCGTGGACCTGAACAGCGCAAGCGCCGGGCAGGTTGCGGTGCTTGAAGAAAGCCACCCGCAGGCCAAGACCTCGGATTACTACCTGACCCTGGCACATCACCCTGACATCCTTCGTCAGCGCTCACAGGCGTTCAACGCGATCATGTACGCACCGGGTGGCCTGTCGCGCGCCGAGCGGGAGCTGGCGAGCACTGTCGTGTCGCGGATCAACCGCTGCGTCTATTGCGCGTCAGTGCACGCGCAACGCTTCGAACAACTGGCCAAGCGCAATGATGTTATCGCCCAGGTATTTGCCGACCCCCATACGGCAGGTACGACCGCGAGTGAAAAAGCCATCGTGCAGTTCGCCATCGACCTGACGCTCGAGCCGGCCTCGCTCAACGCCGGGCATATCAATGCACTGCGCGAGCAAGGGCTGGACGATGCACAGGTGCTGGACCTGATTCACGCCATCTCGATATTCGCGTGGGCCAATCGGCTGATGCTCAATCTGGGAGAACCAGTGTTTCCCGAGGTTTAAAGACTGCGGTGTTCTCAATCGCTGCCGCGCTTCAGTAATGGCCGGGGCGAAGTCTGGCCCGGTCGTTGCAGGTTCGCTGTACTAGTGGATAAGCGACCTGGTCACGATTGAGGTAATGGAATGCTGATAGCGCACATTTCTGACACGCATGTACGACCCAGAGGGCTGCTCTATCAAGGCGTTGTCGATTCGAATGCAATGCTGGCGGCTGCCGTCGACACGATAAACGCCCTGGATCCGCCGCCTGATCTGATCCTGTTCAGCGGTGATCTGGTGGACGAGGGGCGACCCGAGGAGTACGCAATGGCCCGAGAGCTGCTGCAGCCGCTGCGCCAGAGGCTTTTGATGATACCGGGCAACCATGATCATCGGCAGAACCTGCGTAGTGCCTTCCCGGAGCACGATTACTTCATCAATGAGGAAAACTGCAGCTTCGTCGACTCGGGTTCCGCGCCGATGCGCATCATCGGGCTGGATATCAGCGTGCCCGACCAGCACCACGGCGACATGACCGATACCGCCACCCAATGGCTGGATCGTACACTGGCGCTGGAGCCTGACAAACCGACGTTGATCATGATGCATCAGCCGCCGTTTTCAAGTGGCATTCACTGCATCGACGCCTATCGCTGTGAAAGGGGCGAGCGGCTGGCCGGGGTGGTCTCCAGATACCCGGCTGTCGAGCGAATCGTCTGCGGTCATATTCATCGTTTCATGCAGCTGCGCTTTGGCGGCACGCTGATGTGCACGGCCCCGAGCACGACGACGGCCATTGCCTTGCAACTGCGCCCGGATGCTGCCGACGCTTCCTATGTCGAGCCTCCCGCGCTGTTGCTGCACCACTGGAAGGCCGACACCGGTCTTATTACCCACTGGGTGCCGATAGGCCGTTTCGAGGGGCCTTTTGACTTCGCTTGAACCGACATATGAGCCTGGCAGCCATGCGCTGTCAGGCCACTTGTTCCTTGGCCAGATTGACCAGAATGATGCCCGCGATGATCAGGCCGATACCGCTCACGGCCATTAACGTGGGCACCTGTTGATAGCGAAACGCGGCAATGACAGTGATCAGCGTAATGCCCAATCCTGACCACATGGAGGTGATCAGGGACATGGGCAAGTCCCGTTGTGCATACCCCAGGCAGACGATTCCGAGCCCGTAGCCCGCGATAGAGGCAATAACCGGGACCCAACGGGTAAACCCGTTACTTTCTTTCAGTGCGATGGTCGCCACTGTTTCAGCGACAATTCCTGCAAGCAGGAACAAATAGGCTTTTATGAGCATGGCGGCAGATCGCTTTTCAGGCATTCAGGAAGGGAGAGAAATGATGCGGTCGGCGTAAAACCCGTTGAACGGGGTGCGCAGGGACACCGAGTAAGCGCCGGTCGATTGGAATTCCAGCCAGTCGCTTTCCCTGATATCGCTGGCGAGCGAGTAGGGGAAGGCCAGGCGATCCATGCTGTCGCAGGTGGGGCCGAAGATATTGAACGTGTTTTCCGCAGCACCGGTGTAAGGGGTGCCGTCTCGCCACACGCGTGCGGGAAATTGCAGCCACTGCTGGGCTGAGAGCAAACCGCCAAAAATACCGGCACCACAAAAAACGCTCTGTTCACGTCTTGAAAGCACCCGTGCAAATAGCGACATGCCGCCGTAGACCAGGCCACGACCCGCTTCGCAGATCAGGTTCAGGTCCTTCAGTGTCGGGCTGGTCTGGATATGGTCGCAGACTCTGCCAACCAGGTCTGGCGTGTTACCCATGGAGTTCAGGTAATTACCCGGAAACCCGCCACCGATATCCAGGTGCCTGACGTGCTCGGCGGTGTCGCGCACAATGGCATCGGCGTCATTGAGGGCCGCGAGCCACGGGCCGTCTTCAATGGCTTGCGAACCGACATGGAATGACAGCCCGAGTGACCAGTCGGTGCTGGACGCCACTTGGTGCACCAGTTGCGTCGCTAACACCGGACTTGCCCCGAATTTTCCTCTGAGATCATAAACCGCCGTCGACTCGGAGGGTGCGTAGCGCACGAACAGGCTGATCGTGCTGTCGCGTTCGGGCAACACGTCCCGCAACTTCGAGAGTTCCTCCTCACTGTCGAGCACAAATGAACGCACGCCATACCGATAGTAAGCCTCGTGCAGGCAATGGCGGGACTTCACTGGGTTCATCAGGTATTGAACTGCATTGGGCAGCGTGTTGTGTACCGTCTGCACCTCTGCAAGCGACGCCACGTCAAAATGATTGATACCACCCTGGCTCAAGGCTTCAAGTACTTGCTCAAGTGGATTGGCCTTCATTGCATACAGCACGGTACCTGGAAAACAGCCACTGAATTGCTGCGCATTCCGGGTGATCCAGCGCGGGTCAACGGTATAGAAGGTGTCGTTGGTGTCGTTGGTGTCGTCGGCTAATTGTGCAAGAAGTGTGTCCACGTTGAACTTCCCTGGCTTCGAAGTGTGAGCAGAGCTTGAGCAAGCTTCGTGCCACTGCTTTATCAGACGGCTGAACAAACTTAACGGCAGTGATCTAATAAACATGTATACAAGACGATAAGCCAAAACAGTGCGATTTCGACGCTATCGAGTCGGCGTGGTGCAGTTGCTTACGTGCCCTGAAATAATAAACATGGATAGCACTTTGCTACTTCTAAAAGTGGCTTATACATAATTCGATACATGTATTAAAGTTGTCATATTTAGAAAGCTTGCGTAAAAAAGTCAGTTAATTTAAAGGCTTGCCGATCTTTCAGTCACGCTTCAGGCCGGCGTTGGCGATTATCTGGCACCTTGCCAATACACGATGATCAATAACGGTGGCACTCCACTTGCTGGGTACAACATCGTGAAGTAATGGGGCTTGTTCCATTGCGTCAGCGCTCGCGTTAACGACGACAAAGTAATTCATGGTCATGGATCAGGCAGGGGGTTGCTCGGCAAGCCGAATAGCAGCCCCAATGAAGTCACCGTTATCGAGTGGAAGGTGTACATGGATTTTCGTGCTTTTTATTCAGGCAACGCCCTGCAGTTTCTGGCCTCGCGCCAACTTGCTTTTTCTGAACTGGAAGAGGTTGTAAAACGCCAGTATGCCGATGCACAACTGGCGCTGATCAGCAGCTCTCCCGTACATGGCATCGCTAATGCGGCCAGTGATATAGACCTGATATGTGTGACCGATGATCGGCAGTCCGATCAATCGATGGCCTCGCAGATTTACCACAATGAACACCATATGGAAGTGGTGGCATTTGCCCGCGAAGAAGTTCACAACGCGTTCTCCCAACTGGCGACGAACGCACACAAAACCATCGCACAGAAACTCGTTGCGTTCAAGCAGTGGGACAAACAGCAGGCGGTATCGCGAAAGTACCTGGAGCGCCTGGTCTGCGCGGTGTCGACCGATCAGTCGCTTCCTTATCTGGACAGTCAGAAGGACTTGAGTTCGATCTGGTCGGTGGCAGCGTTCGACGACTTCCGCCAGAGCGCCTGCTTTTCAGTGCTGGCCTGGCGCAGTGGCGAATACCGCGCGGCCGCCGCCTATGCCTGCAACGCCGCACTGCTTCTGATGAACGCGACGCTGGCCAGCCACGGCTGGGTCAACTCCAATCGCAAGTGGACACTCCTGCGATGGGACCGCGCGCTCAACCGGCACGGCATGCTGAATGACGACGTCCTTGCCCGTGCCATCGGGCAGCTGTGGCAACGCGCCTATCCTGCCTGCCTGCCTGCCTGCCTGCCTGCCTGCCGCAATGGATTGCAGGGGGCAGGCCTCATGCAATTGTGTGAATTGACCCAGCTCGCCGAGCAAACCTTTGCCTGCGAAGCGGACTATGCCGCGTTAAAACCAGGTATCGAGCGTTCCGCCGCCAGTGCGTTTTTGCCGGGGGTCGACTTTGTGCTCACCGACGATCAACAGGCGACGCTATTGGCACGTCTGGATGTGCCAGAGCTGTCCAGCACCCGCCCGATCGATCTTGCCGAGCAATCACCTGAGGCTGCCGCCTGTCTTCTGCGCGCTGCGCGTGCCGGACTCGTCAGCTTCTCACTCAAGGATCACAACCCGATGCAGGGAGCACACGCATGACTGCAATTTCAGCACAGGCAGCCGGTCGCCAGTGGTTTCCCCGGCTGAGTGGCGGCTATGTATACCCGGCAGGGCCTTACGCGCAAAAGCTGATATCGGTGGCCTGGTTGCTGATGACCGAGCTTGAAGCCTATCTGGAGGACCTCGAAGGCGCGGCGAACGAGCCTCAAGTGGTGGATGCGCTGAGAATCAAGCTGGCTGAATTGATGGTCGACATTGACTGCCGACTCGCCGGTGCCGACACCCCGAACGAGTTGCACCAGTTCGCCTTGTTCAGTGAATACGGGCTCACAGACGTGGTTGCTCACTCCGGGCCAGTCGCCGTCGAATGGCTGGGCGTCCCCACGGATACCGATGCCGACCGCGGTGATGAGGCGAGCCGGTTGATCGAGCTGTTCAAGGAAGTTCTGCAGGCCTTTCCCGGAAAGCTGTTCAACCCGTTGCTGCCGGGTACTCAGGGCCAGGTCCTGCGGACCCTGCGTGACTGGGACCGCTCCTGCCGCCTGGCAGGACGCGATGCTGCCTTTCTGGCTCCTTTGATGAGGTCTCTATGAACAGTCATGTCATGACCGCGCCTGCAGTGCCGGTGCGCAAATCATCGTTTGTCGAGCGTTACGGGGCGGTATTCGGCCGAGAGCAAGGCCTGATGCTGCGAATGGCAGGGCTTACCGCAGCCGAGCACTCGGCCCAGGGTTCGTGGATAACCGATGACACCGGCCGGCGCTGGCTGGACTTTGGTTCGTTCGGCCTGCACTTGCTGGGCCATCGGCACCCCGCGGTGGTTGCTGCTCTGACGCGGCAAGTGACGTCGCTGGGCCTTTCCAGTCGGATATTGGCCAACGAACCCAGCCTCAGCGCAGCCGAGCGCCTGGTGGCCTGTGTCGGTCGGCCGGGCAATGGCGTGCTGTACGGCAACAGCGGTTCGGAGGTCATCGAAGCGGCGCTCAAACTGGTGCGCATGCAGACCGGCAAGCGGCGAATCATCGCGTTGACTCATGCTTATCACGGGCGCACGAGTGGTGCGCTGGCGGTCAGCTATGGCTACAGGGGGCACGCCTCGATGATGCATGCCGAAGATGTGGTGTTCATCGATGCCGGTGATCTGGACGCTGCACGCAAGACACTGGCAGAAGGCGATATTGCAGCGGTCATCGCCGAGCCTGTTCAGGGAGAGGGCGGAATCAGGCCGGTGGACCTGAGCTTTCTGGGAGAACTTGCCGGGCTATGCCGCGAGCATGACGCGTTCATGATTCATGACGAGATTCAGTCAGGTCTGGGGCGCAGTGGTTCGTTGGTTTGCGGCGCGCCAGCCGACATCATCGTGTTCGGCAAAACCCTGGGCGGTGGCGTGTTCCCGGTTGCCGCCGCCATTTACGACAGCAGTCGGTTCGGCGCGCCCGCGCGTGATCCTGTCGTGCATGCCTCGTCCTATGCGGGCAGCGCCCTGGCCGGGGCAGTGGTCAACGCGGTGCTCGACGTGGTTAGCGATCCCGCATTCTGCGAATGCGTCAATGAGCTTGGGCAAGTGGCCATGGAAATCCTGCGCAAACGTCTGCAGGACTGCCCGGCAGTGGCTGAAGTACGCGGTAGTGGCCTGATGATCGGTGTGGAGTTCACCTCCAGCAACTATGTGGCGCAGACCCTGATCGAGGCCGCACACCGCAACGTGCTGCTGGCTTTCTGCCTGAGCACAACCCGGGTACTGCGGGTTTATCCCGACGCGACCATCACCCGGGACGACCTCGAACAGGGCATCAACAGTTTCTGTGATGCCGTCGATGCGGCCTATCGTTCCATCCAATGACGGAGATTTCCTATGCCTGATGTATCAACCAGTGTGCTTCTTGGTGACTTCGAGCCTGGCGAAGTGTGGCCGATCCTCTCGGACTTCGCCCGCTATCCCGACTTCATGAGTGATGTGCTGGAGGTGATCGTTCACCCCCGGCAGAGTGAATATGTCTCCAGTACGTGGCGCGTGCTGATCAATGGCAGCGAGCTGACCTGGACCGAGCAGGACTGGCTCTTGACCAACGAGCGCATCGAGTTCAAGCAGACCGATGGCGACCTTGAGGTCTGGTACGGCGAGTGGCTGCTGATACAACGCGCCGATGGCTTGCATGTGGACCTGAATGTCACCTTCGACCTTGGCATCCCGTCGCTGGCCGAGGTTTTGCACCCCATAGGCGAGCGCGCGATTCGCGCCAATAACATCCAGATGCTCGACGGTATACGCAATCAATTGCTCGCTCGCCGTCATCAGCGGGTTGCGGCAGGGGGCTGTTGATATGCGTTCGACACTGATCATTACCGGTGCCAGCGGCGCACTGGGCTCCTGGTTCGTGCGCGACTGGCTCAGTCAGCATCCGGAGTCGCATGTCATAGCCTTGTGTCGTTCCGGGCAAGCTGCCAGTCGCTGCCTGCAAGACTTGCCAGTGGACAGTCGCTCGCGACTGGAGTGCCGGATCGCCGACCTTACCGACGCCGCTTCCCTGAATGCGCTGGTGGACGCCATGCCAGCCATCGAGTGCGCCACGGCGGTCCACCTCGCTGCCGATGTGGCCTGGGACAAGACGTTCGAAGAGATGCATGAGCTGAATGTCGAAGGTGCGCAGCTGTTCTGCGGTTTTGTCCAGAAACTGGTGCGCAAGCCTCACTTCATCTATGTGTCCACGGCTTTCACGCAGTGTGAAGGCTGGACCTATCGCAACGGTTATGAGGAAAGCAAGGCCGCTGCGGAGCGGGGTTTACGTGAAACCTTCGGCAGGCAAATGCCGATTTCCGTGTTCAGTTGCAGTCTGGTCATCGGCGCTACGAGCGACGGCGCAATCAGCCGTTTTCATGGGCTGTATCCGTTGATCCGCTTCATCAATACCTTTTCACCGCCGTTTCTGGTCGGCAACCGCCAGGGGCTGTTTGACCTGGTGCCTATCGACTGGGTGGTCGACGAATTGATCCACCTGGTCAGTCATTGCGTGGCAGGTGGCGACGCGCGCGAGGTCGTGGCGTCGGCAGGAGATGCGCGGCTGCCTTATGAGCAGGTGATCCGCATCATCGAGTCGCGTGTCGACCGGGCGCGCCAGGCAGCAGGCGTTGCGCCGCTTACCCCGGCACCGATACTGCGCAGTCGGCAATGGGCGTTCCTCAAGCGCTCGCTGGTTGCATGGCGGCCGGAGGGTATTTCAACCAGAGATTTCCGCTATTTCGAGCGCTTGTTACAGATCTACGGCGTGTACGCCGAAAGCGATCTGGTCAGGCCCCCGTTGAATGTCCGGCACCCGGCACCCAGCGCAGAAATATTTTTACCCAGAGCGGTGGATTACTGGCTGGCTCATGCGCCCGATGCGCGGCTCAGCCTCGACAGGCTTGTCGCGAAATCAGCGGCAATGCACGGTTAGCAGGCCCTTTCAACGATTGAACGGGAGATGAAAGATGGAAGACACAATCGAACTCGACACGATGGACAGTGGCGCTTACGACCGACGCTCCGAGCGCGCTACGCTGGCACGTGACAACCTGTCACTGACCTCGGATCTCAAGCAACTCAGCAACTGGCGGCAGGCATTGCAGATAGGCGTGCAGTGGGCGGTGATTGTCGCTGCTATTACCTTGGCCGAGATCAGCGACTCGACGCTGGTTTGTCTGATCGCCGTAGTAGTCATTGCGACGCGACAGCACGCGTTGCTGGTGCTCATGCACGACGCGGCGCATTTGCTGATCAGCCGTGACAAGCGGCGCAACGACCTGATCTCCAACGTCTTTCTGACGTTCCCTCTGACATTGAGCACGTCACGTTATCGGGCTCACCATATTGCCCATCACAAGCACCTTAATACGCCGACCGACCCGGACTACGCCGATGCGTTCGCACCGCCAAGTTCGGGGTTGTTCTGGCAGGCCTTGCTGCGCGACATCAGCGGGTTGTCGACCCTGCAATCGTTACGCACGATGGACAGTTTCAGCGTGATCGGGCTTTTCACCAGCCCTTCGCCCGCGACCCGCACCGAGCGCTATCAGGCTTTGGCTTTTTATGCCTGTGCAGTGCTGCTCATCAGCGCTTTCAGTGCCTGGCCGGGCGTGCTGTTGTACTGGCTGGCACCGCTGGTGTTCTTTCTTCCGCCGATTCTGCGCATTCGCAGTCTGTCGGAGCATGCCGGGCTCTCGACCCAGAGCGTGAAGCGCGATGCACGCAGCGTCAGTCCGGGCTGGCTGGAACGAGGATTGTTTGCACCGTGCAATATCAACAGGCACTGGGAGCACCACCTTTTTCAAGAGGTCCCCAGCTATCACCTGGGCACCTTGTCCCGACGCCTTGCTCAGCGCCTGCCAGGCTCGGCCGCCGCCTGCAACACCGAAGGTTATCTCTGGGGCGCGCGCAGCATGCGAGCCGAATTGTACGGTGCGAACGGACAGGCACGTGCCGTGGCGTCTCTGGATCAGGAGGCTTGAACCCATGATGCTGACCGGTTCTGAAATAGTGAAAATGCGCGAGGTCGGCAGTGTCGTCATCGAGCCTTTCGACCCCATTCATGTCGAGGTCAATTCCTACGGCTGTCACCTGGCGGATCTGCTTCTGGAGTACCGCAGCGACCGCATCGATCCTCACGGGGAGCTGGAGGTGGTCGAGCATCATATTCCACCCGAAGGCTTTGTGTTGTACCCCAACCGCTTTTACCTGGGCGCCACGGCCGAGCAGATCGGCGGTATCGATTTTGCCAGTGAGCTTTACGCCAACGTTTCCACCGCCTCCTGTGGCGTTTTCATTCAGACCAGTGCGCCGCTCGGCCACACCGGCGCGGCCATCAGCTGGACCCTGGAGATCGTCGTTACCCAGCCGGTGCGGGTCTATGCCGGCACCAAAGTGGCCAAGGTCTGCTTCTGGGCAAACTTCGGCCTGACCACCTGTTATGCGGGACGCTACTTGGGCTCCAAGAGCACCGTGCCCTCGAAAATCATTCTGGATTGACCATGATACTGACCGGTAGTGAAATCGAAAATCGTGTGCGTTCGGGTGAAATCGTCATCAGTCCGTTTTCCCATGAGAACGTCAATCCCAACAGTTACAACTTCCGCCTGCATGACCAGATGAAGGTCTACGAAGACGATGTGATCGATGTGCGCACCGAGGCGTCCACCCGAACCATCGAAATCGGCCCGGAAGGCTATGAATTGCAGCCGATGAAGCTGTACCTGGCTTCAACCATAGAAACCATGGGCAGCACCCATTTCGTACCCACTTATGCGGCGCGTTCCTCGATTGCAAGACTGGGGATGTTCATCAACCTGTCGGCCCCACTGGGCGACATTGGTTTCGTCGGACGTTGGACCTTGCAGTTATATGCGTTGAACCGCATCCGTGTTTACCCCGGCATGAACATCGGTCAGATGATGTTCTGGAACGTCAAAGGCGATATCGAGCTGTATTCCGGGAAGTACCAGGGCGCGACCGAAGCCTTTGCGTCACGCATATTCATGGATTTCGAAAAGACGCCACGCCCACAGCCACTGGTGGTGCCCAATCTTGCGCCGTTTCCGGTTCTGGCAGCCCAGGAGGACGTTGATGCAGTCCCGGATGCACTGGCCAGTGGGCCCGCTCGGAGAGCCACTGACCTTCCACTGATAGCAGGAGGCCGTCGTGTCCAGTAAATACTCAACCCTGCAACAGCTTGCCGATACATTGCCGGTGCCGCCCCTGAGCGCACTGGACGATGCAGACTACCGCGTGCTCTGGCACGACTTCGAAGACCGCAAGCAGGCTATTGAAGACACGTTGAAAACCGTGCGCATCACCGCAGGTGCCTTCCTTGACGAACACATGGACAGAATCGCCCGACTGGCCGAGTTTGAATGGAGTGAGGCTGCTGACAGCCATCTCCAGGCGCTGCTTGAGCAAGCGAGCTTTGATGCCGGCAGCGAACTTGCCGTACGTTCTTCGGCGAATATCGAAGATGGTAATCAGCACAGTTTTGCCGGGATTTTCAGCACACACCTTTCGGTGCAGGGTTTGCCAGCGCTCAAGACGGCGGTGCTCGATGTATGGCGCTCCGGAGTTTCCCGCCAGGCCATTCTGGAACGCTTGCGAGCTTCGATGCTGGAAACGCCGGTAGAGATGACGGTGATCGTGCAGCGCATGGTCAAGGCCCGCTTCGCAGGCGTAGCCTTCAGCCATGATCCGTTGAGCGGGGAGGCAGTAACGCTGATTGAAACCGTCGCATCGCTGGGCGAAGCGATGGTCTCCGGGGTAGATAAGGGCATGTCGGCGCGGGTCAGCGACCAGCAATTGCTGGGTTGTGACCCCGCGCTGGAGCCTCACAAGGCGTTGCTGCTGGAGGTGGCGACACTGGCTGCCAATGCATCTGCGGCGCTGGGGCTGCCCGCCGATATCGAGTGGGCGGCGGATGACCAGAAACTCTGGCTGCTCCAGGCAAGGCCCGTCACCAGCCTGCGCGAAGCACGCAGCCTGGAGCCGGTCCTTGAATGGGCCGAACTGTATATCGCCAGTGATGATGCGCTGATGGATTTCCGGCCATTGCCTGCCTTTGCGCAGTATTTTCGAAGCAAGCGCCGCCCGCTGGCGTTGTTCGCGCAAACCCACGGCGTTTCTGCGGGCCAGGCGCTGTTGGTCAAGGCAAACCGTCAGGGACTGGTCGAGCCAGCAATGAGCCAGGTGCTTTTGGATCGACTCAATACCGATCAGGTCGTGCTGGACTTCTCCGATCAGGTACGCCAGCAGATCCTCGAGCGCGGCGCATTGCTTGAACGACTGCTTGAGCTCAGTGATGAGCGTGTTGTGTGTTTTGTGGCCCGCGAGTTTCTGAAAGGTGAAACAGGGCTTATCACTCAGGCGTGCGATGACGGCTCCACGACCTGCGAATGGTCATCGGAAGGCTTGCTGGCGATCAATCGCGGCATCGCCGGAACGCAACGCGCCCGGCTGGTAGCGCACGATCCGACTGGCCCGGCAGATGCCCTGCAATTGCACAGCATTACTCACGCCGCCGGCGAACTGTTGGGCTCGGTGCAACTGGAGTGGGTGAGAGCGGGCCAGCAGCTGCACCTGATTGATTTCTCGCCGTTGTCGACGTTCGTGCAGGTAGAGGACTCAACGGAGATCCGCCTGATTTCTCCAGGTTATGCCGACGGGCCGGTGGTTGTAGTGACTGCCGGGCGGCAACTGGAAGAACTGAGTATCTCGGCCACCGTGTCGATCAACTCGATCCCCACGTCCAGCTCTCTGGGGGCTGAACTGGAGGAGCTTGAGCGGCAACTGCGTGCTCATGACGGACAAGCCATTGTCGTCTCGCCACGCCCTTATGCTGCACTGGCGGCGTTGCTGCCGTTCGCGCGCGGGTTTGTCTTCGAGCAGGCGTCCATGCTTTGTCATCTTTCGATCCTGTTGCGTGAACACGGCATACCTGCCGTGGAGTCCGAGGCGCTGTATCAACAGGGTCTTGCCGGACAACGGATCACTTTCAGTCAGAGCCAGAAGGCGCTGCCTCACGCTGTCAACGAAGTACGGGAGCTACAATGACTACGGATATTTCACTGCTGTTCTTCGATCCGCACACCCTCAACGGCAGCCTTGATTCTGCGCTGGTTGCAATTGTCGACACAGAGGCTGCGCTGGCCCGTCACTCGGACAACGGTCTGTTCATTCCCAGTGGTACGTTGCATGCGCAGTGGCTTTCCAACGCTCATCACACCCATGTGCCGATGCCGATGAAGGACTTCGACTTTCAAGTCTTCAATGCCGGGCAGCGCAAGCGTACGCAAGACAGTCGCTCACGCATGCATGTGCTGGACCCGACGCTTCACCGTCGGCCGTCCGATCAGGCGCTGATGGCCACTCTGGCGGTGACGCATCACCTCGGTAAATGCAGCGTTTATCACTATATCCATGAAGGCGAAGCCGGTGCCTTGTTCCTGCACCTGATGGATGTCGAACCGGTAGAACGTGCTTCCTGGAGGGTTTGGCAACGTTTGGCCAGATCCGCCGCTGCGCGTGTGGCCGCTTCGCAACCGATGCTCAGCGATGACTGCTGGTACGTGCGCTGGCGCCCGGAAATGGAGCTGGAACGTAAATTCACCTCGTTTCAGATACCTGACATGTGGCAGTTGTCCACCGCGATGCACAAAGCGTTCGGAGAGGGCGCTTTCAAAGACCTGGTGCTGGAAATCGACCGTGACTTTCAAACCTACGACTATGAATCGCACATTTTCGAAGTGACGGGTGACCCGCTCGAAACCGGTTACATCTCGTTCATTCCTCAGGCCGATGGGCTGATGGCGGTCAAACGCAAATGGTTTCTCGAAAACGCCGAATTGCGCCGCGAGGACTTCAACACCGATCAGCCGGTAGCGTTTGCCGACATCGAAAGTCACGCCCGCTCGATGACCTCGGCAAATCTGTGTCGGCTCAAGCCGTTCAGGCGCACCCGGATCGACATCAATTTCGAATCGCTGAGGACCGGCAATGGTTTTGGCGCGTATTTCGATGTCTGCCGCATGGTTGACGGCAGCGCAGAGTTCGCCCAGGTCGAGGTCGAGTATTGCCGCAGCAGAACGTTGAAGAAGACTTTGAAACCGTATCCAACGTGATGCGTGATTTTCTGGCGGAGCGAACCCTGCCGTTTCAGCAGGATCTCTATTCGAAACTCGACTTTGCCCGTGAGGCGAGTCGGCTCTGAATTCACTTTGCCGGGGAGATAATCATGTCGCAATCCACGACCACGCAAACGGCTATTGTGTTTGGTAGCTGGAAGATCCGCCATCAGGAGCCTTTCGGTAGCGATGACCACACGTTGTATGCCATCGCTGCGGACACGGCGTTGCTGGGCGAGCTGACCGCGGTCGCTGACCTGCGAGGCAGCCACCGGGTTCTGGCCCGCTGGGACGCCGATGGGGCAATGCTTCTTGATGATGAAAACGGTGATCTGGGTGACGAAACTTGCCACAACCTGTCCGGAGCCGCCATCCCGCTTGCGATCATCACGTTACAGGCGGACCACGTATATATCAGTCACCTGCTGAATCGCATTGATGTGCATCGTTCGCTTTTCGTACAACCTCCGCTTGAGATCGAGCAGCCCGCAGTACCGCAGAACCTGTTGATGGCGCTGCGCGACGCGTTCGAACGTAACCACTTGGCGATCAACAATTGGGAATGTCGCTACGCCACCACCGAGCAGACGTATGTCGAGTCCTTCGAACTGCCCCCCGACTGCCATGCGCGGATGCTCGGCGAGGCCTGGTTCGATGCCAGTTTCAGCCCGACAATGGCGCCGTTCACCAGCCAGTGCGGTGACGAATTTCAGGTCTGGGATCATCAGGTTACCGCCGCCCGGGATGAGGACGGGGGCTATGTGTGGGTCGAGCATTGCAGCCGCAAACGCAAGCTGGCGGTCAATGAACCCATCGTGCAGTTGTTTCGCAGTGCGCCCGGCAGCTTGTCGGGCACGGTGAAGCACCTGGCGCTGGGCTCACCGACGCTGGAGGCCATGGCCATGAGCGTTGACAGCACATTGCAGGCACTTGGCGAGTATCGACGTTATGCATTCAGTGCGCCGTGCGAATCGGTGCAAAGCGGCAACCTGTTCGTGATCACGTTCGAGACCTGCACGCCGCTAGCTGCGCATTCGGTAAGTACGACACGCGGTGAAGTGCGCTTTCTCAAGTCCCGAGGCGTAATAGACCCTCAGGCAATTAACGCCGATCTGCACGAGCTGATGACGCGTCTGCACGCGTTTCTGGACGAGCGTCGCCAGGAATGCTGGCCGCTGGCCGACCGTTTTGCATTTCTGCACTCGCCATCGCCCTTTATCACCACCCGGGAGAGCCTGTACTCATGAGCCGCTATCTTTGCAATGGACGCTATCGATTCGAACTGGATGATCAGACCTCGGGCTCCGCACTGGCGCAGCGGCTGCGAGTGTTCCTGGCACCTTACTTTGCCGAAGTCGCGGACGACGGCCAGACCACCGTCGACTTGAGGGTCCGGCTGCACGACAGCACCGCCTTCAAGCCGGAATGGATTGGCCTCTGCGTCACCCCCGACATCATTCGCGAAACCTATGCCCCTGGTTTTACCCTGCGTGTTCTGCGTGGCCACGACCCGCAGGCCGGTCTGGACTATGCCTGGGATGCCGATACGCAGGTCGGCTACCGGATTGACCGGGCGCGTCACACTGTGGATTTTCACGGCGACGAAAATGCATTCATTCACTTGATCGAGCTGGTGCGCTACTACGGCCTGCTGGTCGAGCAGGCCAAAGGCAGTGTGATAATGCATGCGTCGGCGGTGGTCGGGCCGGACGGTGGAATCGTTGCCATCGGCGGTGCGAAGGGAGCTGGCAAGACCACTACCATGCTGGATCTGGTGCTGTCCGAGGGGTATCTGTACTTTTCCGGTGACAAGCTGTTGCTGGACTGCATCGACGGCCGGGTTCGTGCCCGTGGCTGGCCGGATTACCCGCATGTCGGTGTCGGCACGCTACGTACACACCCCGAACTGGCCAAGCGACTCGATCTGGCTGCGGTGGCCGATGACCTGTCGATTGCACACACCGAAAAACGCCTGTGCATGCCTGAAACCATGCGCGCCGCACTCAAGGCCAGCCCTGAAGGGTGTGGCTGGCTGCAAACAGTCGTACTGCCCAATGTAGCGGCGCGGGGCAAGTTGCAGATCCATGCGATGGGGCACGATGCGATTCTGGAGCAAATCCACTCGCCCACGCTCTTTGAGTGGCCGCACCGTTTCGTGACCTCAACCTGGCACGGCCTGCTTGACGCCACTTCGCTGACCGATACCGTGCCAGCGCAGATCGTCCGGGGGCTGCTCGGCGTGCAATGGCAAAGTCGTGTCGGCGTGACGCGTGAACTCATCAGCGCCTGAGATAAGGAGATCCCATGAACCACGCTACCCAATTGCGTCTGGCCCTGGTGGCCCCCAGCGGCTCCGGGAAGAGCACGACCGCTCAGTTGCTGCGTGAGCATTTCGAAGAGGCCGGGCTGTCGGTAGAGGTCATCAAGCTGGCCCAGCCACTGTATGAGTTGCAAGGCATGTTTTACGAACAGGCCGGGGTGGAGCTGGCAAGCGGCAGTCAGAACCAGCGCCTGCTGGAGTGCATCGCGCGCGAACTAAGGGTTCTGGACGGTCAGTCGCTGGTCAAGAACTTCGCACGGCGGTTGATGCAGTCCCGCGCGCAGGTTGTCATCAACGACGACCTGCGCGATGACACCGTCGACTGGCCGTATCTGTATGAGCAAGGCTTTCAGGTGATCAAGGTGCTGGCCGATTCATCCTTGAGGCAATTGCGTCTAGGCCTGCGCGGCGACATCAGTGTGGTGGAAAACAGCGCGCTTGATCTACAGATGCGCCGGATCGACGCGGATTACGTACTGCCCAACAGCGGTTCGCTGGCGCAACTGAAGCAGCGTGTTGCAGTGGTGGGCCGATGGGCAATGCACGGTGCTCAGCGCCGGATAGCTTCATGAAAGGCGCTGATCCGTTGATCTGGCTGTTGATCGACGGGCTGTCGTGGGAGCTGGTCAACCGTTATCGGACAAGAAAACCTGAACAGCCCTCTGCGCGCTGGCCGTGCTACCCGCTGTTGCCGTTGTCGCCCAATTGTCAGACCCCGCCATCGTTGCTGTCGATTTTCAGCGGCACACAGGTCAATGAGCACGGTTTGACCGGTTATCTCGTCCCGGCGCCGACACCTCGGAACAGCCTGGCCGTGGCGGATGCCTTTCAGGCCTGGCCGCGTGATATAGACATGGTTTGGGACGAATGGGCGCGTCAGGGCATTACTTTTCGCCTGTGCGCGGTGCCCTTTGTCCAGCCGGACAGGCTGGGCAGCGCATTGCTCGGGCAAAGCTGTGTGTATGAGGGCTTTTCCGTACCTCCCGAGTTGATCGAAAACGGCGGGCACCTGCGCATCGAGAGGCTGGGCATGGCTGCCAGGGTCAGCTCGCGCGATGACGGTGCAATGCTCGACTGGCCAGCTGAGGATGGCCGTGCACCCTGCTGGTTACCGCTGGGCAGTACGGTGCACTTGCCGCTGCCGGAGAAAGGGCCTGGCAACGTTTGCAAGGCAATTGCGCTGCGTGCCGTATGTGTCGAAAACCGGATAAGTGTGGTCAGTTTCGGCTACCAAGAGGTTCAGGCGCTGGATTTGCAGAGTGACAAAAGCAAGGCTTATGTGGCCAGAGACCTGACCGTGCTTTATCGCAGCGGGCAACTGGTCAAGCGGCTGGATGAAGGCGGGCAGGGCACAGCGGAGTGGCTGTTGCTGGAACTGATGCGGGAGATGCATGAAAGCTTTTGCAGTGACATTGTCGGCGCAGTCCGGGCGGGTGATGCACAGCGAGTCATCGGTTATTACCCGGTGGTCGATCTGCTTTCGCATCATTTGCTCAAATACCTTACGCCAGACTGGGCCAGTGAGCGCATGCGCGAGGTCGGGCAACAGTTGTTCGATGAAGTATCGGGTTGGGTCGACGAGCTGATTCAGCGCTGCATGGATGCGGCGGGTGGCGAGGTACGCTGCGTCGCTCATTCGGATCACGGCATGGCCCCGGTCCATCACGACCTATACCCCAATGCATTTTTCGAGCGTCAGGGCTGGCTGGTCTATGACTCGGCGTGCGTGCCGGATATGCATAAAAGCGCGGTAGTCTTTCATCCGGCAGACAACGGTCTGCTGCTGTTCAATGAGGCGCGGCTCGCGATGTCGGGGCATGACCCCCGTTCAGTCACCGAAGCCTGGCGGCAAAGCCTTGCGCAGCCTTTTCAACATGAATGGACGATGTTCGAGTACCCGGGCGAGCAGCGTTTCCCCGAAGGCTGGACGGGCTCCTGCTATTGGCAGGCTCCAAGAGGGGCCCGGCTGATTGCGGCACGTTCAGAGCACTGTGTCCGCCTTAGCCGTAAAGGTGGCGACCACACGGTGTGTGCCTCTGACCCGTGGTTGCGTGGCGTGGTGCTGGATGCCAGCAGCACGCCATTGCCACGTCCTGCCAATCCTGAACTGACATTGCCCGAGATTCGCCAATGGCTGACTGCCACGTTGTGAAACCTGCCCCGATCATTTCAGCCACAGGGAGCTTATCCATGAATTTTGACAGCCTGCTGTTGGACATCGACGGTACACTCATTCTCAAGGGACAGCCTTTACCAGGTGCAGCCGAGGCACTGAGTTTCGCCAGGGCTCAGGGGCTGCGCCTGCAACTGCTGACCAACACCACGGCAAAGATGCCGGAGGCCCTGGCGCAAGAGCTATGTCAGGCCGGAATCGAGGTGGTCCCCGACGAAATTCAGACTGCCACAACGGCCTGTGTGGGCTATTTGCAGCAGCATGCGCAACTCAAGTGCCATCTGCTGGTGCCCGACTCGATCAGAGCGGCCTTCAACGGCATTCTTACAGACGATACAAACCCTGACGTGGTGGTCATCAGCGATATTGGCGAGGCATTCGATTACGCAACGCTGAATCGCTGCTTCCGCATGCTGCGGGGCGGCGCTCGTCTTATTGCGTTGCAAAAAAACCTGTTCTGGTTCGATCGTGATGGGGAGCGTCTCGATTGCGGCACCTTCATCGTCGGTCTTGAGGCCGCAGCGCAGGTGCAGGCGTTGGTCATGGGCAAGCCGTCACCGATGTTTTTCGAGGCTGCCCTGCGCAAACTCGATACCTGCGCCAGCCGCACCCTGGTGGTGGGTGATGATGTTTTGACCGACTGCACCGGGGCGAAAGCCGTTGGTGCCAGCAGCCTGCTGGTGCGTACCGGGAAATATGATCTCGCACTTTTTGATGCCCATAGGCACAACGTGGATGCGGTGATTGACGGCATTGCAGATTTTCCGCGCTGGTGGGCGTCCGGCAATCCCGCAGATCGTCATGACCAACGTTAAGTAACCGGATTACAAGGACGAATCATCAATGCAGACAGCATGTGCCAAAAAGTCGAAAGAACGCCCGGAAAATATATCGGAGCGGATTTACGCTCGCATCAAAGAAGACATTTCCGAATTTCGTCTATTACCCGGCGAACGATTTACTGAAGGTGAGGTGGCAGAACGCGTTCAGGCCAGTCGTACACCGGTCAGACAGGCATTGTTCCGGCTGGAGCAGGAAGGGTACGTGGAGGTTTATTACCGCAGCGGCTGGCAAGTACGTCCCTTTGATCCCCGACATTTCGAAGAGTTGTATGACGTGCGTGTGGTGCTTGAACTGGAGGCGCTTGCCAGGCTGGGCTTGATGGACCTGAGCGTCGAGCCGCTGATTGATGAACTAACACGCACCTGGCTGGTGCCGAAACACGAGCGATTGAGGGACACCGATATCCTGGCCAGATTGGGCGAGCGGTTTCATTGTGCGTTGGTAGAGGCGGTGGGTAACCGGGAAATGGCGAGGCTGCATTACGAGATCACCGAGAAGACCCGGACTATCCGCCGTCTTGAGTTCAGCGCCTCCAGAGTCGATGCAACGTACGAAGAGCATGGCAGCATTCTTCAGGCCCTCTTGCAACATCAACCTCAACAGGCTCAGCAGTTGCTGGAAGCGCATGTCGAACTCAACAAGGAGGAAGCGCGCAGAGCCACCCAGCATGTTTTACGTCGCGCGCGGCATTACGCCGAGAAAAGCCGCGAGCCCGCCAGGCTGCGCGTGCAAACACAATGAGCGATGGCTGCGGGGCTGCGCGTTTCGGTCGTTTGATGAATCACCGGTAGCGCAATGCCTCCAGCACCTGAATCAGGCGTCCGGCTTCGATATGCTCGGCGACAAGGTCATGCGGAATGTAACTCCGGCCGAAGCCATCGAGTGCAGCATCCAGCAGTGGATAGACCCCGTTGAACGTGACCTGACCGGTGACACGCACGTTCATGCTCTCGCCATCCTTGGCGAACTCCCAGCGAGTGGGCCATCGCATTGATGCGGATCTTGCCGGCAGGCGTATCGCGCAGGTCGCTCAGGCCTGCCAGTTCGATTTCGATTTCATCGCCTCGGCGTTGTCCTGACGCAAATCGGCGAGCACGACGTGCCTGCCCGCACTGACACGCCGTGCTATGGCTTGCCCTATGGAGCCTGCACCGATGACTACGGTGACTTTTCTCGGGTCTTTCATGAACAGTTCCTCGGTGAAACGCGAGCGAATCCGCGTGTGCAGATTCGCTGCGTGATGTCCGGATCACCTTATAGCGCTGTCATTTGGTCAACAATGGGGTGTTATCGGGATAGGCTCATGAAACTGCTTCATGAATGAAGGTGCCTATTCACACTGGACTGTCATGTAGCCGCTCATACCAGCCTCGGCTGCACTGAATCCGCCAATTGCGTCAGGATCAGGCAGCACGACACCGCGCCGGCATCCAGCACGCCAAGCGATCGTTCGCCCAGGCGACTCGCTCGGCCTATCTTCGCTACCAGATCACGGGTTGAATCACGCCCTTGTGATGCGGCGCTTTTCATCGCATCAAGCGCCGCGCTGAATGATTCACCCCGTGCGTGGGCCTGCTCGAAGGCTTCGACGGCCGGAATCAGCGTATCCATCAGGCATTTATCGCCGACGCCGGCTTCGGTGATGTCCTGCAGTGAAGTGAGGCCGCCACGCAGCAGTTTGGCGAAGGCCGCGGCATCGATCTCCTCGCAGCCGCGTACCTGATCGGCCATGCCGATAAACAGGCTGCCATACAGCGGGCCCATGGATCCGCCGATGCCTTCCATCAGGCTCAGGGTCAGCTCATCCAGCGCCTCGGCGAGGCTCAACTGGCGGCCTTCGATGGTACGACCGCAGTGGGCGAAGCCCTTGGCCATATTGATGCCATGGTCGCCGTCACCGATCGCGCCATCTACTTCGCTGAGGTATTCGCGGTTGGCGACGATCACGCTCACCAGGTCGGCAACGATGGCAGTGCCATGTTGGGTAGAGAATTGCTCGCTCATGGTTCACTCCGCCTGGGTCATGCCGATGGAACGGCAAGGGTGGTCGATCAGGGTTTTCAGTTCGGCGTCCAGGCCAAGCAGCGTCAGGGTTACCCCCATCATCTCCAGCGACGTGAAGTAATTGCCCACGTAGCAACGATGGATTTTCAAGCCCCGAGCCTTGAGCAGACGCTCGACTTCGGCGTAGAACACGTAGAGTTCCATTACCGGTGTTGCTCCGAGGCCTGAAACCAGCATGACTACGCTGTCGTCCACGCTGAAATCCCGGTCGGCCAGAATCGGCGCGAGCATGCGTTCTGCCATGGCCGCCGCAGACTCGATGTCGATGACTTCGATACCCGGTTCGCCATGGTGACCGATGCCCAGCTCCATTTTGCCGTCGGGGATCTGAAAGTTGGGTTTGCCGACCGCCGCGATGGTGCAGGGCGTCAGGCCGATACCGATGGATCGGCATTGATCCACGGCCTTTTGCGCGACACGGATCACGCCGTCCAGATCGTAACCGTGTGCGGCGGCAGCGCCACCGACCTTCCACATGAAAATTTCCCCGGCCACGCCACGACGCTTGGCGATATCGGCTTTCGGCGCCGAGGCCACATCGTCGTTGGCCACCACGGTGCGCACTTGCAGGTCTTTGCTGGCGGCCATTTTCATCGCCAGCTTCACGTTCATATTGTCGCCCGCGTAGTTGCCGTACAGGCAGGCGATGCCTGCACCGTGATCGGCCGCGCGAAAGGCGTCGAAAAAGCTCTTGGCAGTAGGCGAGGAAAAAATCTCGCCGACCGCTACCGCATCTACCAGCCCTGGACCGATATAGCCGAGAAAGGCCGGTTCATGACCCGAGCCGCCGCCGGTAACGATACCGACGCGCCCTTGCTCCGAAGGCCGGGTTTTGCTGATGACCCGTGGATTACTGTCACTCTGCGTCAGTTCGGGGTGCGCGACCAGAATGCCGCGCAGCATGTCCTCGACCACCTGGTCCGGATCGTTTATCACTCGGTTCATAACGCAATTTCCTGTGTTCTTTTTATAAGGATCGGGTGGGTCAAGGTTGCAGAACGACCTTCAATGATTTGTCGCCACGCTCCATGACCGCGAACGCCTCCTTGAACTCCGCCAGGGGGAATTTGTGCGTGACGACATCGCGCATGTCGATCTTGCGGTTGCCAATGAAGTCGATGGCGCGCGGGTACATGTAAGGCCCCAGATGGGAGCCGAGTACGTCCAGTTCCTTACGGTCGCCAATGATCGACCAGTCCACCGTGGCCTCGTCGTTGAACACGCTGAACTCCACAAAGCGCCCAAGTTTGCGCAGCATCGCCAGGCCCTGATTGACCGCCTTGTGATGCCCTGTGGCTTCTATATAGATGTCGCAGCCGTAGCCGCCGGTTATCTCACGGATCTTCGCCAGCACGTCGACCTCGGCCGGGTTCCACACCTCGTCAGCGCCCATGCGCAAGGCGAGGGCGGCGCGCTCGGGTTTCATGTCCAGCACGATGAGTTTTTTCGGATTGCGCATACGCACTGCGCCAATGATTCCAAGGCCCAGCGTGCCCGCACCGGCGACCACCACGATGTCGTCGAAATCGACATTGGCTCGTTCTGCCGCGTGCAACGAGCAGGCCAGTGGTTCGATCAGGATCGCTTCGTCCGGGGCAATCGAATCCGGCACTTTATGGATGATGCCTTCTTTGGTGAAGATCATGTACTGGGCCATCGCGCCCAGCACGGGACGATCTGCTCGGAAATCACCCGGTCGCCGATCTGCACGCCACGCTTTTCTGCGCCTGGGCCGAGCGCGACCACCCGGCAGACAAATTCATGGCCCGGAATCATCGGTGGTTTGACGTAACGGGGCTGCTCGGCATCGCCCCAGAATGACGGAGCGCCGCGGTAGGTCTTGATGTCGCCCATGCAAATCCCGCACAGCTCTACCTTGGTGAGGATTTCGTCGGGGCCTGGCGTCGGCACATCGACGGTCTCCAGCCGGTAGTCTTCCGGGCCATAGCAAACCACCGCTTGCATGGTGGACGGAATCACGGGAGAGAGTTGTTCGGCAGTGCGTTCAATGACGGTGGACATGACGATAAACCTCGCAACAGAAAAGTGAATTACTGGATGCTGTAGCCGCCGTCGATCACCACGTTTTCGCCGGTGATCATGCTGGCGGCATCGCTGAGCAGGTACAGGGCCAGCCCGGCTATTTCCTCCGGCTGAGCGAAGCGGCCTGCCGGGATCTGCGATTTGGCCCGCTCTCCGACTTCGCCCGCCCAGGCTTTTTTGCCCAGCGCGGTTTCGACGATGGTGGGTGAGATGGCGTTGACGTTGATGTGCGGTGCCCACTCCATGGCCAGTACTTTGGTCATGCCGACCACGGCAGCCTTGCTTGCGCAGTAGGCGACATGCCGGTCCAGGCCGATTACGGCAGCCTGCGAAGCGAGGTTGACGATGCGCCCACTGCCTTGGGTGAGCATGTGCCGGGCGCAGGCCTGCGCCACGAAGAAACTGGCCTTCAGATTGATATCCAGAGTGGTGTCCCAAGCCTCTTCGCTGACATCGACAGCCTTGTCCAGCACGGCAACACCAGCGCTGTTGACCAGATAGTCGATGCGCTTGAAGTGCTCAAAGACGGTGTCGATGGTGCTGTTGACCTGATCGATCCTGCGCAGATCGACCGTGATGCCGATGTTCCCGCTGCCAAGGCTGGCAGCCACGTCGACCACTGTAAGGTCGCGGTCCAGAAGTGCCACCCGAGCGCCTCGCTCGACCAGCAGGCGGGCACAGGCAAGACCAATCCCTGCGGCCCCGCCGGTGATGACCGCGCAACGGCCATTGAGATCGAAGGCCTTGTTCCAGAATTCAGACATGAAAATGACTCCTTTAGCGCTGTTTTTTAAGACTCAAACACGTCAGCTTTTGATTCTGGCCGAAGGCCGTGGGAGCGAACCGGGCGACGCCTCGCTTGTTCGCGAAGAGGCCGGTATGAACGCCGAAAATGCGTCGTTTGAAACACTGTCTTCGCAAACAAGCGAGGCGTCGCCCGGTTCGCTTCCACGCCCTTCGGGCAGAAGCGGGAATCTCAGACCGGTTACTTGCCGCCGCTGACCTGTTGATACAGCGCATCGGCGTTGGCGTCGGTGACCGGTACCCAAGGCAGGATGTAGTTTTTGTCCGTGCCGTCACCCCATTTGACGTCCTTGGCGTAGCGCTGCCAGATCACCGACTGTGGCTTGTAGTCTTTCCCGGCCAGGGCGCGCAGGGCGACATCCAGTGCGCCCTGGGATTGCGCCTGGGCGTCTTGCAGGAAGGTGGTGATTTCATTTTTCTTCGCAGCCTGAATGGCATCAGGCATGCCGTCGATGGAGGTGATCGGCACGTCCGCAGGCTTCAGGTTGCGGGACTTCACCGCTTGCAGGGCCCCGAGAGCCATATCGTCGTTCTGCGAGATGATCCCGGAGATACCGCCGTTCTGATGCGCGTTGAGCCAGTCTTCGGTCAGCGTCTGGGCTTCGGCACGTGACCAGTTGGCGGTTTTCTTCTCAATGATCTTGATGTCCGGGTGTTTGCTCAGGACTTCCAGCTCGCCTTTTTCACGATCAATCTGGGCTGACTGGCCAATCGGACCCTGAATGATCACCACGTTGCCTTTGCCTTTGAGCTTGTCGACCATGGCCTGCGCCTGGAGGCGACCGCCCTCGACATCGTCGTTGCCGACGTAGGGCACTTTGTTGCCGGCAACCCGGGTGTTGGAAGCGATCACTGGAATGTCATTCTCCATCGCTCTTGCCACGGTGCCGACACCTGCCTTGGTGTCGATGGGCACAAAAATGATCGCATCGTAGTGCTGGGTGATCATGGTTTCGATCTGGTTGTTCTGGGTCAGTGCGTCGTAGTTGCCGTCGAACACGGTGATCTTCACGGTGCCGTCCTTGACCGCCGGATGCTCCTTGAGCTCACGCACCCAGTTCTGCATGAACTGGCCCTTGAGGCCATACACCGCCGCGCCGATCTTGTAGGTCTTGCCATCGGCGGCCATGGAGATACTGCTGGCAAGCAGGGAGAACGCCGCGACCGCGGCCAGGGATGTACCGAATTTCATGATGAGAACCTCGTTATTGTTGTAGTCAGTCGTTCATGCCGGTTTAGCGTTTTTTCTTGCGCCACACGTCAATCAACACCGCAAACACGATAATCAGGCCCTTGGCGACCTGCTGGTAATAGGACGACACGCCGAGCAGGTTCAGGCCGTTGTTGATCACCCCGATCAGCAATGCGCCGAACAGTGTGCCGACGATGCTGCCGGTGCCACCCGACAGGCTGGTGCCGCCGATGACCACCGCGGCGATGGCGTCCAGCTCATAAGACATACCGGCCTGGGGCAGGGCGGAGGTAGTTCTGGCGGACAACACCACGCCAGCCAGTCCCGCCAGCAGCCCGGAAACCACGTACACCGAAAACATCACCTTGCGCACACCGATCCCGGAGGTGCGTGCGCTCTTTTCGTTGCCCCCGACGGCGTACACATAGCGGCCATAAGTGGTGTAGCGCAGGACCATCCAGAAAATCAGCGCGACCACGGCAAAGATGATGATGGGCACACCAATCGGGCCGACCCTGCCGATGCCCAGCGCCAGATACTCTTCGGGCAAGTCCGTCACCGGGCTGCCGTCATTGAGGATGAAAGTCATGCCACGGGCGATACTGAGCATGCCCAGGGTGGCCACAAACGGCGGGATTGAAAGGTTGGCGACCATGAAGCCGTTGACCACGCCGAGCATGGCCCCGGCGAACATCCCGGCGCTGACCGCAGCCAGAAGGCCGTAACCCTGTGTCGCCACCAGCGCGCTGCACAACCCGGCGAACGCCAGAATAGAGCCGACGGAAAGGTCGATGCCCTTGGTCAGGATGACGTAGGTCATGCCGACCGCGAGAATGCCGTTGATCGAGGTCTGGCGCAGGATGTCCATCCAGTTGCGCCAGGTCATGAAATATTCGCTGGCAAAGGCCATCACCAGGCACAGCAGAATGAACACCAGCGGCAGGCCAAAGCGATCAACGGACAAGCGCAGGCGGCTGCGTGGCGCAGTGGTGGCAGGGGCGACAATGGTTTTGGCATTCATGAGGCAAGACTCAGCAGGACTTCCTGGGAAAGATCGGCATCGCTGCTGATAGTCACCAGCCTGCCACCCTTGAACACAGCGATTCGATCACTCAGGCGCAACAGTTCCGGTGCTTCCGACGAAACCACGATGGCGGCCCCGCCAGCGCGTACGAACTGATCCAGCAGGTGATAGATTTCCTGTTTGGCGCCCTCGTCAATGCCTCGGGTCGGCTCGTCGCAGAGCAGGCAGACCGGCTCGGTCGAAAGGCATTTGGCGAGAACCACTTTCTGCTGGTTGCCGCCGCTCATCGACGCAACGGGCAGATCCAGTGATGCGGTCTTGATCTGCAGGCGCCTGACCATGTCTTCGGCCAGCTTGTGCTCTTTGCGCGCATCGATCAGCGACCAGTTCGACAGCTGTCTATAAGCCGACAAGGCGATGTTGGAAAGAATGCTGCCACTGAGCACCAGGCCGCTGTCCTTGCGGTCTTCGGTGACCAGTGAAACGCCTGCGCGGATGGTTGCCTTGGGCAGACCGATCGGCATGGGTTTGCCTTGCAGGGTGACACTGCCCGAATCGGGCGTGGTCAGGCCGTACAGGCAGTTGAGAAACTCGCTGCGACCCGACCCCATCAGCCCGTAGATGCCGAGAATTTCACCGTGACGCACGTGCAGGCTGATGTCTTCGAATTCGCCGTTGCGGCTCAGGCTTTCGACATTCAGGCAGCACTCGGCGGCGCATTCACGACTCACCTTGTGGTCGATGCGCTGCAACTCCTGGCCCACGATACCGCGCACCAGGTGTGCCCGGTCGATATCAGCCATGCGTCCGCTTTCGACGAAAGCGCCATCGCGAAAGATGCTGTAGTCGTCGGCAATCTGCGCCAGCTCGCTGAGGCGGTGAGAGACATAGATGATGCCTGCGCCTCGAGCAGCCAGTCGGCGGATGGCCTTGAACAGGGTTTGCGCCTCGCGCTCGCCAATCGCCGAGGTGGGCTCGTCCATGATCATCACTTCACAGTCGTGACTGAATGCCTTGGCTATCTCCACCAGTTGTATCTGCTTGTATCTGCGCCACACTCAGCAAGTGCATGGGGCTGGTGGCGTCGACATCGAACTCCAGCTCTTCCAGCAGCTCGCGGGTGCGCCGATTCAATTCCTTGCTGTCAACGATGCACCCGGCCCTGCGCGGTTCGCGGCCCAGCCAGATGTTCTCGGCGACGGTCATGAAGGGGATCGGCTCCAGTTCCTGGGTGATCATTGCGATTCCGGCTGCGAGGGCGTCGCCAGGACGGCTGAACTGAACCGGTTCACCATTGAGCAGGATGGTCCCGGCATCGCGCTGGGTGATGCCCATCAGAATACTCAGGAAGGTGGACTTGCCCGCGCCATTGCCGCCACACAGGGCATGCACGCTTCCGGCTCGCAATGACAGACGCCCATCGCGCAGGGCGGGGATACCGGCGTAAGCCTTGGTGACATTTTCAGCCTGGAGCAGTAATGGCGTAGCCATTGGCGTGTCCTCGTGCTGTGAATTCTTATTAGGTGTACTGATTCGTTGCTCAGTGAGCATATGTGTATCAAATGAAATTCTGATCAGTCAATCTCTTTCATATAAAAGTTTTAAAGCGTCGATTTCTGGCTCCGCTCATCGCAAATGAGAGCTTTTGCCCAGTGTTCATGCAAAAAAGCCGCTTGACAGTGCGTCGTTAATGCCCGAGAAATGACTGATCGGAATTTCACCGATTGAACATTTGGTCAGACAATAAGAACTCGACAGCGGAGCCTGATGCCATGAACACACCTTTCCCGGTGGCTATCGGATGTGATGAAGCGGGTTATGAACTCAAGGAACTGTTGAAGCGCCATATCGAGTCACTGGGTTATCCGGTGACTGACTTCGGCACTCATTCCACTGCGCCGGTGCTCTATCCGGACATCGCTCTGGCGGTCGCCACGGCGATCAATGCCGGCCAGCAGCGGCTTGGCGTGCTGGTCTGTGGTACTGGAATAGGCATGGCCATCTCCGCCAACAAGGTCCTTGGCATTCGTGCAGCTCAGGCTCACGACACCTACTCGGCAGAGCGGGCACGCAAGAGCAACGATGCGCAAATTCTTTCCGTCGGTGCACGGGTGATCGGTGCGGAACTGGCGAAAAGCATCGTCAAATCGTTTCTGGAGTCGGAGTTCGAGGCGGCTCGCTCCGGCGCCAAGGTCGAGCGTATTAACGCGATAGAGCGCGACGAGCATCAATAGAGAGTGGACGGCACAGGGCGGGAGTAGGGAGAATGCGCCTTTGACGTCGAAACGGAAGCTCGTCCACATGAGTGACAGTACCGAGCGCATGACCAGCGACATCGATCTGATGACTGAAGTCGCGATGCTCTATTACCTTGAGAACGTCACTCAGGAAGCCATCGCCAAGCGCTTTGACCTGTCGCGCGCAAAAGTCAGCCGGCTGCTCAAGCGCGCACGCGATGAAGGTATTGTCGAAGTGCGCGTGCTGCAGCACCCGGCAATGAACAACGAGCTGGAGCTGGCGCTGGTAGAGCGCTTTCAGCTCGACAGGGCGCTGATAGCAGTCGACCACAGCGACCCTGACACCCAACGTTCGGCGGTCGCCAGCCTGGTTGCCAACTACCTGAACAAAACCCTGAGCGATGGAATGATCGTTGCCGTCGGCATGGGCCGCAATGTCGGCGCAGTGGCGGATAACGTGTTTTTGCCGGTCACGCGCAACTGCACATTTGTCTGCGCCATTGGCGGTTCGCTCAAGGCTGGCGAATACATGAACCCCGATCATATCTGCCGCCGTCTGGCGCTGCGCTTCGGTGGCGAAAGTGAAAGCCTGTACGCGCCTGCCCTGGTGGCCAACCCCGAGCTGTGCAGCATTCTGATCAGCAATGACACTGTGCGCTCCACACTGGACCGTGCCCGCCGCGCAGACATGGCGCTGATTGGCATCGGTGACATGAGCGAAAACAGCAACATGGTGCGTATGGGCTGGTTTTCTCCGCAGGAGATTGCCCAGGCCAGATTGTCCGGTACCGTGGGCGACATGATGGGCTATGATTTCATCGATATTCACGGCCAGCCGGCAGTCAACGCCATTCAGGGCAGGGTTATCGGCCTGACCGTGCAAGAGCTGTTTCGTATCCCGGATGTAGTGGCCATCGCCAGCGAAAACACCAAAGCAGCGGCCACGCTGAGTGCATTGCGCTCAGGTGTGATCAATACCCTGGCGACCACAGTCACTAACGCCCATACCATCCTTGCGCTGGATGACGCGACGCGCAAAAACTGAATCGACACGCAGGATGGCGTGGCGTCGAAAAAGCTTTGCAGCGCAAGGTCATAACAAGAAAGGACAAGGACGATGATTCTGAAAGTGACAGGTATCGTGATCGCGATACTGAGTTTTATTCTGCTGTTCATGGGTGCGCAACTGGTCGCTGCCGGGGGTTCTCCTGCCTACTCGATCATTGCTCTGGTCTTGCTGGTCACGGCAACCCTGATCTTTCTGAAAAAGAAGTCGGCGCTGACCCTGTATGCATTGCTTATGTGGGGGATTCTGATCTGGATCATCTACGAAGTCGGCTTTGACAAATGGCAATGGATCCCCCGCGGTGATCTGTTTGCGCTGATCGGCCTCTGGCTGGCGCTGCCCTGGGTGGTGCTGCCGCTTTATCAGGCAGGTTCGAGCTTCGATAACCGTCGTTTTCATCCCTTTCTCGGCAGTACGCTGGGGGTGATGCTGGTGATCGTGGTTGCGCTCATGTTTCATGACCCGTACCCGCTTCAAGGGCAGATCAGTAATGCAACGCCCACCCGTAGCGCCGAGTCGGCAGGCAAGGACTGGGCGGCTTATGGCGGGACCACTGCCGGTCAGCGTTTTTCCAGCCTTGATCAGATCACCCAGAAGAATGTCGGCAAGCTGTCGGTCGCCTGGGAGTACCACACCGGCGACCTGCGTGACGCAGGCAAGGATGCGGGCGAGTACACCTTTGAAGCGACGCCGCTGAAGATCAACGACCGGGTGTATGTATGTACGCCGCATAACGAAGTGCACGCGTTGAACCCGCAGACCGGGGAACTGGCCTGGAAATACACGCCCGAGAAAAAACGCTCCTACTTGCAGCAGCATCAGACCTGTCGGGGCGTCAGCTATTATTCCGCTGCATCCAGCTCGACTGGCCAGGCACCACAGCCCGCTCAATGCGCAAAACGCATCATCACCGCCACCGCAGATGCCAGGCTGGTCTCGCTTGATGCAGACACTGGTAAATTGTGCGGCGATTTCGGCAACGGTGGCGTGATCGACTTGAGCGTCAACATGGGCGAGATTCGTCCACACGCGCTGATGCAGACCTCTGCGCCACTGATTGCAGGCGAGTTGATCGTGATTGGCAGTTCGGTGATGGATAACGGCTACGACGACGGCAACCCGTCCGGCGTCATCCGCGCCTATAACGTCATGACTGGCCAGCTGGTGTGGAACTTCGACCCGCAAAACCCCGACACTACCCAGCCGATAGCGGCCGACCAGAACTATCCGCAGGACACACCTGTTGCCTGGGCAACCCTGAGCGCTGATGTTGAAAACGGTCTTGTGTACGTTCCCTTCGGCAATGCCTCGCCCGACGAAACCGGCACCCGGCGTGACCCCGACAGCAACTCCGAGAAGTTTCGCGATGCGCTGGTGGCGCTGGACTTGAAAACAGGTGCGCTGCGCTGGAAGTTTCAGTCGTCGAACAATGACCTGTGGGATCGCGACAACCCTTCACAGCCGTCGCTGCTTGCTGTGGGAAAAGACGGCAACAGGCAGCCTGCATTGCTGTTGCCGACCAAAGTCGGGAATATCTTCGTGCTCAACCGCCTGACCGGCGAGCCGATAGTGCCTGTTGACCAGGTCAGTGTTCGCACCGAAGGCGCGGTTGCGGGCGAGCGTTTTGCGGCGACCCAGCCGGTCTCGAGGCTTAACTTCATTCCCCCGGCGTTGACCGAGAAGTCCATGTGGGGCATTACGCCTTTCGATCAGATGGCCTGTCGGATTACCTACAACTCACTTCGTTATGACGGCAATCCCTGGACACCTGCGACAGAGGCGGGCTCGCTGATCTATCCCGGCAACATCGGTGTGTTCAACTGGGGCTCAGTGGCGGTTGATCCTGACCGCCAATTGCTTATTGCAGCACCGGTACGCCTTGCTTATATCTACAACCTGATCAAGCGACCCGATCAGGACGCGCAAAAGCGTTTGTTCACTCAGGAAGGCAAGCCGTACTGGAACGAAAACTTCAACGGTGACTACGCCATTCGCATCTCAAGGTTCGCCTCCAGCCTTGGCATTCCCTGCACCGCGCCACCATGGGGAACCCTGGCAGGGGTTGACCTGGACACCGGCAAAACCGAATGGATACGCCGGGTCGGCATCGCCAAAAACCTCAAGACCAGCTTCATGCAGGAGCGTTTTCCAGTCGGCTTTCCGATGGGCATGGTAGCCCATGGTGGTCCGCTGGTTACCGCAGGTGGTCTGGTATTCCATGGGGCGACAGCGGATAACTTCTTTCGCGCTTACGATGTGAATAACGGAGACGTGCTCTGGGAGCATGAATTGCCGGCTGGAGGGCAAGCGACGCCTTCGACCTATACCGGCAGTGATGGCAAACAGTACGTGATCATCGCGGCTGGCGGCCACGGATCGCTTGGTACGACACTGGGTGACAGTGTGATTGCGTTCCGGCTTGATTGAGATCGGGTCAGGGCAGGGGAAAGGGCCGGAAAGGCCCTTTTCAGCATCCGTATGATGCCTGCGCATTGCGTCAGGCAGTATCAGCCGCCTGCCATCCAGCGTGCCAGGCCATGCCGGCCGCTGACGCCGAGTTTGGCGGTGGCGCGCTTGAGGTAGGTTTCCACCGAGCTGTTCTTCACCTTCAGGCGCTGCGCCATTTCGGCCACAGTGCCGCCGGTCAGCAAACCCAGACACACCTCCTGCTCGCGTGCGGACAGCGTGACCGAATCCTGTGCCAGCCTGCCACTGAATGCCTGATCCAGAGAACCGGGCTCCGGCTCGATACTGGGCTTGCGATGGCCTGCCTGGGCAAGGATTTGTGCATGATGCTCGACCAGCGGCAACAGGGTGTCGGAGAGACTCTTGAGCAATGAAAGCTCGGTCAGGGAAAACGCGCGCAGGGAAGTCAACCTATAAACGCAGATGATCCGTCGACGGTCACCGCTGCTGGAAACGAGATTGCACTGGTGAGTGTTTTGCTGTGGGCGTTGCGCGTCAAGCGGGGTTTTGAGCTGGACCAGCAACGGTGCCTGCATGTGCAGAATGCTTGATAGCAGAGGATGGTCAGTTGTTTCGGTGCTCGGAGGATCGTGCTGCAGGCCGGCGCTGCCGAGTAGATTGATGCGACTGATACTGCTTTGACGCACGTCCAGTGTCCATTCACTGAGCTCAAGCCCGTGAATAGGCACCAGCGAACCCACCAAGTGCAACATCTGCTCGGAAAATGTGCCGGCACCGGTACTGGAAACCAGTTGAGCCAATTGCAGATAGAAGCGTGGATCGTCGCTGTATTCGAAATGTTGCGCCGTGTTCATCTTGAGCTTTCCTGATTCCGACCGCGCAAAAAGGACCTTGGTCGACTGCTGCGCGGTAACTACTGATTGCAATAACTGACAAGCCTGATGACTGGACTGGGTCTTTGGTATTCAGCCAAAGCTTTTGTCGTGCGTCTGTAACGGAAAACGGGGACAGATTTTCAACCTGCCAAACATGTATGAGCGATAAAGAGTGGCAATAAGCCAGTCGCCGGGGTCTGTCCGGGTTTAAGGGGCCATACATAGGCAAGTCGGCAGTGCTTAATCCGCGGCTTACCTGTCAAGAAGGATCTTGAGCCATGTTTGCCCCAGTTTCCCTCTGACCGCTGCTCAGCGTGATATCTGGCTTGACCAGATCAGCCGTGGCGATTCTCCGCTTTACAACATCGGCGGCTACCTGCAACTGACCGGGCCGGTTGACCCGGCGAATCTGCATCGAGCGCTGGAACAACTGGTTGCCGCTCACGAAAGCTTGCGCACAGTGCTGATGCCGGGAGCAGGGGCGGATGGCTTGCCGCTTCAGTCATACGCTGCTGTCATGCCGCTGACCCTACCGTTACACGACTTCAGTGATCACCCCGAGCCGACCCGTGCAGCGCAAGCGCTGGTCAATGACTACATGCGGCGTCCATACGCACTGGATGGCAGCCCACTGCTCGATTTCCGCCTGATCCGTCTTGCCCAGGATCAACACTGGCTGGTGGGCCAGGCCCACCATCTGATTCTTGATGGTTGGGGCTTCGGCCAGTTGTTCAAGTCCCTTGGCGAGCTTTACAGCGCATTGATGGCAGGTGAATGCCTTGAACTCAGTGCGCCAGGTTACCGAGCCTTCATTGCCGACGACGCGCAGTACCAAGCGTCGAAGAGCTATTCGCTGGACAAGGCCTATTGGCTGGAAAAATACCGTGAACTGCCGGAACCGTTGCTGGTATCGCGCTACCACAACCGTCGGGCGACAGATCCGGCGCCGTCCCATGCCTGGGTGCAGGCACTTCCCCAGGCATTGCATGTGCGCATGAAGCAATTTGCCGAGCGCCACAATGCGTCGGCGTTTCATGTCTTGCTGGCGGTTCTGCATGTCTATTTCACGCGCACGGCGCAACGCGACGAATGGATTGTGGGCTTGCCGTTACTCAACCGCAACGGCGCGCGCTTCAAGGCCACCCTCGGCCACTTCGCGCAGGTCAGTGCGGTGCGCATGGCCTTCGCCGACGGGCTGGACTTCGGTGCTCTGGTGGTCGAGGTAGGTGATGCGCTGAAACGTGACTTCCGTCATCAACGTTTCCCCCTGAGCGAGCTCAATCGCAGCCTGGAGTTATCCCGCGAGGAGCGCGCGCAGTTGTTCGAAGTCTCGGTGTCCTACGAGCTGGAAGACCACGATTACTGCTACGGCGAAGCTGAGGCACACACGGTAAAAGTCTCCAATGGCTATGAGGCCACGCCGCTGGTCATACACTTGCGCACCAACAGCTACAACGACGATGCGGCGCTGCATCTGGTCCACCATCGCGCCTGGATCGAAGATGCCGAAGCCCAGGCCATCGCCGGGCGTCTGCTGCACATACTGGAGCAGGGCCTTGAAAGCCCGACGCTCAAGCTTCAAGACTTCCACATTTCAGCGCCAGCCGAGCAATTGCAGATACAGGCCTGGAACCAGACTGAAAAAACTGCTGCCGACGAGCAATTGATTCATCGACGCATCGAGCAACAGGCACGAATCCGCCCATATGCGGTGGCAGCGGTTTATCAGGGGCAGCACCTGACCTACGCGCAACTCAACCGGCAGGCCAATGCGCTGGCCCAGCGCCTCATCTACCAGGGCGTACGGCCTGACGACCGGGTTGCCATCGTTTCCCGCCGTAGCCTGGAGACCCTGGTCGGGCTGTTGGCGGTCCTCAAGGCTGGGGCTGCCTATGTGCCCATCGACCCGTCACACCCACGCGAACGTTTGCATTACCTGCTCAGCGACAGTGCGCCGGTGGTGGTGTTGACGCTATCAACGCTGATCGACCGTCTGCCACCGCTGGCAATGCCGCTGATCGAGTTGGACCACTGCGCAGACGGCCAGGGGGCTGACAACAATCCGCAGGTAGCGGGGCTGAGCAGTGACAATCTGGTTTACGTGATCTACACGTCGGGCTCCACCGGTCAGCCGAAGGGCGTGATGGTGGAGCATCGTACGCTGGCCAATCTGGTTGACTGGCATTGCAGTGCGTTCGATGTGAAGGCAGGCAGTCATACGTCCAGCTTGGCCGGATTCGGCTTCGATGCAATGGCTTGGGAGGTCTGGCCGACCCTGTGCGCTGGCGCAACCCTGCACCTGGCCCCGGTTCAGGACAGCGGGGAGGACATTGAAGCGATGCTGAACTGGTGGCGTGCCCAGCCGCTGGACGTCAGCTTCCTTCCGACTCCAGTGGCTGAGTACGCCTTCAGCCAGGACGAAGAACATCCGACCCTGCGCACTCTGCTGATCGGCGGCGACCGCCTTCGTCAATTTGTTCATAACCGCCGTTATGCGGTGGTCAACAATTATGGACCGACCGAAACGACGGTAGTCGCCACCTCTGGCCAGATATTGGCCAATGGCTCGCTGCACATCGGCGGCCCCATCGCCAACACACGGGTTTACGTGCTCGATGAGCAGTTGCAGCCAATGCCCGTGGGCGTTCCCGGTGAGCTTTACATCGGTGGCGCAGGCGCTGCGCGCGGTTACCTGAACCAGCCGCAATTGACCGAAGAGCGGTTTGTCGTCGACCCGTTCAGCGATGTCGAACAAGCGCGTATGTACCGCAGCGGTGACCTGGTGCGCTGGAACGCCGACGGGACCCTGGATTACCTGGGGCGCAACGATGATCAGGTGAAGATTCGTGGCATGCGCATCGAGCTGGGAGAAATCGAGGCGATGCTGGCCAGCCTGGAGGGTGTCAAGGATGCGGTGGTACTGGTTCGCGACTTGCAGCTGCTGGCCTGGTTCACTGAAACGTCTGCGGTCGACACCGACGCACTGAGCCCTGCGATGCGGGCGCGACTGCCGGGTTACATGGTGCCGCGCGCGTTCACGCGTCTGGCTTCACTGCCGCTGACGGCCAACGGCAAGCTTGACCGTCGCGCGTTGCCTGACCCGGACCCGGCGTACCTGCTGGGGCAAGCCTATGAGGCACCTAAGAGCGAGGTGGAGATCGCAATGGCGGCCATCTGGGCGCGAGTCCTGGGTGTGGAGCGGGTAGGGCGACACGATAACTTCTTCGAATTGGGCGGTCATTCCTTGCTGGCCGTGAACCTGGTCGAGCAACTGCGCAAGGCGGGGCTGACGGCAGATGTGCATGCGCTGCTCAGCCAGCCGACACTGGCTGCGCTGGCCGCTTGGCAAAACGATGCTCAGGCATTCAAGGCACCTGCAAACCTTATCCCGCCAGGGTGTGCCCGGATCACACCGCAGATGTTGAGCCTGGTCTCGCTTGAACAATCGGCCATTGATCGGATTGTCGCCAGCGTACCGGGCGGCGCTGCCAACGTGCAGGAAATCTACCCGCTGGCACCGTTGCAGGAAGGCATTCTTTACCATCATCTGACCGCCGGGGACAGTGATCCCTACCTGTTGCAGCCGCAGTTCGCGTTCGCCGACGTGTCGCGGCTGAACGCTTTCTGCGATGCATTGCAGCGGGTGATCGAACGCAACGATATGCTGCGCACCGCGTTGTTCTGGGAAGGTTTGCAAACGCCGGTGCAGGTGGTCTGGCGTCAGGCTCCCATGCTCGTTCAAGAGACAGCGTTGCACGACCTTTTCAATGCCCCACGCATGGACCTTACTCAAGCACCGCTGCTGCATCTGGTTTATGCCCATGACCCGGCCAACCACAGGATTGCGGCGGTTCTGCGTTACCACCATGTGATCATGGACCATATTGCCCTTGATGTACTGAGCCATGAATTGCAGGCCGTACTGCTGGGCAACGAAGCTTCGCTCGTCGCGCCCGTGCCATACCGAAATTACATTGCCCACGTCCTGCAAGGGCCTGGCGACGAGGCCCATGAAGCGTTCTTCCGCGAGCAGTTGGGCGATGTCGATGAGCCAACCCTGCCTTACGGCCTGGTAATGGCATCGGCAGATCAGATTCCTGGCGAGGCCAGACTCACACTGGACATCGCCCTGTGCCGTCAGGTTCGTGATCAGGCAAGGCAACTGAGCGTCAGCGCCGCTACTTTGATGCACCTGGCCTGGGCTCAGGTCCTGGGGCAGTTGTCCGGGCGCGACAGCATGGTATTCGGCACCGTACTGCTTGGACGGTTGCGCGGTGGCGAAGGCGGCGAGCGGGCCTTGGGTGTGTTTATCAACACCTTGCCGCTGCGCATGAACCTGGGCGGGCATTGCGCGCGCAGTGCGGTGCTCGACCTGCACGCTCGTCTGGTCGGCATGCTCACCCACGAGCATGCTCAGTTGGCACTGGCCCAGCGATGCAGCGCCTTGCCGGCTGGCGCGCCGCTGTTCAATACGTTGCTCAACTACCGCCACAGCGCTGTGCCTGAGGTCGATGACCAGGCAAGCAACGCTGCATGGCAAGGGATTGAGGTCGTGCATGCAGAAGAGCGCAGCAACTACCCGCTGACCCTGTGTATCGATGACTTCGGCGATGCGTTCAGCCTGACTGCCCAGACTGCGCCGGGTATTGATCCGCAACGGATTTGCGCTTATGTGCAACAAGCCCTTGTCCATTTGGTGCAGGCACTGGAGCAATCGGAAACGGCTTTGATCGAATCATCGGTGCTGCTGGGGCTGACCTACAAGCCACCGCAGGGTGAGATTGAAGTGGCTCTGGCGCAGATCTGGGCTGAAGCTCTACAGATTGAACAGGTAGGCCGCCACGACCACTTCTTCGATCTGGGTGGGCATTCCTTGCTGGCCATGCGCATGGTGTCGCAGCTGCGTCAACAGATGGGCATGGAGTTGCCGTTGGGCGAGCTCTTTGCGCTGGGCGAGCTGGCTGCCGTCGCCAGTGCGCTGGCCGGTGCCGGGCGCAGTGAACTGTCGTTGATCCTGCCTGCACCGCGTGATCAGTCGTTACCGCTGTCGTTCGCCCAGCAGCGCTTGTGGTTCCTGGCGCAGATGGAGGGTGGCAATGAGGCGAACAACATCCCGCTGGCCCTGCGCATACGGGGCTTGCTGGATGTAGCTGCGCTGACCGCTGCGGTATCACGGATCGTCGAGCGCCACGAAACCCTGCGCAGCCGGTTCATCGCCTGCGAAGAGGGCGCAGAGGTGATGTTTACTGCGTCTGCGGCCATGCCGGTCCTGCATGTTGAAGATCTGCGTCAAATGCCGGAAACACTGGCCGAACGTGTTGCTGTAGAGGCTACCGCAGCGTTCGATCTGACGCGTGGGCCGCTGATTCGTGGCTGCCTGCTACAGGTGGAAGACGAGCAGCATGTGTTGTTGCTGACGGTGCACCACATCGTCGCCGACGGTTGGTCGCTGGGCGTGCTGACTCGCGAATTGCTCGCGTTGTAACCGGCATTGCATCAAGGCAAGGACGATCCCCTGCCAGTCCTGGCTATTCAATACGCCGACTATGCGGTATGGCAGCAGGGCTGGATGAGCGGCGAGCGCTTGCAACATCAGGCAGCCTATTGGCGACAAGCCCTGGAAGGCGCACCGACGCTACTGACGCTGTCTGCCTGCCGACCGGCCCCGCCCGGCGCAGCAGGACTTCGCCGGTGCCAGCCTGAACGTGCGGCTGGACGGTCCACTGACGGCAGGCTTGCGAGCGCTGGCGCAACGGCAAGGCGTCACGCTGTACATGACCTTGCTGACCGCATGGGGCGCATTGCTGGCGCGTCTTTCCGGTCAGACCGAAGTGGTGGTCGGCAGCCCGATTGCAGGACGCGGTCGTGCGGAGCTGGAAGAGCTGATCGGGCTGTTCGTCAACACCCTGGCCGTGCGCATCGATACACCCTCGGCGCTGACCGGTAATGCATTGCTGGCACAGGTCAGGGAGCGGGTACTGGAGGCTCAGGGTCATCAGGACCTGCCACTCGAGCAGGTGGTGGAAATTGTCCGGCCGACCCGCAGCCTGGCTCACTCCCCGTTGTTCCAGACCACGCTCAACTGGCTGGCCGGGGAAACCTCGTTACCGGACATGGACGGTTTGTCGCTGAGCGTGGTCGAGCAGGAGAGTCAGGTCTGCAAGTTTGATCTGTCGTTGAACCTCGGCGAGCAGGGCGATGCGCTGTTTGGCACGCTGGAATACGCAACCGCGCTGTTCGATGAGCCCACGGTGCAGCGCTATTACGGCTATTTCGAACAGTTGCTGCATACACTGGTGAATAATGAAAACGCGGTGCTGGGTGATATTCCGCTGGTGGGTCCGCAGGAACGTGAGTACCTGCTCGAGAGCCTTAACGCCAGCGCGGTGAGTTTCCCGCAAGGTCAAACCGTTCATGGCCTGATCGAAGCTCAGGCCGCACGTCAGCCTGAAGCAGTCGCTGCCCGGGTTGGCGAGCAGTCGCTGAGCTACGCAGAGTTGAACCGCCAGGCGAACAGCCTTGCCCATTATCTGATCAGCCTTGGCGTGCGCCCGGACGATCGGGTGGCGGTGATTGCGCGCCGCGGGCTGGACACGCTGGTGAGCCTGCTGGCGATCCTCAAGGCCGGTGCCTGCTATGTGCCGGTGGCTCCGGCGCATCCCGAGGAACGCCTTGGCTACTTGCTGACCGATAGCGCACCGGTGGTGGTACTTACTCAACAGACCTTCATCGCACGCTGCTTAGCTGACGACGTTCATTGTCCGAAAACTCATGCGCAGGCAGCGCCCTGAAGACGGTTATCTTGCAGCTGAAGTTCTCCGAGGCCTGCGCGGGATAAAGATGGATCGAGTCGCTGAGCAACAGGGTGCCGGGTGAGGACGTCACCGTTTCGTTGAAAACCGTGGGTGCCGACGCGGGCAACGTTTGCCATGGCTGTGGCAGTGAGGAGAGGTGGGTGGCATCCACGGCAAGCTGAGTATCGATAAGCTTGTGGAACATGCTGGAAAAATGGCCGCTGCCGATGCTGGCTATGGCCCTGCCTATGTGGGGTAGTAGTGTGTGTGGCATTGAGTCATCCATGATTTCAGAAATGCTGACACTAGCTTAGACGTTAAACGCAAACAGCGGTCACATCAACTTGGCCGTGGGTGATGTGGCCGCTAGATGCCCGTGTTAGATGCCTTTTAGAACACGGCTAGTTGAAGTGAGCCAAGAATAACGATCTGATGTTACATAATACTGGGTCATCACAAACAGTGATTATCGTTGGCGGTTCGAAAGGCAGGGCAGGCGGGCATATCGAGCCGGGGCGACGTCCTGTCACCTGACGCGGTTGCTCGGCAAGCGTCTATTTGCCGAGCATGAAGCGGGTTACAAGGCGTGTCAGCCGTCCATAAGGTGCCGAGACCTTGTCAGACATGTTGAAGCGACTCAACTTGAGAACACCGCGTGCATGGGACAGACGAACGAAGCCCTCATAGCCGTGATAGGCCCCAGTGCCACTTTGCCCGACGCCGCCGAACGGCAGATCATCCTGAGTCGCGTGCAGCATGGTGCCATTAATGGTCACACCACCGGATTGTGTCCGGTTCAGCACCTGATTCACGGACGTCTGGTCGTTTGAAAAACAGTAAAGGGCCAGAGGCGCGGGGCGATCATTGATGAAGGCTATGGCTTCATCCAGGGAGTCATAGGCAAGTATCGGCAGCAGCGGACCAAAAATCTCTTCCTGCATCAGGTCCGCATCGAGCGGTACATCCGTGAGCGCCATGGGCGCAATTTTACGTTCGAGGGTCGACACCGACGCACCGTGTTGCCATGCTTTCGCCCCTTTTGAGAGGGCCTGATTAGCCATGCTCACGAGGCGGTCGTGGTGGCGCTGAGAGATGATCGAGGTGTAGTCCGGGTTACCTTCGAGTGTCGGATAAAGTTTTTTCGCAGCGGCCAGCCACTCGCCGGCAAAACTGTTTACATGTTCGCGCGGGACCAATATGTAGTCGGGTGCGACGCAGGTCTGCCCAGCGTTGAACAGTTTGCCGATAGCAAGCATCCGTGCCGCTTTTTTAATCGAATAGTCGTCGCAGATCACTACCGGTGATTTGCCGCCCAGCTCCAGTGTCACCGGCGTCAGGTTACGCGCAGCCGCCGCCATGACATGGCGACCTACATGGGTCGACCCGGTGAACACAAGGTGGTCAAAGGGCAGCTCACTGAACTGGCTTGCCAGCAGGGCATCTCCCGTGACCACTGTGACCTGTTCGGCAGAGAAAGTTTCACCCAGCAATTGCCGGAGCAGCTCAGAGGTTCTGGGGGTCAATTCCGAAGGTTTGATCATCACCCGGTTGCCCGCTGCCAGTGCCTCTATCAAGGGCACCAGCGTCAGCGTCAGTGGATAGTTCCAGGGCGCGAGAATGCCGACTACGCCCAGCGGCTGATAAATGACCCTGGCAGTCGCGGGCTTGAAAACAATACTCACCTTGCGTCGGGAGGGCCGCATCCACGCCTTGAGATGCGAGCGGATATGCTTGATGCCATTGATGACAGGCATCAACTCGCCGAGCCTGGTCTCAGCGAACGAGCGGTTGCCGAAATCTGCGCTGACCGCTTCGAGCAACCTGTCCTGATTGTCGCTGACCACTCGCAGAATGGCGTTGAGGTCGGCGATTCGTTGAGCGTAAGAGGGCACCCCTTGAGAGCGAGCTGCAGCTTTCTGCGCCTCAAACAGCTCGGTTAGCCCCGGAGCGGGAGACGGCGTAGTGGGCGTGATCCTTGCGGGCTGATTCATGAAGCTGCTCCTGTGGCTGCGTGTTTTTATAAGATAGATGCAGTGTTGCGATTACGTTCTGGCTCACGTAACCGTACAGAACCATCGCCAACCGATGAAGGGGCGATCCGGCCGGTTCAAGTGGCCGAAACGGTCAACCTGTTTTCGCGTATTCATTTGTCAGGTGCAGGTTCGGGATCAAGGCGATCCAGATGGCTGACGATCATTGCCGCTACCATGGCGCAGGTCTTCGCAGGGTCCAGGGGCTCATCGAACAGCAATTCGATGGTGGCGTAAATCATCTCGACCGCCACACGGGCAACCATTGCTATTTGCTTGGGGGCAGCCTCGGGAATAGCGCTGGCGATGATCGTGGCCTGGGCTTTGGACACCCTGCGGTGAGAGTCGAGCCGCACATGCTCCAGCGCAGGAACCGCCCTTAAAGCCTTCAGCGTCCACATGCCGCCCAGCGTGGCTTCGGTAACCCGGTAAGTATCCAGAATCAGTTCGGCAAGCGCCTGCTCCAGAGCCTGCGGCGTACCTGCGATCAGCTCGGGGGTGATCCAGTGATCAATCCGCTCGTTCTGTTTCTCCAGCAAACGTTCGCCAAGAACCGTCAACAGCGCGTACTTATTGGGGAAATAGCGGTACAGCGCTGGCGGTGTAAGGCCAGCCCGTTCGCACACCAGATTGGTCGACAAGCGCTCTATACCGACCTCGCACAAGGTGTTTGCGGTGGCGACCAGAATACGTTCGTAGGTTTCAGTAGCGCGTTGCTGCGCAGGCAGCTTCTTGCGCTCGGCGGTTTTGCCTGCGACCTGCGCAGGAAAGGGTTCAGTTTTCAGCCTGGCCATAAGTACCTGTCAAAAAAGAGTGGGGCGTCAGCAGGACGGTCGAAAAAAACAGTTGCTCCACGATAAAATGATAGCTATAACTATCGTGTAGCGATGACTATCATAACTGAAGCGTCGTTAGTGTTTCGGTCTGTTAAAACAAAAAATAAAAAAAGGTGACGCTATGAACGCACGGCAATGGCTTTTCCTCTCTTCTGTTCTGATGTGCTCCACCGGTATTCATGCTGCTGCGGGACCGCTGGAGGCAAAGGGCCTTTGGTTGACGGCGGAAAAAGACGCCGTGGTCAAGCTTGACGACTGCGCAGACAAGGTAGGCGCCATCTGCGGGCAGGTTGTCTGGGTCAAGGATGTTGCCTCGACGTCGAGTGACTGCGGTGTACAGATTCTACAGCTGACCCGCTATGACCAGGATGCCTGGCGCGATGGCTGGGTGTACGACCCCCGTGATCAGAAAAAATATAAGGGCGCTGTCCGGGTCAAGGACGGACGCCTCAATGTAAGGGCTTTTGTCGGCACCGAAGTTCTCGGCAAGACAGAGCAATTCGAGCGTATCGCAACACTGCCTCCTGCCCCGGTTTGCAAATTGTAAATCCGGCCCTTCAGCGTGGGAGAGAATCATGCGCACTTATACAACTCGCTATGTAATGGCTGCAGCATTGTGCTCCGCAGCAGGCAGCACCCTGGCTATCGCCGATGAAATGTCGAGCTATGCGGTGGATATCACCGCCAAGGCCAGCTCGGACATTCGCACCCGCGGCATTTCCGATTCCCTGAATCGCCCAGGGGCCAGAGTAACCATTCAGGTCGCTCATGAAACAGGCCTGGTGGCGCTTGCCGAATTTTCTACGGTCAGCAAGAAGCAGTTCCTCGACGGTGATGGTCTGGGAGTGCTGCTCGCAGGGGGTTATCGCTTTGGCGATCCCGATGCCTGGCACTATGGTGTAGGGCTGGCGGCGGAGATGTTTCCGGGGGCTCAGTTCAAAGCGCCCAATCGCTTCGACTTCGAGACCTTCACGCCGGGCGATGAGCATACGACCAATTACAACAGTCAGTTTGCCGTGCTGGAAATCGGTTATGGCGCACTTGAAGGCCGAATTGCCAGGGTGCTGTCGAAGAACTACCGGGGTGCCAACAGCGGTGGCGTGTGCGGGGCGCAATTGCAGTTCCGTGAAGACCCTACCAAAGGCCTGGAATGCTACGCCAAGGGTGACCAGAACTCCCGAGGCAGCATGTTGTATGACCTGGATTATAAATACGCGCTGGGCATCAATACCAACCTCAAACTGCACGCCGGTTATCAGCAGATCGCCAACTTCTCGGAAGCGAACTTCGCTGACTACGGCGTAGGTCTGGTCCATCACTGGTGGGGCTTTGACTGGGGACTCGACTGGGTGACGACCAAGACTCGGGCGCGTGAGCTGTATATGGCCGAAGACGACGGACATGTGCGAACCACGGATGGCAATCGCTGGGTGGCGTCGATTTCCCGCACATTCTGAGTAGACCTTTATGACTTCGCTTTTCATTTCCCGGACGCCTGAGGCGGTTACCGGCCTGGAGCAACTCGTCCTCGCGATTGACTTGGGAACGTCCGGCTGCAAGTGCGCACTGGTCTCCATGGAGGGAGACATCCGTGCCTGGGCGTTTCACGGTGTGCCGTTGCATGTCAGTGGCTTGAGTGCAGAACAGGAGCCGGAGGACTGGTGGAATGCTTTCATGCTTGGCGCCCACGAGTTACTGGGAGCCGACCCGCTCAGACGTCGTCAGGTCGTGGCCATCTGTTGCTCCACGCAAAGCGAAGGCACGGTCTGTGTCGACCGCAATGGGGCCGCGATTGGCCGGGCACTGCTGTGGCTGGACAAGCGCGGCGCCGACTCCATCAAACAGCGAATGGGCGGAGGCTGGTGCAATCTGGGCGGCTACGGGCCACTCAAGCTCTGGCGTTCGTTGCGACTGACAGGCGGGGTGGCGTCTCTGTCCGGGATGGACTCGGCCGGGCACATGGCCTACATCCTTGATCATGACCCTGCACGGTATGAAAAGACCCACAAGTTCCTGAATGTTCTCGACTACATGAACATGCGGTTGTCGGGTCGTTACTGTGCGACAGGCGACTCGATGCTGACCGCCTGGATTACCGACAATCGGGACCCTCACCGCATTCGCTACGATGACGGGCTGATAAGGGCGCTGGGCATCGACGCTGGCAAACTGCCTGAGCTGGTGGGCTCGACCGAAGTCATTGGCACATTGAAACCCGAGCTGGCGGATGTACTGGGGCTACCTCGATCCACGCCTGTGGTTGCGGGTGCCGTAGACACTTCGGCAGTGGCTGTTGGTGCCACGGTACGTGACTTTGCTCCACACCTTTACCTGGGCACCTCGTCCTGGGTAGGCGCTCATGTACCGTTCAAGAAATCCAGTGTTCGCCACCATATTGCTGCGGTTCCCAGTGCGGTCAAGGGCCGTTATCTGGCAATGGCCATGCAGTCGGCTGCAGGTGCCAACCTGTCGTTTTTGCGTGACAAGGTGCTTTACCACCCGGACGAGCTGTTGAGCGATGAGCAACAGCCGGATGTGTATGCCTTGCTTGACCGTATTGCAGCGCGCGTGCCGCCTGGTTCGCGGGGGCTGATCTACACGCCATGGCTGTGTGGCGAACGCTCCCCGGTTGGTGATCCGAGCCTGCGTGCCGGCTTGATCAACCTGAAACTCGAACATTCCAGGGAAGACATTATCCGGGCCTTCATGGAAGGCGTTGCCCATAACACACGCTGGATGCTGGAGCCGTTCTCGCGGTTTATCGGCCAGTCGAGCGAAATCATCGTCGCCACCGGCGGCGGAGCGCAATCGGATGTGTGGTGCCAGATCATGGCCGATGTCTGCGGGCGGGTCATTCAGCAACCGCACAATCCTATTCAGACCAACGCCCGCGGCGCTGCGTTCATCGCTGCAGTAGCGCTCGGGAAGTTGCAGTTCAACGATCTTCCGACAATGCAAAGGCCGCATCGACTGTACGAGCCAGCCCGCTCAACCCGAAACCTGTATGACGACCGCTTCGCCACGTTCAAGGAAGTCCGCAAACGCCTGGCACCACTGTATCGCAGGTTGAACCCATCGCAGGAGACGACACCATGAACAATGTCCAACAACAGATCGTCGACCTGTCGCGGCACCAATCACGCCGCGGCTTCTTCGCCGCCACCGGCGGCAACCTTGCGCTGCGTATCGACGCGCTGCACATCGCGGTCACACCGTCGGCCACCGATTATTTCAGTATGCGACCGGAGGATGTCTGCGTCCTGCGACTCAAGGATCTGCAGCAACTGTCAGGTGAACGTTCGCCTTCGGTGGAAAGCGAGTTGCACGCCAAAGTCCTGCGCAGTCGCCCAGATGTCAATTGCAGTATCCATACCCACCAACCCCTGGCCAGTGCCTGCACATTGTTCGGCAAAGCGCTGGACGTGCCTTACCCGCCGCTATGGAAGTCGCTGGGCAAACGCATTCAACTGGTGGGTTATGCGCCGTCCGGGTCCGGCTGGCTGGCCGGCAAGCTCGGCAGGGCCATACGGTCGGATCACAACGTTTACCTGATGCGCAATCACGGCGTTCTGTGTTGCGGTGCGGATATCGAAACCACCCTGACGCGCCTGGAGGACCTGGAAACATTCTGCCGTGATCATCTTGTCAACCAGATCAAAGTCAATACCCGTGGAAAACCTGAGTCACGCGCTGCAGTGGCCCGCCTGATCAATGCCCTGACCAGTTCCAGCTCGCACGCACTCAGCCCTCAGACTTTTTCAGAGACTCAATCATGAACAAACCTCTTGATCCTGCCAGCATGCCTGCAATTCCCGAATCGGCTGTATCGCAATGGCCGGACGTCGATTCCCTCTACCGCCGGTTCGACGAACTGGTGAAGCAGCCCATTCGCCCGATCAAACGCGAAGCAATGAGCAAGGTCATGGGCTATTTCGACGAGCGCTGTCAGGGCTCCAAGCGTCTTTCCGAGGCAGCCAAAAAAGTCATACCGGGAGGTGTGCAACACAATCTTGCGTTCAACTATCCGTTTCCGCTGGCCTTCGCCCAGGCCAAAGGTGCGCACCTGACGGATGTCGACGGCAACCGCTACACCGATTTTCTACAGGCGGGTGGCCCCACTTTGTTGGGTTCGAATCACCCGGCCATTCGCAAACAGGTCAACCGTATTCTCGATGAATGCGGGCCGGTGACCGGCTTGCTGCATGAGTACGAGGTCAAGCTCGCCGAACTGGTCTGTGAAGTGATGCCCGGTGTCGACATGCTGCGCTTGCTGGGCTCGGGCACTGAAGCGGTGATGGCAGCGGTACGCCTGGCACGCGCCTACACCCGCAAGAAGTGGGTGATTAAAATCGGCGGCGCCTATCACGGCTGGAGCGATCAACTGGTCTACGGCATGCGCCTGCCGGGTACCGGTCGCATGGAGGCGGTGGGTATTCCGCGAGGTGCCACGGCAAACACCCAGGAGAGCCCGCCCAATAATCTGGATGCATTACGCCGCAGGCTGCAGATCAATCGCCTTCGTGGCGGCACTGCAGCGATTATGGTCGAACCCTTTGGCCCGGAAAGTGGCACACGCCCGGTACACGCCGACTTCAACCGACAGTTGCGTGCACTGTGTAACGAATTTGGCGCACTGCTTATTTTCGACGAAGTAGTCACCGGGTTCCGTGCGGGTCTGGGCGGCGCACAAGCTTATTTCAACGTCATGCCGGACATCACGGTACTGGGTAAGTGCCTGACGGGAGGCTACCCGATGGCGGGTGCCATTGGCGGACGCAGAGATGTGATGCAACTGCTTGCCGGTGGCATTGGTACATCTTCCCGAAGGGCGTTCGTAGGAGGGACGCTGTCGGCCAACCCGCTGTCGTGCGTCGCCGGTTATTACGCGCTGCTGGAGGCGCGCCGCCTGAATGCGCCGGCGCTAGCGGGCAGGGCGGGCGACCGCATGCGCGCAGGACTTGATGAAATCATCAATCGACGTGGCTTGCCTTATGTTGCCTACAACATGGGCTCCATCGTGCATCTGCAGACTTCCGGTGTGCTGCTGCTCGACACCAGTAATCCGCTCAAGCTGCTGAGGGCTCGCAATGAGGCCAAGACCCGCAAGCACATGATGGAGGAGATGGGGGCTGCGTATACCGCTCATGGCCTGATCACCCTCGCGGGCAGCCGTATCTACACCAGCCTGGCAGACACCGACGACGTCATTGATGACGCGCTCGAGCGGTTCGACGCCGTTTTTCAATTGGTGTGAGGTGAGCACCATGCACGATTTACTTCGAAAACAGTGGTTTGAGCTGCGCGAACGGATGATGGGTCAGGTGGACTCACACAGCAGTATTTCATTGCGCTTGCCAGGCGAACAGGGCATGTGGCTGGGGAAACTCGACGACCTGGCACCCCAGGCTGTCGCGTTGTCCGATTCCGCAGAGGACGAGCGCCAGACCCACGCGGCGATCTATAGGGTTCGTGCCGATGTCGGCGCAATCCTGATCGGCGGTGGGGCCTTTGCAAAAAGCCTTGTCGATTTTGGCGGGGTCCTGCCGATTCTATTTGATGAGCAGGCGCGTCATATAGGCCACATGGGGTCGCCCGCCAGTGCTGACCGGCCCCTGGCATGTGCATTGACGCGTGGCGGCAATGCCGCGGTTATCGATGGAACTCCGGTTGTGATGGGCACCACAGGCCCTCGAATGGTGCTCAACGCAGAATTGTTCGAGAAATGCGCGAAAGCCTACACCCTGGCCAAGGCGTGCGGCACACACCTCACGCTGCTGCCTTGGTGGGTGGTGCTGGTCGCCAACGGAAGGCTGATGAAAGACGAGAAGCGGGCGGCGCAGTGCTTTGCCGAAGGCAAGATCCCACCAGAAACCCGCGGTTACTAAAACTTCTCAAGAGGCGCATGCCATGCAAACGTCGTCCGCTGTAACTCGCAGGCATTTGAGTGCCGCATTGGCACTGGGCTCTGTCGCGGTACTGATGGTGGGGCTGCAACCATTGCTTCTTGGCGAATTACTGGCGCAAGACCACGTCTCACTGGAAGGTGTCGGGCTGGTCGCGATGGGTGAAATCGTCGCGCTGGGGCTCGGTGTGGTGCTGGGCGACCTGCTGCGCTCGATGCTCAACCTGCGTCTGCTGACGGTCATCGCCATCCTGTGCGCTGCCGGAATGGATCTTGTCACGGCCAATGTCACCGGCGACGGGCCGTTGACCGCTGCACGCGCGCTGGCGGGGCTGGCCGAGGGGCTACTGTTATGGGGGGCCGTGAGCCTGATCGTTCAGGGGCCTGCGCCGGATCGGGTCGCAGGTGTGTTCATGGTGGTCCAGACACTGGCTCAGGCGCTGATAGCTGCAACACTTGCATACCTGATATTGCCTGATCAAAGCGTCTACGCAGGCTTTGTGTTTCTTGGAGTTCTGACCGCAGGCTCCGTGCTGTTCGTTGCCTGGCTACCCAAATGCCTGCCGCAACAGCCTGACAAACAACCAGAAGTATCAGGCTTCAAATGGAACCTGAAGCAGGTGCTGCTATTGATGTTGGTGTTCATGCAGCTCTCGGCGGTAGGCGGTCTTTGGGCGTACTTGGAACCGCTGGGCATTCACGCAGGGCTGGATGCGCACTCGGCTCAATTGCTTGTCTCGGCGATGCTGTTCATGCAGGTCCTGGGCGGCTGTCTGGGCATTTTGCTGGTGCGCCGGGTGCCTGACTATTCGATGCTGGCCGCCGCCGCACTGCTCTTGGCGAGCATTGCGCTGGGCATGTACACAACGGCTGATCAGGGCGTAAATGTATTTCTGGGCCTGTGCGGTCTTTTTGCCCTGATCTACCTGATGCTGACGCCGTTTCAGGTGCGCATCGCGCTTCAAATCGACCCCTCGGGACGCATCGCCGGGCTCATTCCGGGCATGCAACTGCTCGGCTGCGCATTCGGACCGCTATTGGCGTCGCAGTGGGTATCAGGCGACAACGCTCAACCGGTGCTGCTGGTCAGTGTCTGGCTGTCGGTCACGGCGCTGTTTCTGGTTGCGCTGTTGCACCGGCGGGCAGTCAGTCGAAGGGTTGGCGTTGCACGCAGAGCTTGAACCGTGCGCGAGCAGCGGCGGCGGGGGCATTGCAGTTGAAAGGCACGCCGCTTTCGGAGTTGTTTTGAAACTGGTGGTGCCTGGATCGTTCAGGTGATGCTGCTGACATGCAGACTACCGCGACGCATTTGGGCACTTGCCGAAAGCGCTATGCCTCTACAGCTTGTGACATCGAGCGCAGATCCACCGCAGGCGGGAAATGGCACCTCATGATCCGTAATCCACATACCGCGCCATAAGGTTAGGGCGGCTAAACGTATCGATCGCATAAATCCGCTGCCACATGGCATCGACCTCGGCCTTGAACGTGGCGTCATCCATGTCGACCCAGTAGCGAGGGTCGCGACCGCGCTGCTGATCGTAGCTGGCAGTGACCGGATCCAGGTGCCGGTATGGTTCAAACAGTGGAATGTCCGGAATCGGGCCGCTGGTGTCCATGTAGTTTTGCAGGAAGTCCCAGAGTGCGCAGGGGCGTTGCTGGAAGTCGTCGGCGTTCATCAGCATATGAAAATTGATCTTACGGTCTTCATAGCGATGCTGAAGCAGTAGCCCGTAGGTAGGACCGTGAAGATTATGGGTGGTGGTCATGTAGGCATCGAACTCATAAAAAGGCGCAACGAATTCGTCGATCACACCTTCTTTTCGATGGCGTTTATAGTCGAATATAGTGACCAGACCGGTTCTGCGATTAAGCTCCCAGAGTGGGCCTTTTGGGGGGCGGAGCCAAACCAGAGGGAAATGGTAAATGACAACGTGGCCTATAAGCCAAAGCAGTAAAGGGCTACCTAAATACAACGGGTAGGCCCCTAAAAGTAAGTCTACGGTTACCGCCTGCCATGGTTTATGGGATACCGATATCAGAGACAGGTGTGCTAGCACTATGAAAGGGGAGAGCACGATGAATCCTCCTTTCCCGAGTTGTAATGAGATCAGCCAAAACCGTGACCAGCGTGGAAGAGGCGCAAATCTGAAATGCTCGTGGTCACACTTATTGTGAAGTTCGACTTCTTGATGGAGTGCCGGCATATCGGTTCCAGCTGTTTTGTTTTTCTCTTTTTCTTTCGCTACTTGCTCCCAGATCCTCATTTTTTCTGGGGTGGACTCCTCAAGGAGTTTCATTGATGTCGTCTGTTGAGTTTTTCCCCAAGGGAGTCGGGCCGAGCAAGAGTGATATGGCTCCGTGCGCAATGATGCCTGCTCGGGAATATTGCCAGGTCGGTAGGCCAGGCTTTCGTAGTGGCGCTCATTCGGATCAATCATTGGAAGAGGCCTTGTGAGCTTCTTCGTCAGCCCAGAATGGCTGGTTGATTTTGTTAAAGTTGGCCGTTGCCCAATCTTGGCTATATTGAGTCGGGTCCTTGATCGGCGGAGCAGGGAAATAGCGTTGCTCTCCTCCGCGGGTCAAGATGAATTGTGCCCTCACTGCCCATTGGTAATAGTGTCTACTGCTACCAGTAGGTGAAGCTTGACTAGCTGGCGTGGCAAAAAATAACTCCAATGCGTCCAGGTGAAGACGCTGGGCTTTGGGCGCTTCAGATCTGTCAGCGATTTCAATTCCTGCGCGATAAGGTACACCCTGATTATTCGCTCTTTCGGTAATCCGGCACAGCTTGCAGACAGCGTGAATGCTCAGGTTTTCGAGACTGCCGATAAGTCCCGGCAAACGACTCTGCAGGCGAATTATTGTGTCCGCGCTACGTATGGCATGCGGTATCTCTGTGCGAGGATAAAATGCGGCTTGTGGCTCATAAACCGGGTTTTTTTCTATTGAGATGCTGATGCCGGCAAGCAGGCTTGTCAGTCGGTAAAAGGCCTCTGAAGGTTCCTGTAAATACCGGTCAATTGGGGAGTATCAGTTTTTTTGTGTTCGGGCTGGTTAGGGCCTGCCGTCAGGCAGGCCCTTGTTTTACCAGCTCGG
>NZ_LKBW01000067.1 GCF_002699855.1 Pseudomonas amygdali | reverse complement strand
CAGGATGCAGGCCGCCAAGGCAGCGTAAGTGGATAATTGTCCAACCTTCGGGGGGCATACCACTCCAGCGTGGGAACGATAATCAGCGATCATCATCAACCAACAAAAAGGCCCCGTCAGCGTAAGCTCACGGGGCCTTTGGGTGTTACGCCTGAATCAGTGCCGCTTGCGGTTGGTGATCTGAGTACCTACACCGCTGTCGGTGAAGATTTCCAGCAGGACCGCATTGGGCACTCGTCCATCGATGATGTGCGAGCTATTGACTCCACCCTGAACCGCTTCCAACGCGCAACGGATCTTCGGCAGCATGCCGCCGTAGATCGTGCCGTCGGCGATCAGGCCGTCGACCTGTTCGGTGGTCAGCCCAGTCAGGACTTCGCCCTGCTTGTTCATCAGGCCGGCGATGTTGGTCAGCAGAATCAGCTTCTCGGCCTTGAGGGCCTCGGCAACCTTGCCTGCGACCAGGTCGGCGTTGATGTTGTACGACTCGCCGTCCGGGCCCACGCCGATAGGCGCGATGACCGGAATGAAATCCCCTTTGACCAGCATGTTGAGCAGCCCGGTGTTGACCCCGACCACTTCACCGACCTGACCGATGTCGATGATTTCGGGCTTGGTCATTTCCGGCGTCTGGCGCGTGACGGTGAGTTTCTTCGCACGAATCAGCTCAGCGTCCTTGCCGGTCAGGCCGATCGCGCTGCCGCCGTGACGGTTGATCAGGTTGACGATGTCCTTGTTGACCTGGCCACCCAGGACCATCTCCACCACATCCATAGTCTGCGCATCGGTCACGCGCATGCCATCGATGAAGTGGCTCTCGATGGACAGGCGCTTGAGCAGATCACCGATCTGCGGCCCGCCGCCGTGAACCACCACCGGGTTGATACCCACCGCTTTCATCAACACGATGTCGCGCGCAAAGCCGGTTTTCAGCTCTTCGCTCTCCATGGCGTTGCCGCCGTACTTGATAACCAGCGTCTTGCCGGCAAAGCGGCGAATGTAAGGCAGCGCTTCGGAAAGGACCTTGGCTACATTAGAGGCGGCATCACGTTCGAGGGTCATTCAGGGCTCCAGTCAAAAGGAAAAACAATCAAAATGGCAGGTCGAGATCCGGTGCAACTTTTTTCAGCTCAGCGTGGAACACGTCCTTGATGCGCTGCAACTCAGCCTCGGTTTCGGCCTCGAAACGCAGCACCAGTACCGGCGTGGTATTGGACGCACGGACCAGACCCCAACCCTTCGGATAGTCCACGCGGACACCGTCGATGGTTGTCAGTTTGGCGTCGCCCCACTGCGCGTCGGTTTCAAGGGCCTTGATGATGCTGAACTTGGTGACATCCGTCACCTTGATGTTGATTTCAGGCGTCGAAATATCGTTCGGGAAGGTTTCGAACAGGTCTTCGGCATTGGCCGACTCCTGGCTGAGGATCTCCAGCAGACGTGCCGCGCTGTAGATACCGTCGTCGAAACCGAACCAGCGTTCCTTGAAGAAGATGTGGCCACTCATTTCACCTGCGAGCAGCGCGCCACTCTTTTTCATTTCTTTCTTGATCAGCGAGTGGCCGGTTTTCCACATCACCGGACGACCGCCATGTTCGCTGATCAGCGGAGTCAGGCGACGTGTGCATTTGACGTCGAAAATGATGTCGGCACCCGGGTTGCGCTTGAGCACGTCCAGCGCGAACAGCATCAACAGGCGATCCGGGTAAACCACATTACCCTTGTTGGTCACGACACCGACACGGTCGCCGTCACCGTCGAATGCCAGGCCCAGATCGGCACCGGTTTCCTTGACCTTGGCGATTAGATCCTGCAGGTTTTCCAGCGTGCCCGGGTCCGGGTGGTGATTGGGGAAGTTGCCGTCCACTTCCGCGAACAGCGAGATCACTTCACAACCCAGCGCTTCGATCAGCTGCGGCGCGATCACGCCTGCCGCGCCGTTGCCGCAGTCGACCACGACCTTCAGCTTGCGCGCCATGACGATGTCGTCCTTGATCTGCTTGAAGTAGCGATCGAGGATGTCGACTTTGGTGATGCTGCCTTTCTGCGAAGTCAGGTTGTTGGTCTTGATACGCTCGTGCAGCGCCTGGATCTGCTCGTTGGCGAGGGTGTCGCCGGCGATGACGATCTTGAAGCCGTTGTAGTCCTTGGGGTTGTGGCTGCCGGTCAGCATGACGCCGGTCTTGCCGGCCAGCACGTTGGCTGCGTAATACAGCGCAGGCGTTGGCACCAGGCCCACATCGCTGACGTGGCAGCCGCTGTCGTGCAGACCTTGAATCAGTTGCTCTACCAGTTCAGGGCCTGAAAGGCGACCGTCGCGGCCAACGCTGACGTTGGGTTCGTTCTGCGCCAGGCTTTCAGAGCCAATGGCGCGGCCGATCCAGTAAGCCGTTTCAGCGTTGAGGGTGTCCCCGACCACTCCACGAATGTCGTAGGCACGGAAAATAGTCTCGGGAAGGTTGGGTGCCACGGATGCTGGGCTGTTCATAGCGAGGTTATGCTCCGATCTCAGGAAGTCCTGGTTTTCGTCGAGAAGGTCGATATCAAGGATATCGGTATCTTGAAACAGCGGATCGGTCCAGTCGGTGCGTGATGCAGCCACGGTGGACGAAGCACTGCCTTTGGCAATATCTGCATCGCGCTGCTCGCCCGCCGCCAGGACAGGCACTGCCTGAGGCTGACTACGAAGCGAGACACGAGCAAGGGCCTGAGCCAGACCACTAAGGGCCGGGAGGCTCAAACCGAAGGGTTTGACGGCTTTTCCGCGTGAGAGTTCTTGGAGCAGTTGATCCAGTTGCCGTGCGTCGGCGCAAATACGCTTCTGCAGGGCCCGTTCATTACGTTGCAAGCCAAGCAGCACGCCCGCTGCAGCGATAATCAATGCCAGCAGCAGAAGCATCACGGATGGAGAGGTTTTCAGCCCGGGACCGGGCGTGAACTCGAGTTTCCAGCCTGGATAACCGGTATCGAAGGCCTGTGCTTTGCCGTCAACGGCCTGACCGCGCTGCAGGAAAACCTGAGCGGGCCCGCTGCCGAATTGCTGGCTGAGCAACACTTGCCCGGCATCGGCAGGCAGCGTCGGCAAGGCATTGAGCAAGCGCTGCAGGTCAAAGGCCAGCAGCAGCGTACCCATCACCGGCTGAGTGGCAGTGGCACGCACCGGTGCTGCGCTGTAGATCAACCAGCGCTCGCCGACCTTGCGCGCTTCCGGGGCGACCGTCTCACCTTGTGCGGCCTTGTTTAGCATGTCCAGGGTGGCGAAACTGACGGGCAGTGCGCCTTGCGTGTCCACATCGGCCAGCCCCTTGGAGTACAGCCGAGCGCCTGCAAGGCCGTCCCAACGGGTAAATCGCTCCTGAGCGGCCAGTAGGGCAGCGGCGTCATTGCTCTGAAGCGTCTGCACAAGTGCTGCGCCGGAGGCCGCCGACTGGGTGTCCGCGTTGATCTGATGCAGCGCCAAACCCACCGCTGCTGCCTGACTGCCGCCCCAGGCCTGAACAAGCTGGTCCTGTTGCTGCGGACCGGTGGCCAGAGCTGTCCAGACCAGTGCCGCAGCAATCAGCAGGCCGATGGCGGCAGGCACCAGGCCAGGCGCGAGTCCTTTGAGGCTCGCAGCCGGAGGCGAGTTATCGGCGTGTATGGCGTGCTGTGAAGCGCTGTGCTGACTACCTTTCACCGACCTCTCCCTGAGTCTTGTCCCGAACCCGGATTATGTGCCGAATGGCGATCAATGACTGCCGGAATGACCGAAGCCGCCAGCGCCACGCTGACTTTCGTCGAACGCTTCAACCAGCTCGAAATGCGCCTGCACCACAGGCACCAACACCAGTTGCGCAATACGCTCGCCCACCGCGATGTTGAATGCAGTCTGGCCACGGTTCCAGCACGACACCATCAATTCTCCCTGATAATCGGAGTCGATCAGACCCACCAGGTTACCCAGCACGATGCCATGTTTGTGACCCAGGCCGGAGCGCGGCAGGATCAACGCGGCCAGGCCCGGATCGCCGATGTAAATCGACAGGCCGGTAGGGATCAGCAGGGTCTGGCCGGGCTCGAGGACGGTATCCTCCTTGAGCATGGCACGCAGGTCCAGGCCTGCCGAGCCAACAGTGGCGTAGGCCGGGAGTGGAAATTCGTTGCCAATGCGAGGGTCGAGGATCTTGGCTTGTAGAGCGTGCATTCGTAGTTAAACCTGATTCATGCGGTCGGCGATAAAAGTGACCAGCTGGCGAGCGATCTTGGCCTTGCTGGTCTGGGCGAAAAGTGTTACGTGCAACCCTCGGTCAATCACGCTGCAGGCGTTTTCCTCGCTGTTGAAGCCGATGCTCGGGTTGGCGACATCGTTGGCGACAATCAGGTCGAGGTTCTTGTCCTTGAGCTTGCGGGCAGCGTAGTCGAGCAGGTGTTCGGTCTCGGCGGCGAAACCGACGCTGAAAGGGCGATCCGGGCGGGTTGCGATGGTCGCCAGAATATCCGGATTGCGGACCATCTGCAGCAGCAAGCCGTCACCGTTTGAAGGATCTTTCTTCAATTTGTGCGGGGCGACAACTTCCGGACGGTAGTCAGCCACCGCTGCCGAGGCGATGAACAGGTCACAGGGGATGGCAGCCTCGCACGCCGCCAGCATGTCGCGGGCACTGACCACATCGATGCGCGAGACGCGATCCGGCGTCGGCAGATTGACTGGCCCGGTGATCAGCGTGACGCGCGCACCGGCTTCCACAGCCGCTTCGGCCAGGGCAAAGCCCATTTTTCCGGAGCTGTGGTTGGTGATGTAGCGCACCGGATCGATGTTTTCCTGGGTCGGGCCAGCGGTGATCAGCACATGCTTGCCGGTCAGGCTCAGGCGCTGGAAACAGTCCGCTGCGCACTGGGCCAGATCTTCGGCCTCCAGCATGCGACCGAAGCCGACATCGCCGCAGGCCTGACTGCCGGACGCTGGCCCAAACACACGAAAGTCACGCTCTTCAAGCTGCCTGGTATTGGCTTGCACTGAGGCGTCACGCCACATTGCCTGATTCATCGCCGGTGCGATGGCGACGGTGGCATCGGTTGCCAGCACGATGGTGGTCAGCAAGTCGTTGGCGATGCCTTGCGCCAGGCGCGCGATCAGGTCGGCGGTGGCCGGAGCGATCAGGATCAGGTCGGCCCATTTGGCCAGTTCGATATGGCCCATCGCGGCCTCTGCGGCCGGGTCGAGAAGGTCCAGGTGCACAGGGTGCCCGGACAGGGCCTGCATGGTCAGCGGCGTAATGAACTCTGCTCCGCCTTTGGTCATGACGACACGCACTTCTGCGCCCTGATCGCGCAGGCGGCGGACCAGCTCGGCGCTCTTGTAGGCCGCGATGCCGCCGCCGACGCCAAGAACGATGCGTTTTCGATACAGCCGCTGCATAGACCTGCCTTTTTGGTCGAGTGAATACGCGACGTCCATGACGCCTCCCCAGGCCAGGCCGTCGCGCAAAAAAGATGGGCTAAGATAGCACAGCGACTGCACCGCAACAGCGGTGCCCAATCACATGGAGGTGCTATGAGTATTCGCAGTTGGCCCGCGGCCGAACGCCCGCGGGAACGCTTGTTGGAGTTGGGGGCGGGGAGCCTTTCCGACGCCGAGTTGCTGGCTATCTTTTTACGCACCGGGGTGGCCGGAAAAAGCGCCGTAGACCTTGCCCGTCATCTTCTGAATCAATTCGACGGGCTCAGATCGTTACTGGATGCTGACCTGTCCACGTTTACCTCCCAGCTCGGGCTGGGGCCTGCCAAATTTGCTCAGTTGCAGGCAGTCATGGAGATGGCGCGCCGGCACATGGCCGAGTCCTTGCGCCGTGACTCAGCGCTGGAAAACCCCACTCAGGTGCGCAACTACCTGAAGGCTCAGCTCAGACATGAACAGCATGAAGTTTTCGCCTGCCTGTTTCTGGACAACAAGCACCGGGTCATGACCTTCGAGATACTGTTTCGCGGGACGATCAACGCCTCCTATGTGCATCCGCGCCAGGTGGTGAAACGAGCGATGGCTCACAACGCCGCCAGCCTGATCCTCTGCCACAACCATCCTTCCGGCATCACCACGCCCAGCCGTTCCGACATTGACCTGACCAAGCGCCTCAAGGAAGCACTTATGCTGGTGGATGTTCATGTGCTGGACCACGTGATCGTGGGCGACGGCGAGCCACTGTCGATGGTTGAGCGCGGGTTGATGTAGCGCTCACGCGGAGCTATAGGTCGGGATTCGGCTTATCGTTCCCGCGCTCTGCGTGGTANAATGCAGGGCTTGGGCACGCCAGTTACGCAGACAGGCCTAGGTCTGACGACTTACTTGACCTGCACCTTGTAGAAATCCTGCCTGCCAAACGGGCTGACCTGATAACCCGTGACGTCCTTGCGTACCAAGGCTGCTGCGGTCGGGTGGGCGAGGGGTATCCACAGTGCCTGCTGTTGGACCTGCTGCTGCGCCTGATGGTACAGCTTGCTGCGTTCGCCCTGATCGCTGACGGACTTACCATCGGTGATGAGCTTGTCCAGCGTCTTGTCGCAATAACGGGCGAAATCGGTGCCCGACTGCACGGCTGCACACGAGAACTGCGGGGTCAGGAAGTTATCCGGGTCGCCATTGTCGCCCGCCCAGCCCATGAACAGCAGGTCATGCTCGCCAGCCTTGGCGCGGCGAATCAGTTCGCCCCACTCAATGATCTTGATCTCGGCATCAATGCCGACCTGCTTCAAGTCAGCCTGCAACAATTGAGCGCCCAGGCTTGGGTTGGGGTTAAGCAGGCTGCCGGAAGGCCGGGTCCAGATAGTGGTCTTGAAACCATCCTTCAGACCGGCTTTGGCCAGTAAAGTCTTGGCCTTGGCGACATCGTGCTGATAGCCGGGCAGGTCTTTGGCGTAGCTCCAGGTGTTGGGCGGATAAGGGCCATTGGCTTTTTCAGCGGTGCCTTCGAACACGGCTTTCAGGTAATTGTCCTTGTCGAACGCCAGGTTGATGGCCTGGCGAACTTCCGGCTTGTCGAACGGCGGGTGCTGGCTGTTGATCGCGACAAACGCGGTCATGAACGCTTCAGTCTTCTCGACCTTGAGTGAGTCGTCCTTGCTGGCTGCCTGAATATCCAGAGGCTTGGGCGAGAGCGCTATCTGGCATTCGTCCTGACGGATTTTCTGCAGGCGCACATTGGCGTCCGGCGTGATGGCATACACCAGCGTGTCGATATCAGACTTGCCGACGAAGTAATCGTCGAACGCCTCATAGCGCACCGCGGCGTCTTTCTGGAAGCGCTTGAACACGAACGGCCCGGTGCCGATCGGCTGGCTGTTGAGTTTTTCCGGCGTGCCCGCCTTCAACAGCTGCGCGGTATATTCGGCTGAATAGATCGAGGCGAAACCCATGCTCAGCATGGCCAGGAAGGTCGAGTCCGCATGGTTGAGCGTAAAGCGCACGGTGTGTGCATTGGGCGCTTCGATACTCTTGATCAGCGCGGGCAACTGCATGGATTGCGCATGCGGAAAACCGCTCTGGGCGATCTTGTGCCACGGGTTCTGCGGGTCGAGCATGCGCTGGAAGCTGAACAGCACATCATCCGCGCTCAGCTCGCGAGTCGGCTTGAAATAGTCAGTGGTGTGGAATTTCACTCCGGCGCGCAGCTTGAAGTCGTAAGTCAGGCCGTCTTTGGACACGGTCCAGCTTTCTGCCAGGCTCGGCACCAGCTTGCCGCTCTGGGCATCGAAGTCCACCAGACGGTTCATCAGCACGTCGGCCGATGCGTTGGTGGTGGTCAGGGAGTTGTACTGCACAACGTCGAAGCCTTCGGGACTGGCTTCGGTGCAGACCACAAGGTTCGATGCCTGGGCGGCAATCGGAAGCAGCAACGGAACAAGCAAAAAAGGGAGTGCAGCTAGGCGCATGGCGTTATTTCCTGTTCAGAAAGGGCCCCATCTGCCGGCGCAGTCTGGTGAGGGACTAACCCTAGACCATGTACTGGCGTAGAACAATCGTTACGGTGCGACGAGCGGTCGATTTGCCTGTGCCCCCGCATTGCTTGAGCATACCGCCGCGCAGAGCGGATTCATTCGGGTCAAAGTGCTTTGCCTGTTGTTGCGTCCAAGGCTTTCTGGTATAAAGCAGCGCTCTTTTCTAGGGGCCCGGTTCCTTCACTGTAGGTGTAGCCGGTAAGACCCTTAAAGAAACGCGGCGCCTGGCGCCAAATGACTGAGAGATTAAGCGGCCAACCCATGCCGGGTTGGGCATGTGGTTTTAGAGGGCTGAGGCATGTCGAGAGTATGTCAAGTTACCGGTAAGGGTCCGGTGACTGGGAATAACATTTCCCACGCAAACAACAAAACCCGTCGTCGTTTCCTGCCAAACCTGCAGCATCACCGCTTCTGGGTTGAAGGCGAGAAGCGTTTTGTTTGTCTGCGCGTATCTGCTAAAGGCATGCGTATCATCGACAAGCGTGGCATTGAAGTTGTGCTCGCTGAACTGCGTCGCGACGGCAAAATTTAAGGGAGAGAATCATGCGTGAATTGATCCGTTTGGTGTCGAGCGCTGGTACAGGCCATTTCTACACCACCGACAAGAACAAACGTACTACCCCGGATAAAATCGAAATCAAAAAATTCGATCCGGTTGTACGCAAGCACGTGATCTACAAAGAAGGCAAAATCAAGTAATTGATTCTGTCGGCTACAAAAAAACCCGCCTCGGCGGGTTTTTTTGTGTCTGCGCTCCTGGCATAGCTGCAAGGGCAGTACTTATTTATCCGCAGCTGCTTCAAACACCACATAAATCTTGCGGCATGTTTCCAGCACCTCCCAAGTGCCCTTGAAGCCGGCTGGAATCACGAAACGGTCGCCTGCGCGCAGGGTTTTCGCGTTGCCCTGCTCGTCGCGCAGGACTGAAACACCCTGCACAATCTCGCAATACTCATGCTCCGAGTAACTCACCTGCCACTGCCCGGGCTCGCCATTCCAGACCCCCGCGCTCATCTGTCCGCAGGGGCTGTTGTAGTGGTTGTAGAGGGTTTGTGCCGGATCGCCCTTAAAGACCTTTTCCGGTGCAGGGCGATAGTGCTCGGCGGCGGTGCTGGCTTCACTGAAGTCGACGATGCTTTCGATGCTCATGATGGGCCCCTTGTCCTGAATGCGTTGAGGGTTTGACGTGCGTGCTGTGCGTTAGTGCCCCGCGCGCGCGGAGCTGTTTAATAAAATCAACAAAAAAGCGCCTTGGCGGCTATTTATGTCAAATATATTGGTTTTGTCGGGCCGCTAGTTTAGGGTAACGGCCTTCCTGAAAAATTTCAGATTGTGTCTTTAATCAACCATGACACACCCACATTCAACAAGAGGAGGACATGCAAATGACCACCCTGACTCGTGCTGACTGGGAGCAACGCGCCCAGCATTTGAAGATCGAAGGCCGTGCCTTCATTCAAGGTGAATACACCGCAGCCTCCTCCGGCGAGACGTTTGATTGCATCAGCCCGGTCGATGGCCGGATGCTTGCCAAGGTCGCCAGTTGCGACACCGCTGACGCGCAACGCGCTGTCGACAGTGCGCGCAGCGCCTTCAACTCAGGTGCCTGGTCGCGACTGGCTCCGGCCAAACGCAAGGAAACCATGATCCGTTTCGCCGGGCTGCTCAAGCAAAATGCCGAAGAGCTGGCTTTGCTTGAAACCCTGGACATGGGCAAGCCGATTGGCGACTCGTTCGGCGTCGACATTCCTGGTGCTGCCAGAGCCCTGAGCTGGAGCGGTGAGGCCATCGACAAGCTGTATGACGAGGTCGCCGCAACGCCTCATGACCAATTGGGCCTGGTTACCCGAGAGCCGGTCGGTGTCGTCGCCGCCATCGTGCCGTGGAACTTCCCGTTGATGATGGCTTGCTGGAAGCTTGGTCCTGCACTGTCCACCGGCAATTCCGTGATCCTGAAGCCGTCGGAGAAGTCTCCGCTGACCGCCATTCGTATTGCGCAGCTGGCCATCGAGGCAGGCATTCCTGCGGGCGTGCTCAACGTATTGCCGGGTTACGGTCATACCGTCGGCAAGGCGCTGGCGCTGCATATGGACGTGGATACCGTGGTGTTTACTGGTTCGAGCAAAATCGCCAGACAACTGATGATTTACGCAGGCGAGTCGAACATGAAACGCGTCTGGCTGGAAGCCGGTGGCAAAAGCCCGAATATCGTCTTTGCCGACGCGCCGGATTTGCAGGCCGCCGCCGACGCAGCCGCCAGCGCAATTGCTTTCAATCAGGGCGAAGTCTGCACTGCCGGTTCTCGGCTGCTGGTCGAGCGCTCTATCAAGGAACGCTTCCTGCCGATGGTGCTTGAGGCATTGGCCACCTGGAAGCCCGGCAATCCGCTGGACCCTGCGACCAATGTGGGCGCGCTGGTCGACACCCAGCAGATGAACACAGTGCTGTCCTACATCGAAGCCGGTCACGCCGAGGGTGCCAGACTGGTTGCGGGCGGCAAGCGCATTCTGCAGGAAACCGGCGGCACGTACGTCGAACCGACCATTTTCGACGGCGTGAACAACGCCATGAAGATCGCCCAAGAGGAGATCTTCGGCCCGGTACTTTCAGTGCTGACGTTCGACAGCGACGAAGAAGCGATACAGATAGCCAACGACACGCCTTATGGCCTGGCTGCTGCCGTGTGGACCGCCAATATCTCCAGAGCACACCTGACCGCCAAGGCACTGCGCGCGGGCAGCGTATGGGTCAATCAGTACGACGGCGGCGATATGACTGCCCCGTTCGGTGGCTTCAAGCAGTCAGGCAACGGTCGTGATAAATCGCTGCATGCCTTCGACAAATACACCGAGCTGAAATCCACCTGGATCAAGCTGTAAGTCAGGAGCGCGACACCTATCGTGCCGACGCTCCAGCGTCGGTACGCCGTTCTGGACGCTCCGCGTCCGGTCTTGCGTCTGCGGCGCGGCGCAGATTTGTGACGCGGAGCGTCACGAACTGCATTCCCACGCGGAGTGGTATGCCCCCCGAAGGTTGGACAATTATCCACTTACGCTGCCTTGGCGGCCTGCATCCTG
>NZ_LKBW01000066.1 GCF_002699855.1 Pseudomonas amygdali | reverse complement strand
GCGTTACGACAAGCTGGCAAGTAGCTTTAAAGCGATGGTCACACTGGCTTGCATCGAAAGATGCTTGCGGGCTGACTTTTCAGACAAACCCTAGGAGACGTGTCCATGATCACAAAGTGATACCCGTAGGCGGCGGCGTATTCCTCGGCAAGCTTCCTTATTCTAGTAATAGTCCTTATTGCGAGCGGGTCGCCCTGATAAACATCACTCCACCGGCTTGATATTTTCTCTTCATACAGATGCATCGTCAACCGACCGGGAATAAGGTGCAAATTTGGAGCTAGTGCAACTGGCGGAGACAAGATGCCTATCTCTGCTGTACCTTCTTGGGTCGGAGTTAGGAGGTAGTGAATAGATCGAACATTTTGATTTAGAGCTTCGAACTCTTCAACGGTGCTCTGCTCGCGAGTAGCCTTGAAGTCATCAATATAAGCATTTTCCTTTGCCCAAACATCCATCAGCCAATCTTGAGGGACTGAGAGAGTGGAAATATTGCACTGAGGATCCAGATCTATAATGAGAACTTTCTTACCCATTGTCGCGAGAGCATGTGCCAAGTGGAACGTCAACGTGGTTTTCCCCACTCCACCTTTGTTGTTGAATATGGAAATGGTTTTCATGCAGATTCCCTTCAAATAGGCATCGTGTGATGGCCGAGTGCCGGTAGGAGATCACACAACAGGTAAATAGCGCAAGGAGCGCAAGTGGTTCGGACTCAACCGAGCTGACGCATATCTGCGTGCTCTCCGAGAGTCATTTGGTTTGCGGGCACTCAGTGGTCCAAGGGCTCTGCAGCTTCATTGGCTGAACGGGATTGAGCCAGGATTCGATTGACGAGGGTGAAGATGGATGACCGCTACAGATTGACGATGTTGCCAGAGGCCGCGCTAACTCAGTTTTCGGATTGAATTTTGGCAGTTCTAGGCAGTAAGATTTTTCCCCACCCCTGTAGGCTACCCTATATAGCCCGTTCATGACGAAAGACTCCCTACATCGTTCATGAACAAGAAAAGTATCGAACAGAGCAGAAAGACTGAGGAATCTCCCGAAACCCCATCTGTACGAGTAAGCTCATCATACTGATCGAGGCTGGCATGCAACGCACTTGAAGCCTACGCCCAGAGTTCTTCATTTCTTCTCGAAATGTATTGATAACCCAGCGACCAAAACCTCGATTACGCCAATTGGGACTGATCAACAGTACGTTGAGATCTAGAATTGTCGGATCTTCTATAGCTCTGAGCACGCACAAACCTATCGCTTGCCCTTGAGCCTTGATAGCGTAAGTCATTACCATTGCTGGCTTTCCGCTGCTTAGAGCGTCATTTGCAGACTGCAATTCTGACGCGTACTGGGTGACCATAGTATTACTTTTGAGTCCGGTAAAGTGACCACGGCTCGCTTCACATTGAAGAAGCTCTAAGAAATCATCAATCCCCACTCTGCTCGCTTGACTGATCTCTGGCTCAACATACTGCACTCCGCCCATCTCACTCTTCCTTTGATATCGTGTTCGATAGTCCACGCAGACTTCATCTCGCGTGATAGGCAAACCCTACCTATCGGATCAGCAACTTTTCACGCAGCAGCTCAAGAAGCTTGACCCCAAAGGCTGCCATCATAAGAACAATTCCCAAGAAGAGAACGAGAATACCTGCCTCGGTGTACGCCAGATCTGCTGTTCGCTGCCCTGCTTCCCCCAGACCTATTGAGGCAAGAACCGCAATTACTTGAGCCACTGATGGTTTCATACGACGTTCCTTGTGTCTTTTCGGTGCAAAAGAGGTATTTTTCTACTGACCCAGCCCCGGCGACGGTATTCTGCTTTGAAATATGCCGGTGTCAACCGCTGAATCTACATTGAACAACTCTGCAAACCATGTTGCCCAACAACGCAGGATTGTCTGCACAGCGCTTTCCATCGAACCGCCACTGGATGCGTGTTCGGTTTCAACATAGGGGTTGGGGAGCAATAGTCGGTTAAGGCCTATAGGCACTGATCTACTCATCGTCACGAAGCACCCAGCCCGCTTTTGAAAAAGCCCACCGGGTCAGGACGAGGCTATCAAGGGGGGTCATACGGGCGGTTGCCCCATTCGTTACATGAGATGTTCACCCTTCTAGCATTTATGATCAGTGTTCCTGTGTGCCCTCCCCGGGAAATCAATTGGACTGAATCATCTGACTGTCGCTCGAATTCAATCCGAACCAGGATGGGATAGTCATACCCATCGCCTTTGGCCTTAAGCGGCACGGTAAACGCTATGAACCCCATAACAGGGGTAGCAATCGCGTTCATAGAATTTCCCTTAGCCCTTTGGCTGTGCAGCGGCCCATTGGATATAAGCGCTTTCGATCAACCACGCAGCATCAGCTGCTGTGGGTACAGGATTGAGCGCTATTTGAGCCAGCTTTTTTTCTATCCAAGTCAGCAGTGCGGTACGTCCTGCTGGACAAGGCATCAGATCGCGCTCCAAATGGTCGGCAAGCTCTGAAATAGCCACATCGCGCTCGACACTTTTTGCAGTCATCGCAATTCTCCTGGATCACATCGCTGCGGCGACTTTACTGGGCCACTTGGCGTTGGTGCATTCCCTTGGCCTCCAGCGCACGCATCGATTCGACCGAGTACAACGACTCGGGGACCAGTAGCAGGCGTTTTATGCCTATGGCCTCACCAGTTTCCTGACAAAAACCGTAGTCGCCCAGAGCGAGAATTTCCAGGGCCTTAAGCACATGGCTCAACGTCTGTCTGTCCCTTTCTATCATGCTTGCTGCCACCGCTCTGTTTTCCTCATCGGAAGCGAAGTCGGCTTCGTCCGGGTGAAGCTCGATTTCGCAACTGGCCTGACAGCTGAGCAAGCGATCACGAAGCTCTGCGGCTTTGACCTCCAACCTGTCTTTGAAAAAGGCCAGCTGGTCTCCGCTCATGTACTCGTCCTCAGCTTGATCCAGCAGTTGCTCAACACTCATCAATGCCATCTTGTGCTCCTGATCTGGTTGGTCATCCAAACTTCCTACTGAGTGACCAACGAACGCCACCGCCGCTTATGAGTAATAACAGGGCCAGGCTTGTGATCGGCCACTTCGTTCCCAACGGTTCTGCCCTGGGCCTCGACGACATCCGGGGCTTCAATCTGGATACGTACATCCCCAGTATCCTCTGAAACGCTTAAGACTTGGATCTGAATTCCATCGCCAATCATAATATTTTCACCTTCGCGGCGAGTCAGAAGGAGCATACGATTTTCCTCTTTACCTAGAAAACTGGATCAGCGCTCTGCCTCTGGCATAAACCAACGCTGTATCGAGCAACCAAAGGACAGCCACCACCGCTGCCCGGATGTTCAAGTCAGACGATAGACCTCGCGCCCAACTGACGAACAAAATCATGGCAGCCGTACCAAGGCACCGACCTGGCCAAGGGTGCCGGTCGATACGCTGGGCGTAAACCGAATACCAAAATGCATGAACGGGTCATCGCCCTCAACAGCGGTGGATGTAGCATTCCGATTAAAGCACGCAGCAAAACACGATGCAGCAACAGTGCGGCTTTACGTTTGGTCGTTATCGCTGATAAGCGATGTCATAGGTACCCTCGAGCCTCAAATTTCATGCTTTTTTGATGCAGATCAATAAAGATCCTCTGGGCCTATTGCTGGTGGAACCAAATCGCTGGCTACGCTAACCAAGGCCTGTGTTACGGAAAAATTGCGAAAAAGAGACGATTTATAGATGGTTGGATTACAGAAGACCGTAATCCAGTTACAGCGCTTTGTGATCCTCAATGGAATGCAATGATTTGACCCTAGCGGGCCAGTAAGACTTTTTATTCAAGGAGAAGTTCAATGGCAGGAATTAATAATTGGAGCAGCAATCTGGATGCCTACAGGATACTCCAAGAAGCGCAAAGTTTGACTGAGGTGCTTCCTCACTTAGATACGGCTTTTCCCATTGGGCCTGAAAGCATTGCGCCACCGGAGCATCACAACCATCGCGACCTTATTGGACAAGAGGAACACCGTGTCAGACGTCTTGCTGAAAACAGGAATAAGGGCCGCCCCCTCAGCACGTGCGTTCGGAAACGCCAGAAATAACAGTACGCGAAACTGAAACAAACAGGCTTATGCTTAAACGCTTCTGGATCTTCGGTGCGGAATTTGAATAGAAATCACCTTCCTCTCAGCGTCAACTACTCAGTTTTCAAACTCTATCAGCAATCACGGAAGAAGCACATGACCAATTTTTTTTACCTCGTAAACCCCAATGATATTCGGATTGATCGGAAGTCGAGTCCCCATACTGCTACAGTGCGAGGTGCGGGTGGCGAACCGGTACTGACGGTTCCCGCCAGCCTGCCTGACGAAGAAATAATGCATGTGGTAGACACGTTCAACCTTGTTTATGCGCAGGGATTTGAACTTACCAAACGGCAAGGAGGATAAGACGGCAAAGGTTCGTGTGTAGGAAACTAAAATCCTGCAAATCGAGATTGAGACGGCAGCCAGAAAAAGCAGATGCTCCGTCACCGGCTCAGCCGGCAGACATGACGGAGTGACTACCAAGCAGTGGAGGCGCAGCGAAATAAGAGCAGTAAGAGGGCCTGTTTCCTACAGGAAGTGCTGGCCGTACGGTTTGTCCCCGAATGCTGCGGGCTCCCTGCTGTCGACATAGCGTGACATTGCAGTATCTACATCGCCGATAGAAATTTTCAATGGAATTCAGCGCTTGGCGATGACCACGTATAGTTCTGTCATATGAACACATGGCTCAGCGCATAGGGTATGTAGATTATGCAAATCAGGAACACCTACCTCTCTTCAGTGATAAGGCTGGAGCAGAATACCTCTGATACCTCGCCCAAGTTAGAAGCACCACATAATCCACTTTCACTGAACGAGCACCGTATTGGATTTTTTACAGGAGAGCAAAAGCTATGCGTTCCAGGGTTATAACTACATCGCTGGTAGTCATTATGCTCTCATGTGCATCAGCCGCTCCAGCTTGCTTCTCCGCAGACATGACTCCCAGCGTGTCGAACGAGAGCACGTCAGAGGCGAATTTTCAGCAATGGCTGGCTACTTTCCGCAGCAATGCAACTACTAAGGGCATCGACACAGCCACACTCGATCTTGCTTTCCAAAACATCACGCTTGACCCTACTGTGCACCAGTTGGACATGGCGCAACCAGAGTTCACGACGGCCATCTGGGATTATTTGTCTGAACGTCTGACTCCGAAGAATATCCAGCAAGGGCAGGAGCTTCTGCAAAAAGAGCCAGTTCTGAACGAGGTAGAGCGTCACTACGGTGTGGATGCGAAGATTATCGCGGCCATCTGGTGTATTGAAAGCGGCTACGGTAAGGATATTGGTAGTCGCGATGTGATTCGTTCCTTGGCCACGCTTGCTTACAAGGGCCGGCGGATTGATTACGGGGCTACACAGTTGATGGCCGCCCTTCATATCCTGCAAAACAAAGACATTGCTCGCGCGCAATTGATTGGCTCGTGGGCTGGCGCGATGGGGCAGACGCAATTCATCCCGACAACCTATCTTGACTATGCAGTTGATTTTAACCACGACAATCGGCGCGACGTTTGGAGTTCCCGTGCCGATGCGCTGGCCTCCACTGCCTCTTATTTAAAACGCAGTGCTTGGAACTCGCGCATCTCTTGGGGACAGGAGGTGCAGTTGCCCGAGAATTTCGATTACGCTCAGGCTGACATGTCGATCAAGAAACCCGTTGCAGAATGGCAACGGCTCGGGGCGATGGGAACGACGCACGCGATTCCGGGCGAGCTCGCACAGGAGCAAGCATCGGTCCTGCTGCCTGCTGGTTATCGCGGGCCAGCATTTATGGTCCTAAGTAATTTCCGTAGCATCCTGCGCTATAACAACTCCACTGCCTATGCGCTAACGATCGGGCTACTAGCCGACAGTTATGCTGGCGGGACAGGCGTGTCTCACCCGTGGCCGACTGATAATCCTCCCTTGGGCAGCATTGCGCAGGTAACCGATTTGCAGAAACTGCTGACTGCTAAGGGCTACTCCCTGGGTGCTGCTGACGGTGTGATAGGGGCGATGACCAGGGCGGCCATCCGGGCTTACCAGAAGGATCAGCATTTGCCACCCGACGGTTACGCTAGCACTGTACTACTGGAGAGTCTGCGCCGATAGGTGTACTCACTTCATAGGTTTAGCTCGCTATATTTTTTTGGGGGGGGGTCGCCGGGTTACACCCCCCAGAAAGAAAGCGAAAAAATTTGTATGATCGTGTGCAGCCCCAGAATAAGATCGCTTCGATATTTATAATTTACCTATTAAAATCATAGTGATACGAATAGCCGTCGGGCACTTCTATTTTTAGGAAGCGCTCTGGGCGCGGATCTGGATCTCTCAAGCCTGGTCTATCGAAAGAAAGGATGTTGACTTGAAAACTCGTGAATATTGTGTAGCGGCAGCGGCCGGTTTAATTGGAGGTAACGTTTCTAGCTTTGTCAAGTGGGGGACGGAAATCCCATTTCCGCCTCGCACACCAGATCGTCCAATCCCGCCTTTAGAGATGCTTGATTCGCTCGGTATCAACGCTAATCAGCTTACCTACGTGTACTCCGACACATGGTGAATTATGGCAGCGCCTTGATTCACCAAAGCTTTTCCATTTTTTTCGCCATCTTCTATTGCCTGACTGCCCTTAGATATCCGCGTGTTGCCGTATGGCAAGGTTTTGGCTTTGGCATGCTTGTCACCCTGGCTTTTCACGGGGTAATTTTACCGATGTTTAACTGGGCTCCTCCGCTCTGGGAGCTTCCTCCAGCGGAATGGGCATCTGAAACCTTTGGACACTTGCTATGGATATGGGTGATCGAAGTCATACGTCGCGATCTGCAGCAACGTTGGTCGCCCGGCCCTGGTTAGCTGTAACGGCCTGCAATCGAAATGGCCTCAACCTGCGACCATCGCGTTTTTCGACCGGGATTGATTGCGTCTACCAGCTTGGCGGTAAAGGCGACATTTCAAGCTGTGCCAGCTCTGTGACGCGCAGGCCAGCTGTGTGAGTGAGCCAAAGCAGCAGCACGTCCGCTCTGGCGTGCGGCCTGTCATCGAAGCCACTCTTATGAGGTGTTTGATTTGACCAGGTCGAAGGTATGTTGCACGACGGATCTTGGCTGTAGTGGAACTCACTATCAGGATTGGCGGAAATTCGCTGTCGTTCCAAAGAGAGTCAGCAGCAGGCCTCCGGGAAAGCCTACCACCAGTGTTTATGCGGCGTTATAAGAAAATGCTACCGCGCCTGCTGCTCGATGGCAGGCGCACGGCCCAGACAGGCGCCACCAAACCCCAACCGTCCCGATAACGGTTTCCTACTGACGACAGTTCATTAATCGCGTTTTCTGTACCTGACACCATCTGCAGGTACTGCCACATGCTTCCCTCCAGAACCTTTTGCTTCAGATCCAAACGTAGCCTTTTGGGCTTCCTGGGCTTGGTCATGGCCTCACAGATCACCCTCGCACACGCGGAGACGTGGGTCATTACGGACCGTAACCATCCCGTTCAGACACCGGCACATGTCCGGCTGATTCTCCTGGACGAGCAAGAGCGGCTTGAGACCAAGCTTTCGGAAGGGCTACCAGCGAATCAGCAACAAGCCATCGCCATCATGCAGCAGCGCCTCAAGAGCGCCGATGCGCAGCGCTTGCAACGCGACCTGGCCTTAGCTCAACAAAACCTCGTAGACGCCTGGAGCATTGGGGTCACGAAGGTCCCAGCAGTGGTGGTCGACCGCACGTTTGTTGTGTATGGCGAACCCAATGTTCTGGCGGCGGAACAGCGCATTGCCCAGTGGCGTGCTGCCCACCATCAAGATGAAGCTGGCCAGGGAGATATACCGTGATGAACCTGCGCAAGCCTTCGGCATGGACGGCCTTGGCCCTGTCGATCTCGACCGGGCCAGCCGCTGCGGGCACCGTGACATCGGCCACCCTCGCCGCCTCAACCCTGTCGCCTGACTGCCTGGAATACAAGGTGGTCGGAATCTGCTACTGGCTGCTCTGCACCCCGTTTGGCTGCAAGGTGAAGACATCGACCAAGGTTCGCCACTTCGTTCCGGACGCGGTAGTTTCAAGCTACTCCAATACCGGCGAAAACCCTTGGGTCGAAGTCTCTTCGCTGAGCTCACCCACCTCATTCGCCCAGGATGGCGGCGACGGGACCATCAATCACAACAACGAAGACAGCCTGGCTAAATTCAAAAATGCTGACGTCATTGGTCACCCAGGGGGAGCGACGTTCAGCCGGTTTGCGAGTGCTTCTGGCTACGCCTGCCCAGGTGCTGCTACTCCATACATGCCTTACCTCTTGAGCACACTGGATACGGTTGCCTGGCGCCACGGCGTTCCTGAATCGGTGTACCCAGAGGCGCTCATCCCTGGCCGCAGAGAAGTGGGCGGCCTTTTCTCTGGGGACATGTGGGGTAGCGTTTACCCCCGGAGCGGCTTCATCCATCAAGCCGACGATTACAAGGCAGCTGCGGTCATTGCTCAACGTGCTGGCGATGTGGTCACAAGAATTGGACAAGTCCATGTCTACCTACCCCTACGCGCACTACCGATGCCAGGTTATTGGCCAGCAGGAGAACTGATTGAAGGCGTCGCTGCCACGGGTAAGTGGCAAGAGCTCACTCCTGCTCTCAGTCCAAGCTGCGCTGTATTTCCTAACTTTGGCCCGGGCATGCAGGCCACAGACGGCTCATACGCCTGGGCGCTATGGCGACCCTATTCCTGCTGCAAGCGGCAAGGACAAACCTTTCTTGGCAGTACGGACTTTCAATGATGATCAAGAGGACTTCAATCATGCGCCGCGCCGCCGCCATGTTGACTATCGCAATCATGAGCGCCCTGACGGTAAACAGCGCCCTTGCCGAGACGCCAGGGATCAGTGCCAGCTCGTCCGGCAGCGTCATCGGTGACGATGTGTTGTACAGCGTCGGTGGCGGCAACGCCGTGACCATGGGAAGCGCCGGGAACATGGACAGCATCAGCATTGGCGGTGGCTGGAACAGCAACCTGGTCTGCGGAAACATGAGCCTGAACAATACACTGGAGAATCAGTTGAACGGTGCCACTTCCGGCTTTCAGACGATCATGGGCTCGATGATCTCCAACGCCACCAGCGCGGTGGCTTCATTGCCAGGGCTGATTATCCAGCGCGCCAATCCGGCGCTTTACAACCTGCTCACCAACGGCATCCTGCAAGGCCGTCTTGATTTCGACCGCTCCAAAGGCACGTGCCGCGCCATAGCGGACAAGATGCTCGATGTCGCGGGAGGGCAGATGGGCTGGGACAAGATCGCCGAAGGCCAGGCCATGAGTCAGGCGGTGAAAACCGGAAACACAGACGCGGTCTCAGCCGTTGCTCAGGTCGAAAAGCAAGGTGGGAATGACGGTATCACCTGGGTGGGTGGAAGCAAGGCCGGGGGATCGGGCCAACAACCGATCAAGGTCGTAGGCGATGTCACTCGGGCAGGGTACAACCTGCTGAACGGACGTAATGCCGCTGATACAGCGTCTATCAGCCCATCGAGCTGCAACAACGGCATGGTGTGCTCCACTTGGTCTTCGCCGCAGGAAGCAACCACATTCGCCAACCGTGTTCTGGGAGAGCAGCAACAGCGCACGTGTGAGGGTTGCACCAAAACCACCTCCACTGCTGGCGTTGGGCTCACGCCCCTCATTCAAGAGTCCTACGACTCAAAACTCAAGGCGCTGCAGGAGCTCATTTCAGGCAACAAATCCCTCACGCAGGAGAACCTGTCGCAAGCCAGCAGTAGCTCTCTGCCTGTGACGCGTGGCGTGGTCGAGGCCCTTCGTTCCGAACACGACCAGGACATATTGGCCAAACGCCTTGCTTCAGAGCTCGCTTTATCAGATGTGCTGGGTAAAGCGTTGCTGCTTCAACGCACCCTGTTTACCGGGAGCAAGGAACCGAACATCGCCGCCAATGATGTGGCCCAGCAGGCGGTCAGTCAGCAGAACAACAACCTGCAACAGGAAATTGACAACCTGAAGACCGAGCTGGACATGCGGCGCAATCTGGCCAGCAACTCTCCGACCGCCATTCTGCAACGAGCTCAGAGCCGGCAGGAAGGCTCAAAGATCATCTTCCAGGGGGATCCCACACCGGATCGCCTCAAACAACTGCAAAGCCCGAAGAAGGAGGACTGACAATGACGTCAACCACAACAAAAACTGGACGATGGAGAAAAGCGGGTAAAGCTGCGCTGACTTTTCTATTGATGTCATTACTGATGGCGCTACTGGTCGTGACGTTTCTGACGTTCGTCGACAAGGTGTTTGGGGATCTGGAGCAATTCAGCGAATGGCAGAGGACGCACTACGGGTACATGCTGGCCTGGCGGCTGTTGGTCTACGCAACGCTGGCCTTCGGATGGCTCAAGATCAGGAAGCAACTGGTTCAACAGGCATACTCCGATATTCCCGCAGGTCTAATGCGATGTGAGGTGATCGCCCTGCTGTTGATTGCATTGATGGAGCTACGGCGTGCCGGCCTACTCGAGGGAGTCAGTACACTATGATGTTACACACCAATGATTACCTGGAGTATTACCTCACGCTGGTGGGCTGGATCATCAACAGCGGCGTCTGGGACATGATCGAGGACAGCGGTTTGGTGGCTGCGCCGTTTGCCGCCATCATCATCAGCGAATGGCTCAAGGCACGTGCCGAGGGGGCCGACGAAGGCAACAAAGGGGTGCTCTCACTGGCCCGAGTCGAGAACCGCTTCTACACCGCGATTCTGGTCATCATTGTCTGCTGCATGCCTTTGGTGACCGTCAGCATCGACACGCTGCGGTTTGACCGAAGCCGCTCGGAGCAGTGTCAGTATTCGGTCCCCAACCCTGCCGATACGGGCTGGAACACCTCATTCAGTACCTTGAACGGAAAAAGCGCCGTTGTTCCTGCGTGGTGGCTATTCGTGCATGCGATGTCAAAAGCCGCAACCGCAGCCTCCATCGCGGCGATCCCTTGTGGTGTAGACCTGCAACTGTCAACGCCAACTAAAAAGTGACCCCCTTCCGTGCTAAATCGCCAACTTAGTTTTGACCCCCCTCGGG
>NZ_LKBW01000065.1 GCF_002699855.1 Pseudomonas amygdali | reverse complement strand
CACAATATTCTTTCACGGCTGCGAGTTTTGCCTGCACTGTATATTTACCCATGACGCCTCCAAAGGTTGCGTCCAACCTTCGGGGGTCATACCATCCAGCGTGGGAATGTCTGTCGTGACGCTCTGCGTCACAAGTTCCGTTGCACCGGCTACTTTCCAGCAGGCAATAAAAAACCGACCCTGAGGTCGGTTTTTTAACAAGCGGGTCGCTTAGGCTGCAGCAGCAAGGCTCAGAGCCTTGATGTGACCGTTCAGACGACCTTTATGGCGAGCAGCCTTGTTCTTGTGGATGATGCCTTTATCGGCCATACGGTCGATAACAGGAACAGCCAGAACATAAGCGGCTTGCGCTTTTTCTGCGTCTTTTGCGTCGATGGCTTTAACTACATTCTTGATGTAGGTACGAACCATGGAACGCAGGCTGGCGTTGTGGCTGCGACGCTTCTCAGCCTGTTTTGCACGTTTTTTGGCGGAAGGTGTGTTGGCCACCGTCGAGCTCCTCGAAAGACTTTGTGAAATAGCAAACAAAATAGGCCGCGAATCATGCCGATGAGTTGAAGTCTTGTCAAGGGCAGTTAAGGTGTTCCGCTGAGTGGTTGCTACATTTGACCGGAGGATTTATTTCCGGCCTGTGACCTGTAAACTCGCGGCCTTTGCTTCGGGCGTTTTTGCGGCGCGAAGTATCGCATAAATGGCGGGCTTAATCGCCCATCCTTTGCCAAGGCGCACAACTCTTTCAATGAATCTACTCAAGTCACTCGCCGCCGTAAGCTCTATAACCATGGTTTCCCGGGTTCTGGGCTTTGTTCGCGACACCATCATCGCGCGCATTTTCGGAGCCGGAATGGCCACCGATGCGTTCTTCATCGCCTTCAAACTGCCCAACCTGCTGCGCCGGATTTTCGCAGAGGGCGCTTTTTCCCAGGCGTTCGTGCCTATCCTGGCGGAATACAAGAGCCAGCAATGGGAGGAGGCGACCCGCACCTTTGTCGCTTACGTTACCGGGTTGCTGACCCTGGCGCTGGCGCTGGTGACGCTGCTCGGAGTGATCTTTGCACCCTGGGTGATCTGGGCCACCGCGCCCGGCTTTGTCGACACCCCGGAGAAGTTTGCGCTGACCTCGGACCTGCTGCGGGTGATCTTTCCTTATATATTGCTGATCTCCCTGTCATCGATGGCCGGGGCGATCCTCAATACCTGGAACCGTTTCTCGGTGCCTGCGTTCGTGCCGACGCTGCTCAATGTCAGCATGATCTTCTTCGCGCTTTTTCTGACCCCGTACTTCGATCCCCCTGTCATGGCGCTGGGCTGGGCGGTGCTGGTCGGCGGCCTGCTACAGCTGCTCTACCAGCTGCCACACCTGAAAAAGATCGGCATGCTGGTGCTGCCGCGCCTGAATCTGCGTGATACTGGCGTCTGGCGCGTAATGAAACAGATGCTGCCCGCCATCCTTGGCGTTTCTGTCAGTCAGATTTCTCTGATCATCAATACGATATTTGCCTCGTTCCTTGTCGCCGGTTCGGTGTCATGGATGTACTACGCCGACCGTCTGATGGAATTACCCTCCGGCGTACTGGGTGTTGCCCTGGGTACGATCCTGCTGCCGATCCTGTCGAAAACCTACGCGCAGCGCGATCGTCAGGAATATTCGCGGATTCTCGACTGGGGGCTGCGACTGTGTTTCGTGCTGGTCCTGCCTTGCACATTGGCGCTGGGGTTGCTCGCCGAGCCGTTGACCGTTTCGTTGTTCCAGTATGGTAGATTCGATGCGCTTGATTCAGCCATGACCCAGCGTGCTCTGGTTGCCTATTCAGTCGGCTTGCTGGGGATCATCCTGATCAAGGTGCTGGCCCCCGGCTTTTATGCCCAACAAAATATCCGCACCCCGGTGAAAATCGCGATCTTCACCCTCATAGTGACTCAGTTGCTCAACCTGGCCTTCATCGTGCCCTTGCAACATGCCGGTCTGGCGCTGGCCATTAGTGTTGGGGCGTGTATCAACGCTGGGTTGCTGTTCTGGCAGCTGCGCAAACAGGACCTGTTTCAGCCGCAACCTGGCTGGACTGTGTTTCTGTTGAAGCTGTTAGTCGCTGTTGCGGTGATGTCGGCTGTGCTGCTCGGGCTCATGCACGTCATGCCGGCGTGGGACGAAGGTCATATGCTGGAGCGCTTTCTGCGTCTGGGTGCGCTGGTTGCGACGGGTGTCGTTACTTACTTCGCCATGCTTCTGTTGCTGGGCTTTCGCCTGAGGGATTTCGCCCGCAAGGCCATTATGTAGGCCCGGTTTGATCGTTGTTTTCTGGGGCCACGCCAAGAACCTTCATCCGGTCTTGGTGTGTTGCCTGTCGCCCACGGCCGTGTGTGGTTATAATCGGCCACTTTATGAGCAAGAAGTGCGTTATGCAGCTGGTTAGAGGCCTTCACAACCTGCGCCCCGAACATCGGGGCTGCGTCGCCACGATTGGCAATTTCGACGGCGTTCACCGCGGCCACCAGGCTATCCTGGCGCGTCTGCGCGAGCGTGCCGTCGAATTGGGTGTGCCCAGCTGTGTGGTGATTTTCGAGCCGCAGCCGCGTGAGTTCTTCGCTCCCGGGATCGCTCCGGCACGTCTGGCCCGACTGCGTGACAAACTCGAGCTGCTGAGTGCCGAAGGCGTTGACCGGGTACTTTGCCTGTCCTTCAATCAGCGACTGTGCAAGCTGAGTGCCGCGAGTTTCGTCGAAACCGTGCTGATCGACGGCCTCGGCGTTCAGCACCTCGAAGTGGGCGACGATTTTCGCTTCGGTTTTGACCGGGTCGGCGATTTTGACTTCCTGCAACAGGCCGGCACAACGTATGGATTTACTGTAGAAGCGGCGCAGACCGTTGAAATAGATGGCATCCGGGTCAGCAGTACCAAGGTACGCAAGGCCTTGGCTGCGTCGGATTTTGCCCTGGCCGAACGCATGCTTGGTCGTCCGTTCCAGATCACTGGACGGGTATTGCATGGTCAGAAGCTGGCGCGTCAATTGGGTACGCCCACCGCCAATGTGCAACTCAAGCGTCGTCGTGTGCCGTTGAGCGGGGTTTACCTGGTCAGCACGGAAATCGATGGCAAAACCTGGCCGGGGGTCGCCAACATCGGTGTGCGCCCGACGGTAGCGGGTGATGGCAGTGCCCACCTTGAAGTGCACCTTCTGGATTTTGCCGGCGATCTTTACGACCGGCGTTTGACGGTGGCTTTCCACCACAAGCTGCGTGATGAGCAGCGTTTCGCCTCACTGGAGGCGCTCAAGACGGCGATCAATGCGGACGTCGCCGCCGCCCGTGCCCATTGGCATGGCTAACTGCTAAACAAGAGCCTGAAATGACTGACTATAAAGCCACGCTAAATCTTCCGGACACCGCCTTCCCCATGAAGGCCGGCCTGCCCCAGCGCGAGCCGCAAACTCTGCAGCGCTGGGACAGCATTGGCCTGTACCAGAAGCTGCGCGAGATTGGCAAGGATCGTCCCAAGTTCGTCCTGCACGACGGTCCTCCGTACGCCAACGGCAATATTCACATCGGTCACGCGGTCAACAAGATTCTCAAGGACATGATCCTGCGTTCCAAGACCCTGGCGGGCTTCGATGCCCCGTATGTGCCGGGTTGGGACTGCCACGGTCTGCCGATCGAGCACAAGGTTGAAGTGACCCACGGCAAGAACCTCTCCGCAGACCGTACGCGTGAGCTGTGCCGCGCCTATGCGTCCGAGCAGATCGAAGGCCAGAAGTCAGAATTCATCCGTCTGGGTGTGCTGGGTGACTGGAGCAATCCATACCTGACCATGAACTTCGCCAACGAAGCCGGGGAAATCCGCGCGCTGGCCGAGATGGTCAAGGGCGGTTTCGTCTTCAAGGGCCTCAAGCCGGTCAACTGGTGTTTCGATTGCGGCTCGGCACTGGCTGAAGCCGAAGTCGAGTATCAGGACAAGAAGTCCTCGACCATCGACGTCGCGTTCCCGATCGCCGATGAGGCAAAACTTGCGGCGGCGTTCGGCTTGCCCGCGCTGGGCAAGCCTGCCTCCATCGTGATCTGGACCACCACACCGTGGACGATCCCTGCCAACCAGGCGCTGAACGTTCATCCCGAGTTCGAATACGCGCTGGTCGATGTCGGCGACAAACTGCTGGTACTGGCCGCCGAACTGGTCGAAAGCTGTCTGGCCCGTTACAAGCTGGAAGGCACGGTCATCGCGACCACCACCGGTCAGGCGCTGGAGCTGATCAACTTCCGCCACCCGTTCTACGACCGCCTGTCGCCAGTCTATCTGGCTGACTATGTCGAGCTGGGTGCCGGCACCGGTATCGTTCACTCCTCGCCTGCCTATGGCGTAGACGACTTCAATATCTGCAAGCAGTATGGCCTGAGCAACGACGACATCATCAGCCCGGTGCAGAGCAACGGCGTGTATGTCGAGTCTCTGGAGTTCTTCGGTGGCCAGTTCATCTTCAAGGCCAACCAGAACATCATCGACAAGCTGGTCGAAGTCGGCAGCCTGATGGACACCGAAACCATCAGCCACAGCTACATGCACTGCTGGCGACACAAATCGCCATTGATCTACCGCGCCACCGCGCAGTGGTTCGTAGGCATGGACAAACAGCCTGAGAGCGGCGAGACCCTGCGCAAGCGTGCGGTCAAGGCCATCGAAGACACTGAGTTCGTTCCGGCGTGGGGCCAGGCGCGTCTTCATTCAATGATCGCCAACCGTCCTGACTGGTGCATCTCGCGTCAGCGCAACTGGGGCGTGCCGATTCCGTTCTTCCTGCACAAGGAAAGCGGCGACCTGCACCCACGCACCGTCGAGCTGATGGAAGAAGTGGCGCAGCGTGTCGAGAAAGAGGGTATCGAAGCCTGGTTCAAGCTGGACGCCAGCGAGCTGCTGGGTGACGAGGCTGCCAAGTACGACAAGATCTCCGACACCCTGGACGTCTGGTTCGACTCGGGCACCACGCACTGGCACGTATTGCGCGGTTCGCATCCGATGGGCCATGAAAGCGGTCCACGTGCCGATCTGTACCTGGAAGGTTCCGACCAGCACCGTGGCTGGTTCCACTCGTCGCTGCTGACCGGTTGCATGCTGGACGATCACGCACCGTATCGCGAGCTGCTGACCCACGGCTTTGTGGTCGACGAGAACGGCCGCAAGATGTCCAAGTCGCTGAACAACGTAGTGGCACCGCAGAAGGTCAACGACTCGCTGGGTGCGGACATCATGCGCCTGTGGGTATCGGCGACTGACTATTCGGGCGAAATGGCGGTTTCCGACCAGATCCTGCAGCGTAGCGCCGATGCTTACCGTCGTATCCGCAACACTGCGCGCTTCCTGCTCTCCAACCTGTCGGGCTTCAACCCGGCAACCGACATCCTGCCGGCCGAAGAAATGCTCGCGCTGGACCGTTGGGCCGTGGATCGCACGCTGCTGCTGCAACGCGAGCTGCAAGAGCATTACGGCGAATACCGCTTCTGGAACGTGTACTCGAAGATCCACAACTTCTGCGTGCAGGAGCTGGGTGGGTTCTATCTGGACATCATCAAGGATCGCCAGTACACCACGGCTGCCGACAGCACCGCGCGTCGTTCCTGCCAGACCGCACTGTTCCACATCTCCGAAGCGCTGGTACGCTGGATCGCGCCGATCCTGGCGTTCACCGCCGACGAGCTGTGGCAGTTCCTGCCCGGCGAGCGCAATGAATCGGTGATGCTCAACACCTGGTACGAAGGCCTGACCGAAATGCCTGCCGACTTCGAAATGGACCGCGCCTACTGGGAACGGATCATGGCGGTGAAGACGTCGGTCAACAAGGAAATGGAAAACCTGCGCGCGGCCAAGGCCATTGGCGGCAACCTGCAGGCCGAAGTGACCCTGTACGCTGAAGATTCGCTGGTCGCCGATCTGTCGAAGCTGAGCAACGAACTACGCTTCGTGCTGATCACTTCGACTGCCAGCGTTGCTCCATTGGTGTCTGCTCCGGCTGATGCGGTGGTTACCGAGGTCGCGGGCCTGAAACTCAAAGTGCTCAAGTCCAGCCACGCCAAGTGTGCCCGTTGCTGGCACCATCGCGAGGATGTGGGTGTAAACCCTGAGCATCCGGAAATCTGCGGCCGTTGCGTAGACAACATCAGCGGTGCAGGCGAGGTCCGTCACTATGCCTAACGCCTCGTTTGGCCGTCTGGCCTGGCTGTGGTTGAGCGTGCTGGTTCTGGTCATTGACCAGGCCAGCAAGTATTACTTCGAGAACGCGTTGACCCTGTACCAGCAGATCATCGTGATTCCGGATCTGTTCAGCTGGACCCTGGCCTACAACACCGGTGCCGCCTTCAGTTTTCTGGCTGATGGTGCCGGCTGGCAGCGCTGGTTGTTCGCCCTGATCGCAGTGGTGGTCAGCGCTGTGCTGGTCGTCTGGCTCAAGCGTCTGGGGCGTGACGACACGTGGCTGGCCGTTGCACTGGCGCTGGTACTGGGCGGCGCACTGGGCAACCTCTACGACCGTATCGTGCTGGGCCATGTGATCGACTTCATTCTGGTCCATTGGCAGAACCGCTGGTACTTCCCGGCGTTCAATGTCGCTGACAGCGCGATCACTGTCGGCGCAATCATGCTGGCGCTGGATATGTTCAAGAGCAAGAAAACCGGAGAAACCGTCAATGACTGAGCAGTCTTCGACTCAAGGCTCGTCTGGTGAGCTGCGCATCGGTCAGAATACGCAGGTCACCTTGCACTTCGCCCTGCGTCTGGAAAACGGCGATACCGTCGACAGCACCTTCGAAAAGGCTCCGGCCACGTTCAAGGTTGGTGACGGCAACCTTTTGCCCGGTTTCGAAATGGCGATTTTCGGCTTCAAGGCGGGCGATCGTAAGACCGTGGAAATTCCGCCGGAAAACGCCTTTGGTCAGCCCAACCCACAAAACGTGCAGATCATGCCACGCTCGCAGTTCGTGGGAATGGAACTGTCCGAAGGGTTGCTGGTGATCTTCAACGACGCCGCCAATACCGAATTGCCCGGCGTGGTGAAGGCTTTCGATGATGATCAGGTAACCATCGACTTCAATCACCCGCTGGCAGGCAAGACACTGAGCTTTGAAGTGGAAATCTTCGAAGTGAAGGCGATTCTGGCTTCCTGACCTTCGCCATCAAGCCCGGCCCAGGCCGGGCTGCCCGTACCAACCATGAGGCACAGCATGCAAATCAAACTCGCCAACCCCCGCGGCTTTTGTGCCGGAGTGGACCGCGCGATCGAAATCGTCAATCGCGCTCTGGAAGTGTTTGGTCCGCCGATTTATGTGCGCCATGAAGTCGTTCACAACAAATTTGTCGTCGAAGACCTGCGCTCTCGTGGTGCGATCTTCGTCGAAGAGCTGGACCAGGTGCCGGATGATGTCATTGTCATCTTCAGCGCCCACGGTGTTTCCCAGGCGGTGCGTACCGAAGCAGCTGGCCGTGGCCTGAAAGTATTCGATGCCACCTGTCCGCTGGTGACCAAGGTGCATATCGAGGTCGCCCGTTACAGCCGTGACGGCCGCGAGTACATCCTGATCGGCCACGCCGGTCACCCGGAAGTCGAAGGCACCATGGGCCAGTACGACGCCAGCAATGGCGGCGCGATCTATCTGGTCGAAGACGAAGAGGACGTCGCCAGCCTGCAAGTGCGCAACCCTGATTCCCTGGCGTTCGTGACCCAGACCACCTTGTCGATGGACGACACCAGCCGGGTGATCGACGCGTTGCGCAAGCGCTTCCCGGCCATTGGCGGGCCGCGCAAGGACGACATCTGCTACGCCACGCAAAACCGTCAGGATGCGGTCAAGCAACTGGCCGACGAGTGTGACGTGGTATTGGTAGTGGGCAGTCCGAACAGCTCCAATTCCAACCGCCTGCGCGAACTGGCCGAGCGCATGGCGACTCCGGCGTACCTCATCGACGGTGCCGAGGACATGCAACAAGGCTGGTTCGAAGGCGTCGAGCGTATTGGCATCACGGCTGGCGCGTCCGCTCCGGAAGTTCTGGTGCGTGGTGTGATCCAGCAATTGCAAGCCTGGGGCGCCACCGGTGCGGATGAACTCGCCGGTCGCGAGGAGAACATCACGTTCTCCATGCCCAAGGAATTGCGCGTCAAGTCGCTGCTCTGAAGCTGCCTAGCCGCACAACGCAACATCACGCTTCGTGTCCTCTATCCTGACCCGTCCAGTCGGCGCAACTATCACGCGATAGCTTCTGACCGGCTGGTCGTTTAGGCACACATGCAACGTGCCGTTGGTTCTGTTGCGCAAGTTGCCCAGGCCGTTGAAACTCAGTCGCTCCGTCACTTTCTGGTTGCCGACCACGCGGGTCATTCCGCCATTGGCGCGCTCTACAAGCAGCGTATCGTTTTCGTCGGGGCCTTTGCCGTCCAGGTCGAGTATGATCCGCCAGCCGTTGCTCCAGTCACCTTCAATGGCATGAATCGTCACAATCTGATTGCGCGTTATAGCGGCGACTCTTGCCGAACGGATACCGCTGGCCAGCTCCTGAGCGGCGGCGAGCCCGCGACTGGATTCGATCAGTTGCTTGAAAGAAGGTGTTGCGACGTTGGCCAGAATGCCGATCAGTGCAATGACGATCAATAATTCGATCAGTGTGAACCCTGCATGCCTCATATGCTTTCCTCCCTGGAAACCGCGGTTTCAGAACCTTGCGGGCGTTCGTCGTCACAAAACAACCGTACGTCCCGCTATGGATTTTCCTGCGGCATTGCTGCCTTATAGTCGTAACGTCTAGGAGACACTCAATGCGTCATATAGCCAAGGGATTCAGCCTCATCGAATTGTTAGTCACTGTGTCCCTGGTGGGCATCCTGGCGGCTATCGCTATCCCGAATTTCACCAGCTCCATCCAGAGCAACAAGGCCGATACCGAACTCAGCGATTTGCAGCGGGCGCTCAACTATGCGCGACTCGAGGCGATAAACAGGGGAGTGGCGGTGCGTATAGCGCCGACCAGCGGGACGGCGTGGACCAACGAATTGCAGGTGTATCTGGTTTCCGATACTCAGACGACGCCCACTGCGCTGCGAAAAATAGCGGCCATGAGCAGCGGCGCCACGCTGGTGGCCGATAACAATGCCACAGCAATTGATTTCAACAACCTGGGCGCGCTCATTGCCCCGGCTGCGGCGGTGACCATGACTTACACCCGAGGCACCATTAGCAAAACCATAAAGGTCTGTCTGACCGGTCGTATCACCTTGGGTGGAGGCTGCTAATGGCTGGTGAAACCCGATATCGCCAGACCGGTATGACCTTGATCGAGGTACTGGTCTCGGTATTGATTCTGGCCATCGGCCTGCTGGGCGCCGCGGCCATTCAGCTCAACGCGCTCAAGTACACCGACAGCGCGACCATGAGCAGTCAGGCGAGCTTCATTGCTTACGACATGATGGACCGCATCCGCGCCAATGTTGATGGTAATGCCAGTGCCAATGGGTCGACCAATGTACTGGCGACTTATGCCTTGGCGAATCTGGATGCGGCGCCAGCGGCCAATCCGAACGATGTCAGAGCGCAGGATCTCTCTGATTTCAGAGGCAACATCATCAACTTTGCAGGCTCGAGCGGTACCGGCAGCATTGATATCACCGGAGCTCCTGAAGTGACCATTAACATCGGCTGGAGCGACACAAGGGCTGCGGGATCGAGCAATCAGGCAACCGGGAACACGACCGGCAGCCCGAGCAACCGGAGTTTTACGCTGACCTCGCGGATCGGGGTCAACCCATGAGAAAGCTTTCCAGAGGCTTCGGTCTGGTCGAAATCATGGTGGCGCTGGTCCTGGGGCTGGTGGTCAGCCTGGGTATCGTGCAGATATTCACGGCTGCCAGAGGCACCTACCAGAGCCAGAATGCCGCAGCGCGGATGCAGGAGGATGCGCGTTTCCTGCTGAGCAAACTGATTCAGGAAATCAGGATGACCGGCATGTATGGCTGTCTGAGCTTCAAAAACTACACGCCTGTATCTCCTGCTATCCAGTGGCCGATCGCACTGGATACTCCAATTCTCTGGGATAATCCGAGCAGGACGCTGACGCTGGTGACTGCCGACGTGGGGACCACAGGCAGTACGCCCACCTGGACCATCGTTTCAGACTGTCAGTCCAAGACGCAGCTTTACGCCAGTACTCGTGCGCCAGATACGGGGCAGACGGCCTTTCCGTTGCGGCAGTTGGTCTACACGCTCAGCGGAACAGACTTGACCATAAAATATGGCACGGATGGCACTCCGCAGCCGCTGTTGCAGAACGTCGCGGACTTCAGTGTTTCTTTCGGCATGACGGGTAACCCGATGTCCTATACCACGGCTGTTACCAAGGCCAACGCCGACGCTGTGCGCAGTGTGCGTATCAGCCTGACGCTGCAGGATGGGCAGAACGGCATCGTCAAGCCTCAGCAGTACAACCTTGTCGCTTACTTGCGTAATCGCTTTTGAACGGGCCGGGCATGAACAGGATCGTGCGATTCAAATCGATACAGGCTTTCCCTGCACGGCAGGGCGGTATGGTGTTGCTGGTCAGTCTGGTGTTTCTGCTGCTGCTCACTTTGCTGGGTATCTCTTCCATGCAGAACGCCACGCTGCAGGAAAAGATGGCGGGAAGCGTCACCCTGCGCAATCAATCCTTCCAGAAGGCCGAAGCGGCATTAAGGCTGGGTGAGTCTTCGATCAAGGTGGCCGGATACACGCTGGCCAAGTGTACAAACTGCGCCCCACCCGCTGAATCAACCACGCTGACCGCCGCGGGAGTGGGGGCGTCCGGGGTGAGCTGGCTGGCAGCAGCAGGTGGTGGCTTTTACGGTGTACAGAATCTGGGGACCACTGCGACACCTGTGAATCGGCCACCGATCTGTACCGGGACAGTAACGCTCTATCGCGTGACATCAGTCGCTATTCAAGGCACGTCGCGCACGGTGCTGGAGAGTATTTATGCCAATTGCTGAGAAACTCCGTCGCAGCCTGAAGTATCTCGGCGGTGCGCTTTTGGCTTTTTATGCCCTTACGCCCGTGTATGCGTTTACGCCAGCACAAGTACCGTTGCTCAGTGCGTCGGCCGTGCCGCCTAACCTGATGCTGCTGGTGGATAACTCCGGGAGTATGTACAACATCATCTGGGCCGCCGGCTTTGATCCGACGGTGACCAATCGTCCGTCGATTATCTATGCGCAGCCAGGGTCATGCGGTGTTTTTAACTGCAGAGGCGTCTCCATTGGGAGTATCAGTTTTTTTGTGTTCGGGCTGGTTAGGGCCTGCCGTCAGGCAGGCCCTTGTTTTACCAGCTCGG
>NZ_LKBW01000064.1 GCF_002699855.1 Pseudomonas amygdali | reverse complement strand
TTCGGTAGTTTTTTCATCGCTCCATCCTCTCAAAGGTTGGAGTCTCCGAGAAACCCGGGGCGGTTCAACCTCGCTTGGGAAACCCATTGCGACAAATGTGCGCCCGGGAATCCCATGGCCTGCTCCTGCAGTTGAAAAGGTCATTAACCGGGTGAGCGTGAGCGCGTTTTTGTGTCGTCTAGGACCGCCCAGACTTGGCAGTCGCGGTCCGGTTGCGGGCTAGCGGGCGACGAACTGAATCAGGAATATGTAAACAACTCGTGCCTCAAGTCTCGCTGTGTTTACGGTTTTTTGAAAGCTGTCACGCTGCTGAACTCTACAGGCCTGATCTAAAAGGAAATCTGCGTTGTTGACAGTTTTTTAGTGAGTAGAACCGTTCTAGGATATCGCTGGACCCTGCTGTTCAGGTCCAGACCCGGAGCCCCCGTTTATCGGGGGCTTCGTCGTTTTCAGGTATCAGAAAGCGCTGAACCACTATGGCAGCACTGCTGCCTTGACGCCTAAAACCGCGCATCCTTCTGTGTTTGCGCGTTTTCGAAACAATGCGCGATCACCCTGCTCGCCGGCTTCACCTCACCTCGCGGGCCAAACGCCAATGCCCGCTGTGCCAACGGCCCGTTGCTGGCCGTGGCGCCTGCAACATGCGGGCTGTCCCAAACCCCCCACGTAATAACGGTAGATACCGAGCGCGTGGCAAGCACCACGTCGAGATACCGCTTATAAGTCGCTGCAACTGATCCATCACGATCTGCGATGGACCCCGTGAAGTGGCTGTCGTCGACGTCCAGTTCCGTGATGTGGATCGACAACCCCATATCACGCACTGCAAGAATAAAGTGGGAAAGGCCCGGACCAAATGTGTCGCCTGCACGCAGATGGGACTGAATGCCCAAGCCGTGTATCAGAATGCCGCGCTGCTTGAGCCCGCGCAGCAGGGCGAGCACGGCAGTGCGTTTGCTTTCGCCGTAATGGGTATCCTTTTCCAGGCCGTAATCGTTGTAGCAGAGCAGGGCGTCCGGGTCGGCCTTGTGCGCAGCCTTGAAGGCTATGTCCAGATAGCGAGGCCCTAGCATCTGATACCAGAATGAATTGCGCAGCCCGTCAGGCTGGCCATCCTCCAACTGGATGGCTTCGTTGACGACGTCCCATGCGCTGATGAGACCGCGATAATGGCTGGCGACGGTACTGATGTGCGCCGTCAGCACCGCTTCGGCGTTCGTCGGGGTGACGGTTTGGTGAACCCAGTCGGGTAAAGAGCGATGCCAGCAGAAAGTGTGGCCGCGCATACGCTGTTCATGCGCTTTCGCAAACGCCGCGATTGCGTCGGCGGGTGCGAAGTTGTAACGCTCTGGTTCGGGGTGGACGGTCTGCCACTTCAAGGCGTTTTCTGGCACTACGATGCTGGCCTGACGGGCGACCAGTTGCCGATAGGCCGCATCGTCATTCAGCTTTGCCGGATCAACCGCAAAGCCGAACCGGATACCTTTCTCGGCTGCAGGCTGGCGCAATGCGGGAAAGGTTTCTGCCGCCAGCAGCCTGCTGTTGACGAAGGGCAGGCACGCCAGCAGGCGGACAAACGCAGTCAGAAAACTGCGTCGATTAGCCCGGCGCATTACGCACCAAAAATCTCCATCAACTCCTCACGCCCGACCATCACAGTCATTGACCCTTGCTTCTGCTCGCCTTCAATCGTGCACAGCAATCCAGCTTCTCGACAAATCACTGCGCCTGCCGCGATGTCCCACAGGCTGGTGAATTTCTCCATGTACCCATCCGTTTGCCCCAACGCGGCGAACGCCAGGCCTATGGTTGCGCAGCGATAGCCTGCCAGGCCCCAGCCCTGTCGGCGCAGGCTCAGGTGCAGTTTGCCCATCTCTTCGGCGTCCCAGCGGGTGTTTTCGCCGACGCCGGCGATGCGCAGGTGCTCGGGAGGTTGAGGGCGGACAAAAGGGACGCCGTTGCGCAGCAAGCCATCGCCCGTGCGGGCTGCGAGGGTGTAGCCCAATGCCGGGTAGGCGACGACGCCGATTTCGGGTTCACCTGCCGACATGTACGCCACCGCGATTCCCCACAATGGGGTGCCGCGCAGGTAGTTGCCGGTGCCGTCGATGGGGTCGATGACCCAGCCGTCGGTGATGAATTCGCCGCCCATTTCTTCGCCGAGGATTGTATCGTCGGGGAAGTGTTTGCTCAGTTCTGCACGTAGCAGTTGCTCCACTTCGAAGTCGGCGCGGGAGACGAGGTCTTGTGCGCTTTTGGTGGTGATGTCGAGGGTGTGGCGGTCGTTAAAATACGCCATGGCCAGGCCAGTGGCCTTTTCTACAGCTTGCATGGCGACGCTGAGTCGGTTGTTCATTGCAGACAGCCTCCGTTCGGCAGGTTCAACAGGTCCGGGTAATCACTGAGAATCGACTGTGCGCCATGTTCCAGCAGGTAGTGCGCACGTTTCGGGCTGTTGATGGTAGCCACGGCGAATTCGACGCCGCTGCTTTTCAGGCGAACAAGGTGATGGTCATCGAGCATATCGTCAAGTACGTGAAGTATTCGGCAGTCATATTCGGCCAACAGCGCGACCGGGTCGGCAGGCGCCACCACGGAGGCGATAGCCAGCGGTACATCGTTCCACAAGCGTCGCGCGGCCGTTAGCGAGCGCACCGAAAAGCTGGAGACGAACAACCGATCGTTGTCGGCGGGCCACAGATTTTTGAGGATCGGCATCACCACTTCCGCCGTCTCGACATCGTCGCCAATGGTCGGCTTGAGTTCGACCTGCAAGCCCAGGTTGAGGCGCAGCGCACAGGCCACGATCTCTTCGAAGGTCGGCACCTGCAGGCCGGCGAATTCAGGCGCGAACCAACTGCCCGCGTCCAGTTTGCGGATGGCCTCAAGTTCGTGAAGCACGACAGCGCCGCGCCCGTTGGTGGTGCGGTCCAGCAAGTCGTCGTGAATCACGACAGGCTGGCCATCGCGGGTCAGCTTCACGTCGATCTCGACCCACTCGGCGCCGCACTCGGCGGCTTTCTCCAGGGCCAGCAGGGTATTTTCCGGCACGTAAGCCTTGGCACCACGATGAGCAATCAGGGACGAGCGGACGAGGGGCGCAGGTTTGAGCATGGCGGGTCACTTGGTGGTTTGGGAGAAGGAAACGAGCTGGCGTTGGCCACTCTCGATATCGAACAGCAAGGGCGCGGGATGGATGGTGAGTCGAATCTGGGTGCCGGGCATCAGATGCTGCCGTTCGGCGAGACTGACAACACAGCGTGTTCCGGCCAACTGGCAATACAGCAGGCTGTGGCTGCCGAGATTTTCGGAGGACTCCACGGTGGCGGTGACGCCTGTCTGGCCGAGCACGACAGTCTCAGGGCGCAGGCCCATCAGCCATTTGCCTGTCCGGTTGCTGGCAATGCCGAGTTTGATGGGCAGGCGTTGTCCGTCGGCCAGGATCAGAACGTTGTCGTCCAGGCAGTGCACAGGCAGCAGGTTCATGGGCGGGGTGCCGATGAAGCTGGCGACGAATATGCTGGCGGGTTGATCGTAGATGTCGGTGGGCGTGCCGATCTGCTCGACACGGCCCTTGTTGATAATTACCACACGCTCGGCGAGGGTCATGGCCTCGGTCTGATCGTGGGTGACATACAGAATCGTCGCACCGGTCTGCTGGTGCAGGTTACGAATCAACAGGCGCATTTCATGGCGCAGCGCGCTGTCCAGATTGCACAGCGGTTCATCGAATAGCAGCACCGGCGGTTTGCGGATCAGCGCCCGACCGATCGCAACGCGCTGACGCTGACCGCCGGAAAGCTCTCCGGGCTTGCGTTGCAGCAACTCCTCCAGCCCCAGCGAACTGGCACACTCGCGAATACGCTGTTCGCGCTCCTTGCGTGAGATGCGTGCCAGCTTCAGCGCGTAACCGATGTTGTCGGCGACGCTCATGTGCGGGTAGAGCGCGTAGTTCTGAAACACCATGGCGCAGCCGCGTTCTTTGGGCGGCAGACGCGTCACGTCGCGGCCACCCATCAGAATCTGTCCTTGGCTGACATCCTCCAGCCCGGCGACCGTGCGCAGCAACGTGGACTTGCCACACCCGGATGGGCCGAGGATGACGTTAAGCTCGCCCGCCTTGAAAACCAGATCGAGCCCATGAAGGATGTGCCCTGAGCCATAGGTTTTGTGCAGGCCCTTGAGGACGATATCCGGCGCGCAGGCAATAGGGGTGAGCGCGTTCATTTACCGACTCCGATCAGACCTTTGACAAACCATCGCTGCATGAGCGCAATGACGAGGAGGGGGGGGAGCATGCTGACCACGGCGGCGGCCATCAGCAGGTTCCATTCGGGGACCTGGGTTGCATCGGTCGGCAGAAAGCTGGCGACGCCCAGCACCAGCGTGCGCATGTCCTCGCGATTGGTCGCGACCAGCGGCCACAGGTAGTCTTTCCACGCGCCGATGAACACCAGCGTGCCGAGTGCCGCGAAGTTGGTCTTCGACAGCGGCAGCAGAATGTCGACAAAAAAACGCCAGGGCCCGGCACCGTCCATACGTGCGGCCTCGACCAGTTCGGCGGGCAGCGTCTGGTAAAACTGCCGGAACAGAAAGGTGCCGGTGGCTGAGGCAATCAGCGGCAAGGCGAGCCCGGTGTAGCTGTCGAGCAGGTTGATGGTCGGCACCGGCAGCCACTGGATGCCCAGCCATTGCAACAGGTTGCGTAGCGGTCCGAGCAGGTCGCTGGCCACCGCATACGTGGGGATGATGCGTACTTCCAGCGGCAGCAGCAGAGCGCCCAGCACGGCAAAGAAGATCACCGAGGTGTAGCGGCTGCGAAAATACACCACGGCAAATGCTGTCAGCGCCGAAAGTGTCAGCTTGCCGATTACCACCAGCGTGGCGACCAGCAGGCTATTGCCCAGCAAGCGCAGCAGGTCGAGGCGTCGGGTGACTTGTTGCAGGTTCTCCAGCAGTTGGTCGCCGGGTATCAGCGCAAGGCCGTGGGCGAACAGTTGTGGGTTGCTCACAGTTGCCGAGCAAACTGCGACGTACAGCGGCCCCAGCGCGAACACCAACCCGAGCGTCAGCAGCAGGTAAGCGCCCGCGTCGATCAGCCGGTGACGCTCGATCATGCTTTCACCCCACGGCGCTGGAAGCGGGACAAGAGTTTGAACTGAGCGATGCTCAGCGCTACGACTGCAAGCAACATGAGCACTGACAGTGTCGACGAACCTGCCAGATCCAGGCCCATGAAACCGTCGGTGTAAATCTTGTAGGCCAGCACATTGGTGGTATCGCCGGGCCCGCCGTGGGTGAGGGTGTCGACCAGTCCGAAGCTGTTCGACAGGCTTTCCAGCAGGTCGATGACAAACATGAACAGCAGATAGGGCGCAATCAGCGGCAGCTGTATGTCGAGCATGCGTCGCAACGGGCCTGCTCCATCCAGTGCGGCGGCGGCGAGGTAGTCATCGGGGACGGACTTCAAGCTGGCGACCAGCATCACGAAGTTGAACGGCACCAGGCACCACGCATACGCCACGATCAGCAACAACATGCTCTGCATCGGGCTGGCGTAGGGTGCCCAGGTGCCGGGGGCAATCGCGTTAAGCCAGGCGAAAATACCCATCACCGGATTGGCCAGCACGTGAAAGACAATGCCGATGGTGGCGCCCGATACCGCGTAGGGCCAGATCAGCAGATTGCGAAACACTGCGTTGCCGCGCAGTTTCAGTTCAAGGCACAGCGCAAGCACCAGTGCGATGAGGATCGAAAGCACAACGCTCGACAGGCTGAACACCAGCGTCGAGCCTAGCGACGCGAGCACACCAGGGTCTTTCAACACTCGCCAATAGTTGCTCAGGCCGACAAAGATTTCGTTACCGCCGAAGGGCGGCACCAGATGAAACGACCACCAGATTGCCTGGACTGCAGGCCAATAAAAGAACAACCCGAGTGCCAGCAATTGGGGCAGGGCAAACAGCAGCGCCAGGCGCGGTTGCGGAAAATGCGCACGAGGCTTCATGGCGTTGCCCCGTCTGACTCGTTGCTGGCCTGGGCCTGATGCATCTGCTGAAACAGACTGAGCAATTCGTTGGCACGCAGCGTTGTCTGACGCAGGGCGTGTTCAACGCTCTGGCGACCGGCGAGCGCGTTTTCCATTTCCTGCGACCAAACAAGACGCATCAGCGTGATAAAGCCGCAGCGCAAAGGCTTAGAAGGCTGGCCGTCAATGTCGTGAAGTGCCGCAAGCCCGACCATTACGGCCGACGGCTCTCTGCCTGCGGATTGCAACCGTGCCGCTGCCGCCTGAGTAACTGGCAGGTAGCCGGTCCGGGCACTGAATACCAACTGATTATCCGGTTGCAGTACGAACGCCAGAAACTCCGAGACCAGCCGGTAATCCCGAGCGGCATGCCCACGCATCACCCACAGCGAGGAACCTCCGGGAGCGTTGGTACGGCGTTGGGTGTTGGCGTAAATCGGCAGTGCTGTGACATCGATATCGGATTTGAGCGTGCTGTGCACGATATTCCAGGCACCGGTGGAGTCGATCAGCATGGCACAGTCGTCGGTGGCGAAAGCCAGCGCCTGCTGGCCGCTGCGGGTCGAATCCTCGTGCACCACCAGACCTTCGGCGGTCCATTGCGCCAAGTCGTTCATCAAGCGCAGGTGGGCACCTTTGTCGAACTGATAGCGTTCGGTGCCAGCGGCGCGAACCGCAACTTCGGTGCCTTGCGCTGCACTGGTCTGCTCCAGCCAGATCCACGGCGAAAATTCGCTGACGACAGGGCATGCGTGGCCGTTTTTCTTTAAGGCCCGCAAGGCGGTAGCAAATGCTTCCCAAGTGGCGGGGGGCTCGCTGATACCTGCCGCGGCCAGGGCATTTCGGTGCGTGTAGAGCACGGCGGTGGACGCCGCAAAAGGCTGGGCCGCCAGAGCGCCGTGATCATCGGAGTAATAGCGGCGCAAGGCTGGCAGAAAGGTGTCGTCGGAATAGGCCCTTTGATGACCGGCCATGATGGCCTCGACAGGCAGAGTGGCACCGCCCAGCAGCATGTCAGGCGTGGCCACGTCATAGATTTCGACCAGCGCCGGGCCTATGCCTGCGCGGTACGCTGCGACGGTCTTCTGCAGCGTCTGCTCATAACTGCCCTGGCGGATACAGTGCAGGCGATCCCCATCCTCACGCTGCGCATTGAAGCTTCTGCACAAATCTGCGATGGCACTTCCGGCCGCGCCGCCGTGGCTATACCAGAACTCGGCGGGGGCGGCGAAGACCTGAGCAGCGAACGGCAGCAGCGCCAGCATGGAAAGCGTCTTACTGATGAAAGGCATGAGGACACCCACGAGAACTCAGTGCCATTTAATACAGCTTGTGTGTAGTATTTGTGACCTGCGCGACTTTTATTAAATTTTCATGATGGAAGTGTGCAATGGGTGGCGGGCGATACACTGCTTTACACGCCCACTGTTTTAATCCTCCCCTGATTTGTAGATTCCATGCCCCTCGACCTCGATACGCCACTTCATGCGCACCAACCGCTGAGCCTGAATGAACGCAAATTGCTGGATATCCTTCGCCGTCGAGGTGTGATCACCCGTGCCACGGTTTCGACCGAGATGGACCTGGCTCAGCAGTCGGTGCACCGCCTGATCGAAGAACTGATCAGCCGAGGCCTGCTGCGCAGCGGCGAGCGAGTGAAGAACGGCCGTGGTCAGCCCAGCCCGCGCATTGAGCTGGTCAACGAGGCGGTGTATGTCATCGGCGTATCGATCAATACCGATTCGGCAGTGGTCTGCATCGCCGATCTGGGCTGCAATGTGCTGGAACAGGTCACCTTGCGTACGCCGCCGTTGAGCCGCAACAGCGCGCTGGATTCGCTTGATCAGACCATCGAACGCATGCTTCAACGCAATGGCATCGAGGCGCAACGAGTGATTGGCATGGGCTTCGCCATCGCCGGTTTTTTTCTTGAGAACCGCCAGATCAACGCACCCGAACCGCTGCGCGATTGGTCATTGATTGACTTGCAACCGATACTCGAAGAGCGCTTCGGCATGCCGGTCTGGCTGGAAAACAACGCCACCACTGCGGCCATCGGTGAAAGCCTGGTGGGCGTGGGGGCCTGGGCCAGCAACTTCATCTACCTGTCGTTCAACTTCGGTTTCGGCGCAGGCGTGGTGATCAACGGCAAACCGTATTTCGGCAGCCACGGCAACGCGGGCGAGATCACCCTCTACAACGACGAAGAGTCGATAAACCGTCCGGCCTTGCGTTACCTGCTGGATGAATTGCATCAGAACGGCGTACAGGTAGATTCAATCGAAGACCTGCGCCTGCGCTTCGACCCTGACTGGCCCGGCGTGGACACCTGGCTGGCACGCGTCAAACCAACCCTGGATCGTCTGGTTAACGCACTGGCGGGCCTGTTCGATCCACAGGCGGTAGTGTTTGGCGGGCAATTACCGCCAGAGCTGGGCAGACGCCTGATTGCGGCAACGACTTTCTGGGGAGCCCACCGCTACAACGCGCCACCGCCTCGGCCTCAGTTATTGCTGAGTGAGACCAATGGCGATGCGGCGGCTATCGGGGCGGCACTGGTGCCGTTAAAAGAGCGGTTTTTTGTTTGATCTGTCGTCAGCAATAACTCATTGCTGGGTACTGCACGTTGCGGCCGAGGCAATGGTCATGCAGAAGAAGCCACCTCGGCCTGTACAGTTCAAGACTATCGCGCAGCCGCGGCAGGCAGGTGTATGGGCTGGCCGATTAATATTTCTTCATGCAGTCGGTGCTTAAGATTCAAGGTTGTCGGCCGATCATACTATATTACTGAGCTTAAGTTATTGCTCATCACCGTTGGGTAAGACGTTAGTCTGCATGTGGAGTTGACAAGTGAAGTTATGCCTGGGCTGCAAAGCTATAATGGTTGTCCTGTCGTTTTCCTTGTCAAATTTGGCCGCGTCTGAAGAACTTAAGGTTTACAATTTTTCGCCTGTCAATCAGTACAATCTTAATCTTTCAGCCAGTTTTTGGAATCCAATCATAAAGTATGTGTCCGACAAAAGCGGCGTGAATCTCACGCTGAAATTAGGTCGAACATCCTCTGATACAACAAGTTATGTGCTCGCGCAAGAAGTTGATTTCGCTTTTACTAACCATCTTTTTAGCCCGGAACGCGACAAGATGGGCTGGAAGGTATTTGGTCGCCGTGACGCGCCTGCCCTCGAGGGGCAGATCGTGGTACCTGCCGACTCGCCCATTTATAGCCTTTCGGAGCTAGAGGGCAAGGAAGTTGTGTATCCGGGACCGGAAGCGTTCATCGCTTATAAAGTCACAAACTCGGAATTGGTAAAGAAAGGGATCAGTACGTCTACCGTGTTTGCCGGAAACATGGATGGCGCTTTCAGCCAACTCTTTAGTGGCAAGGCTCAAGCGATGGGGGCCAATTCACAGCTTGTAAGTGGCTACACTGAGAGAGAAGGCAAGTCGTTCCGCGTGCTGTGGAGTTCGGCCTCGTTCAATGACCTGGCCCTCATGGCATCCCCTCGGGTTTCTAAAAAAGAACGTGATGCGGTAGCCAACGCATTTTTTAATATGCAAAACGATCCCGACGGTAGCAGGGTTCTTCGTGAGGCGACCGAGCTGGTCCATGCACCGGCACCGATTACCTTCATTCCTGCGACGGAAGCGGATTATACGTCTTATCGTGATTTTTATAACAGTTTGCCAGCAAACCTTAAGTAAATAATTTCAACTTTAGCTGGAGAGGCTGTTAATGAATTTCTTTAAAAGCCTGCTGCCCAAATCACTGACGTCGCGAATACTGGCGATGTTATCTATTCTGATACTGACTTTTTTGACGACAGGGCTGGGGCTGTTTTATAAAAACCAGCTGCTTCAGCATATTGAAGAGATACAAGACACCGCTAACATGCTGATCGAGGTCGCCGCGCAAGCTGTAGAGGAAAGCGTCGTCATCGGCGATTACGACACCATCAAAAGGACCCTCGAAAAAACCTTGGCTCGCTCGCCGTTCAAGTCGGCCATGTTCATTGACCTGTCGGGTGGCGTCATTCGCCTGCAGCCAGCCAGTGCGCCTGTTGGAAGGGCCCCTGCGTGGATAGAGTCCGAAGTCGCTGCGAGATTATTCGATGTCAATCGCCCGATTACGGTCGGCGGGAAAGATTATGGCGTGATGCGTCTGTCTTTTAATGCCGAGAGAATTGCTACCGAACTCTATAGCCTGGTGATTCAGGCGACACTGTTTGCAGTATTTTTTTTACTGATCAGTCTGATTTTAATGGGGGTCATGATCAAGCGTTCGCTTGCCCATCTGGGCAAACTTCATTCGTATGAGGCAGAAATCGCTTCGGGCGCAGTGGCCGCTGAAGCTATGTTGGTCGCTGATGCCCCCATGGAAATACAGGAGGCTATAAAAGCGGTAAACCGTACTGCCGCCAGTATGCGCAATCACTTTGGCCTGCGTATCGACTCGCTGATGAATACCTTGGTGCAGCATAAAAATGCCCTTGATGAAGTTTCAATCGTTTGCGAAGTTTCGGCCTCCGGACGTATCACCTACGTTAACGAACGATTCGTAAAAAGCTCGCAGCATTCGCGAGCTGAGCTTTTAGAGCTGAAGATCGATGAAGTCTGGACCGGCATGTCTTCAGCCTCTGAGCCGTGGCGATGGGTACCTGAAAATGAGGTGTGGAACGGTGAGGTCAGGCTTTCGGGGCGTACCGGTAAGGAAGCATGGCATCGACGCACCATAATACCTATTCTCGATGACATGGGCGGCGTTGAAAAATATATTTGCATCGATATCGATATTACTGTTCGAAAGGAGTTTGAGGTCGCGATTCTGGATAACTCCAGAAGGCAAAACCTTATCGCCTTGTTTGGTCAGCAGGCATTGACAGAAGAAAACGTCAGTGCGCTGGGTGAGCTGGCAGCACTGACTGCAGCGCAAGGATTAACATTGAGCAAGGCGGCTTTATTAGTCGTTGATCGAGTGAGTCATGGGGTCATCCTCAACGCGGAGGTTGGCTTGAACCACGTGGAAGTCCGCGGTGGTTATCACAATGATTTTTTGAACGGTACTGCTTCTTCCACCGGGTGTGTCATTAATTCTGATACACCTGATAACAGGTACACGCTGCTGCCGGGTGAAACAGTGGAGGCTTGCGGTATTAGAAGTGGTCTAGAGATTGAGATATCCTGCAGGGAGGTTTTCAAGGGCGTTCTTGGGGTGTATGCCAGCACTGACTACTCCTTTACACGTGAAGATGTGAGCTACCTTCAAACACTTGCTAACCTGTTGGCCGCCGCGCTTGAGCGGTATGACGCCAAGAAAAAGCTAATCTATCTGGCCGAAAATGATTCGCTCACCCATCTGCCTAATCGCTGGTTTCTTAGGGTTTGTCTGAAAAGTCGCCTTGGTTAAAATGATGTCCTCTGGTTGCCAAGAGGGCCATCATGACTGACCGTTATGAAATTTCATCTGATCGT
>NZ_LKBW01000063.1 GCF_002699855.1 Pseudomonas amygdali | reverse complement strand
CCGAGTCTGCCCAGGTGGCATGACTCAAACAAAAGGGTCTCCGAGAAACCCGGGGCGGTTCAGTACACTAGCGCAGCGTGAGACCTCCCTTCACTGCAACAAATGGAGTACCCGCTAAATGAGACACCTGATGGTGTGTATCTGCGGGTATTAAGCTGTTTCTTGCTGAGCGTCCGTTGGACAATCCTCTTTCGGAAAGGCAATAACGGCGCAAATCCTGAGAAGAGCGCGGACCGTCACTACCTTAAGTCGGTTGGCCGTTCCATTGTTCCTTGCCCTCCTGCAACCTCTTTTTTTCGGTTTTTTTGATCCAAGTCAATAGCGAGAAAAACTATCCCACTGCTGGTGGAACCTAATCGCTGGAGAGGCCTACTAATGATTGTCTTGCTTAAGAGATGCGAATATTAAAATTCAAATCAACCTGTTGATTATTATTTATGGCTTTCTAATGGCAAACCAGTATCGGCGCTAAAATTACGGAAAACCCCAATACAGAAAAGTCTATGGGTATCACAGCAAGAATAATACAAAATTATTTTAACATCTCAGAGAGATTTTCTGACAGAATTGCCATCAACCAGGAGGAATATATGTGGAATTTTAATAATTGGAGCAAAAGCTTGGACGCTTATCAGAGACTCCAGGAAACGCAAAGTAAACTTCATGAGTTTCTTTCTTCTGATACAACATCCTCAGTCCAACCCGATGGGGGGGGCGCGCACGACCTGCCGCAAAGACAGCGATATTCTATTCAGCAAGCTGAGTCTCAGGGCAGGCGGCTCGTAGATCAAGCAGAACTACAAACGCAGGTTGAGCGCCGCTTTTCAAAAAAGTCTGAGACAAGATATGTAACGGAGGTTCAATTTGTTCCAGATCACCTTGAGGATACTGAGTATCGATACAGCTCTAGAAAAGTCCCCTATTGTGAGGATATAGCACTCATTGAAAGATTTTGCGAGGGTGCTCTGCTAGGTGGTAGCAACTCTAACACCGTGGACTTTTATAAAAATCAGTTGATCTCTATTAGTGACTATCTTCAGCGACAGCACATGCCAGCGATTAACGCACGTTTATTCTCTGATAGTCTTGAAAGCGATTTAAAACAGTATGCGTTTCAAAACAATCGCAGTGATACGCTGGCAATTATAGGTCACTTACGACGTATTGAATCTAACAAACACGGGGTTAGTGCTATTCTGCCTTTCAAAACAAAAAGTTCAGATTTAGACGAATGGTTAATCGATCAAGTGTTTTCCGACGAAAACCAGACTCCTTCCTCATATAGATCAACTTTGCGCGCGCTCAGTCATTGGCTCGCAGCACAAGAAAAGCCGGGGCTGTGTGATCCGGACTATCTCCATTCCCACGAATTGACGGGAGATGTGCTGAAGTTCAGCTGTTTGCCAGGCCGTCACCAATGTAGCGCGGCGTTGCAACACATGCGAAACTATGACCTTGGTAGTAAAGTTCGCCTAAAGAAGCAACGTGATACCCGTAATATCCCAGACGAGGACCAAACGTTAATCTCGCACTACCAAAAAATTGCTAACGATGCCTTGGTAATAAAAAATAGTAAAGCCGGAAAAAAAACGAATCGTGATCCTCATGGAAGAACGAGCGTTGACAAGTACGCGTCTGTACTACGCTCATTCAGCGCGTGGCTTAAGGAGGAGAGAAAAGGAAGCTTGTCAACTCTTCTTCACGATCCAGAGTTGGATACGTATAGGGATTTATGGACGCACAACAAAAGCTCTTCTAATGCCAAAACGGTTGTAACCCTGCTAATGAAATTGCGTGAAATATTTCCACCCTTCTCAGTAGAAGCGGTACAAGAACCTAGTCACTCCTCTTTTACGTTGCCAAATTCAGAGTGGTCAGGTTGGGGCTGGAATCCAGATACGCCGCAATACCCCCCTCAAAGTCCAGCTTCGACCTTCAACGGACTCTCCTCCCTGAGTGATTACGGCCGCGAATTCGACCTCAATACGCCCCAGCAAGAGCAGCCGTGGAGCACCTATGGGGACTATGGCACTCAGGCTACAATGGAGCACTCGGCCCTGCCCCCCATGAGTCCCGAGAGAATCGATGTGGACAATCTGCCGTTTCCCCAGGACGTCGAAGACCCCGAGCTGCCTCAAGTGACTGAGACTTCGTGGCTGCTAGACGGACATTTGCACGCCTACACCAACGACCTCGCTCGCCGATTGCAAGAGGAGTCCAATGCCCATTTACTCCACTTTGCCGACTCGCAAATAGTCACTATGCTGAACTCCGAGGATGAAGCACAGAGAAACGTTGCGTTGCGCCGTCTAGTCGGAGACGCAGTCAACCCTGCCCCACCCATCGCGTTCATGCCCATCAACCGAGATAACGTCCATTGGTCGCTTCTCGTCGTCGACAGTCGAGATAACCACTCGCCTGCAGCCTACCATTACGATTCCATGGGAACTCCGCATCCACATCAGCACTGGCATGCCCAAATGGCAGCCTGGCGCCTGGGCCTTGATGCTTCGCAAGTCTATAAAATGCCCACCGCCATACAGCCGGACGGTTATTCTTGCGGCGATCATGTGCTGACCGGTATTGAGGTGTTGGCTCACAGGGTGATCGACGGCATGTTCGATTACGCGGGCGGCAAGGACCTGAGCGATATCAAGCCAGACCGCGACTTCATCAGGGATCGTCTTGCCCCAGCGGATCAAGCGCCAGCAGAAAGCAGCGTCAGGTCAGTTCCCGAGCCGCCCGTCGAACAGAAGAAAAAGAAAAGCAAGTGGTGGAAGTTGTAGCGGCTTGATGTATAGGAATTTCAAAGTTTCTATAAAGGGCAATCGTCCCCAAAAGTCACCTCTGCGTGATGCCGAGGTGGCGTTGAGGCTGGTGAAACGCTTTTCTCACGCCACATCGGCGTCTAAAAACGGGGCCATTGCGACGTTCTGTGTAGTGGTCAACTGATCCCGGACACGACGTTAAGGTTGAGCGGGCGCCAGTCCACCTTTGAACTGGTGTGGTCGAATCCAGTTGTAACGATGCATCAGATAATGACTGATATCCCGCTGAGCCCCTTGGGCTGTCGTGTAGCCCACACAGTCGGTATCCACTCAGCTTTCAAACTGCGGAATACACTCTCCATCGGCGAGTTGTCATAGCAATTACCTCGGCGACTCATGCTCTGGCGTATGCGGTATCGCCAAAGCCGCTGGCGAAACTGTCGGCTCCCATATTGGGTGTCCTGGTCTGAGTGAAACAGCAGGTCCTGAGGCTTCTACATCGTAGCCACAGTCATCGATAAATTCAGTGACTTTTTGATACAGATCAATAATAGCTATCAGGCTTGACTGATCATTGAACTAAATCTCTGAATATGCAATTAAAAACCCACATTTCTGGAAATGTGAAAAAGTTTTTAAATATGGTAGCTAGAAACCTGTAATCCATTTTAAAGCGCAGCAAAAGATGAGTGTAAGAGAGGCTGTTGTAGTCCTTTTTTCAAAATCCATAGGCTCTCCAATTTTAGAGGTTACTATGCAAACCTATAAATACTACCCCAAGAATCTACCTGCCATTGGCACCGTTCTGCTGACGACTTATGGCTTGTTCGCCCATAAAAACGAGATCCCCAAATCTCATGTGACTGATGTTTTAAAAATTTGCAAAAAACTCACCGATGGTTTCGATGACGAGATGCATCATTTAAGCGCTCTTATGCTGATGATTGCTGACGCTCCAGTGGAACCTTTGCTCAACGCATCTGTCGCTCACAAAGGCTCCATCATCGGATTTACTTCTCTTGGCTACCTTCTATCCTATGGATCTATTAGTGAAACGGCTAAGAGCATCATCCAGACAGGTAATGGTGTTTTTCTCGTGGAGCTAAGTGGTAATATTGACAACCCTACAGCTGATCTCAAAGTTTTCAACTCTTGGTCTCAGTATCAAAAATTCCTCAAATGGGGACGAAATTGAGACTAAGAAGCATTCTTGGAAACGTCGTCAAGCCTACTAATTAATAGTAAAAAATCCATACCCATAAAACCGCGGCCCTGGCAAATGAGCGGTGCCCCAAGCTGGCCCCGTCGAACGATAGGTTCTACGCCCTAATGCATATGGTTGGCGTTGTGCGAGCGCGCTACGAAGCAACAGGAGTCTTGGCAAGGCAAGCTCGCGGAGCACCTTCCTGACGGCTGTTCAAAAGACGTTGAGTTAACATAACGCTTGCGCTGCAGCTCTGCCACAAACCTTTCGGGACTTCTGCTGTACGAAACGGTTAAGATATCTTACGAACGTCCGACAAGCCTGCGGTGCTGTGGCGCTGGGAGCGGTCTAAAAGAAAGCTTTATCTGAGACAATACACCAGGATGAACATGAGATTTTCCAATACCAACGCAGATAACCCCCTGATTACCAAAGCTGAAAATTCTGCTATCGCTGAAATCGAAGCCACCGCAAGCACATTGCAACTCGTCAGCCGCCTTACTCAGATGAGGTTCGTGTCCATTGCCAAATTTACAGAAAGCGACTGGGTTGCCTGTGCAGTTCATGATGCGGTGCATTTCGGCATCGAACCAGGTGATGCTTTTGCTTTGGAGTCTAGTCTTTGCAATGCAATGCGTTTTGATCATAAGGCTTTAGTGATTCCGAGGTTGAGCCAGGATCCAAAATACCGTGATCATCCGAACGTGAGCCGTTATGGCTTCGAAAGCTACATAGCGATACCTATCTTTTTTTCCAACGGATCGCTATTTGGTAGTCTTTGTGCTATCGATTCACAGCCAGCGGTGCTGGATGACCCAGATGTGATTAGCACTTTAGAAATAATTGCCAAGCTGATCGGCTTGATTTTCTCTATGCATATAAACCAACAGGACCATGCGTCGTAGCTACGGTGGAAAAGCTTCATATTTACAGTACGTCTGGGTTACGTATACCCCCCCATAGTATATTTTACTGTTATAACTGTATCATTGTAATTATACTAAATAGCGGTCATAAATTGGGGTGGGGGCTGGATCCTCAACGCATGATATTCAGCGATCAAGAGAAATTTTAGTTGAACCGGCGTATTCGCTCAGAGACTAACTTCCCGCGCGCCGACCGCCGCGCCGGGGTAGTTTTACTGGCTGTTTAGGGTCACTCACCTGAAACATTCGCTGAATTAACAGGCTTTTTGAATCGCCCCGGGTTTCGTAGTCACGGAAAAAAAATGCCCAATAGCCAAAAAAAGTCACTTCTCGAAATGCCAAAAGATTGGCCTTTGCCAGATTACTATCTTCTTGAGCTAGGCCGCATAGCTGCAACCTGGTCGGTCCTTGAAGGTAGCTTGAATATCTTATAAAAAAGTTGTTAGGTATCAATGACCCTGACGACGCTAGACCACAAATAATCACTACACATATGAACTTCAAGCAAAAGCAGGATGCCTTTGGAACGCTATGTGACATTCTAAAAGATTCACATCCAGGATTGAAAGACTACCAGGCGGTAATAGCAGCCATGAATAAAGCGGCAAAGGCACGCAACATATATGTGCATGGTTCGCTTCACTATGACACTGAGACGGCGAATCTTTTGCTGTCTTCGGTGAGTGCACGAGGAAGCTTCAAAGTCACATTTGTCCCTACAACGGTGGAGGATTTGAAAGGTGTGTCTGTACTCATTCACAAAGCAAGCGTGGCTCTGCACAACCTAGTTACAGGGTCTAAACATCCAGGTCTTTTTCCAACACAGGCATGAAGCTGAATGGCAAATTCTTGTCATGCAGATCTCCCATCCCCAATACTTTTTAAGCCGTTTCACAGCTTGCCGCCGCTGAACTCAGTCCGTATCAAGCCACGTCAGTACTTCACTTTAAAGGTCGGTGAATCCTCCGGCCTGTTCTGCCGCCGATCGTAGATCTTGGTGGTGCTGATGTTGGCATGTCCCAGCCAGGCTTGGACCTTGGCGATGTCGGCCTCATGCTCCAGAGCATTAGTGGCGGCTGTGGCCCGCAGGCCATGCACGCCCAGCCCGGCCACCTCAATCCCTGCCTTCTTCGCGTAGTCCTCGACCACGGTATAGATCCCGTTGGCCGAAACGGCGGAACCGGTCGATTTGCCTCGTAGCGATATAAACAGTGGGACCTTCTTGTCGTCCAGATGATGTCCCGAACGTTCCAGATACAGATGGATGCGTCCAGCCGCGACGGGGTGCAGGGGCAGGTAGCGTACCTTGCCGCCCTTGCCGTGGATTTTCAGGTGCTGGATACCGCGCCTTTCCTGGATGTCGCTGACCTGCAACTGCGCGGCCTCTTCGCGGCGCAGGCCGTGGTAAAGCAGAACAGCCAGTAGCGCCCGGTCGCGCTGCCCTTTGAGTGTGGTTTCATCCGGCGCCTCGAGCAGCGCCTTGGCCTGGTGGTCACCCAATGCCGGCGTCTTGCCTTCGTTGCTTTCAATCTTCGGTCGTTTTACCCCGTGCACGGGATTACCGACGGCGATTGCATTGCTTTCTAGGAGGTGATCAAACAGGCTGGCCAGCGCGGCCAATTTGCGCCGGATCGTGGCGCCCGCCAAACCGCGATGCTCGAGCTGGGCACGCCAGGCCAGAACATGCGATCGGGTCACGACCCGAAACTCATCGGCCGAGGCCAATCCGACAAACCCACAGAAGTCTTCCAGGTCATTTTGATAGGCACGTCGTGTCCGCGGATTGTCGAGGTTGGCAAACCACTCGACCGCTGACGGAACTCTGGCCAACTGCTGAAATTCGACCGCCGATAGCCTGCGGTGGTCGCCGGAGACTACTTTCGTCACTTCCTGCATGCACAACCCTCAATCGGATTATTAGCGATCACGTATCACCATTCCAGTCACCAAAACGACGCCAGTACCCAGCAGCGTACACGATTCGGAAAAGGCCGCAATAAGTGGTGATAACCTATTTTATCACCACTTTCTGTACTTCGCTGACAACCCGATTGACCCGGATAAGCCAACTGCTCAAAATGCTGCAGATCAACCAACAAGGAAGGCTTACCACATGGCATTTGATGCATTTTTGAAAATCGAAGGAATTCCTGGCGAAGCTCTAGACGCCCAGTTCAAAGACTGGATCGAAATGGAAAATTTCGACCTGGGGGCAAGCCAGTCCGCCTCAGTCACGGCGACCAGTGCCGGCGGGGCAACAAGCGGCCGCGCTCGCATGAGTGACCTCTTCTTCCGCAAAACCGTGGACAAAGCCACGCCAAAGCTGCACGAAGCCTGCTGCAGTGGAAAGCATTTCAAAGAGGTCACACTCGCGGTCAACCGTGCAGGAACAGACAAACTCAAATACCTGGAAATCGTACTTGAAGAGGTCATCATTTCCTCCGTCTCTCTGAACGGTAACGGAGATGTAGAGGGCGGCTTTCCCACTGAAACGGTACGTCTGAATTATGGCCGTATCAAAATGACCTATACACAGCAAAAACGGGCAGATGGGCAAGGTGGCGGCCAGGTCGTAGGCGGGTGGGATGGTATCTCCAACAAGGTATACGCCTGATATAATACAAGGAGATATATACCCATGGACTCCCAATCAATAGATACCAATAAGGTAGCGCACTGCACTTTTGAATTGACAGGCCAGCCTATAAGCCTGCTTAAGTGCAGCAATAACGAGAGTTATGAGGCCTTTTCAGGTAAAAGTGGCTATGTTAATGATCCTGCCGAAGTGAGCAACGCGAAAAACGGACCTCTCCCACCGGGCCGCTATTATATTCTGAATAGAGAAAGTGGAGGGAGGCTAGGCTGGCTCAGAGATCCCATTACTGACCTGATTGCAAGAACTGACCGAAGTGATTGGTTTTCATTGTACCGGGATGATGGAGATATTGATGATCAGACGTTAATTGATAATGTTGAAAGAGAAAACTTCAGGCTGCATCCTGTCGGTCCATTGGGCGTGAGCGAGGGTTGCGTGACAATGACATCAAAACTTGGCTTCGAGCAGTTAAGTATCTATCTGCATAATATGGAAGGTGACAGAATACGAGGTTCAGGCCAAAAATATTTTGAAATCCTAGATGTTATCGATCCGAGGAATACAAAGTGATACGTGTTGTTAAATTCTTCTTCAAGTTTATTGCGGTCTTAATAGCTGCAATTTTTTTAGCGCGATATTTAGTGGGCAGTGGCTTGGTTCGATCCGGACTTGATACCTCGTTCGGAGATGCAGTCTATACTTATCTGCGTGAGTTTTTTAATGTAAATGGCAGTGAGGATGCAGAAACATTAGTGGTTTTAGTGGTACTCGGAGCCTCTATAATTTTAGTAGCTGTTTCAGTATGTTTGCTGTCTAGGATTTTTTCAAACATTCAGAAAAAATAAGATGGTTAACCGCTTTGCCACCTATTGATTTATGGTGCTCTGAAAAAATAAGCAAAAAGTTCTGATTGCGATTTTATATTGAGTTTGCTATAGAAGTTTCTTCGATGTACTTTAACAGTCTCTGGTGAAACTGATAGCTTTCCAGCAATTTCGCTATTTGAAAACCCACTCAATGCAAGTTTTAAAACTTCAATCTCGCGGCCTGTAAGCTGTGGAGCAAGCTCTATAATCTTGTCCTGCCACTGCTGAGGCTGAGAACTTCTTTCTTCACGTGTATCTGAAGTTATACGTTGTTTCATTAAAGCCAATACCCATGGTTTGATTAAGTCGAAAATAGCAATGTGTTCCTGAGTAAAACGGCTTTTGCTACCCATGGATATGCAAAGGGTTCTTTCATGGTCAAGTTTTACGTTGTACTGGACTTCATCTACTGATACAAATTCCTCAAAATACAGACGATAGTACTCAGTTTCCAAAAAGTGGGTTGGTGCAATATCCAAAAGATGAAAAAAACCGCTTTGCTGATTTTCTCGATTAGCTATGTAAAAAGCATGGCCACAGTATTTTTGGTGATGGCAACAGCCAGCGGCTTTAGAGCATCCGAGAGGCAACCTCTGCCTCTGCGAGTCTTTGTAGACCGGTCGGAAGCAGACGGTTGGTTGGACAAATTGATCGACTATCACGTGAGTCCGCCTGAGCAGCCTCACGGGTCCGATAATGAAGAAGATTGGTCCGAGTGGCGTAGGCAGATGAATTCCTGGCGTGCTGACCATCCAGCCGGTGTTGTGGCCGCAGATTATCAGCATTTCGGAGTTTACGATCTGCCTCTTGGGTTATAGGAAACCGACCATGACTTATCACGCAGCTATGAACGCGACCATCAAAGGTGAAACGTCAAAATACTTTGGCGGCAAAAAGCGCCTATGAATCCGCTGCAAACCACCGGCCCTTGATTGGGCCTTTGGCAGTACCAGGGCGCGGTTTTCGCGTCCGCGAAAAAAGGGCTGAGACAATGAAGTCGATAGAGAAAACCCCGGTCTGGTGCATAGCGTTCACCTTCGCAGATGAAGAGAATAACGGTTTCGTCACCCTCGGCGGCGCCGGCTGGGAATCGCAGGCCGAGTGGGAAGCACAGTGGGCTGCGCTGCCAGTTGCTCCGCTCGGTAATGACGATCCGGCCAACCTGATAGCGGACAAGCTTGATCAGGCCGGCGACCTGATTATCGATAAGCGCGTCGCTGCTGAAACGGTTGAACGATTGTTGGGCCGACCGCTGGGCGAGCTGATCGCCGAAGGCCGAGCTAGGACCCCGTTCACAATAAGCCAGGCTCTAGAGCGTCACCCCGAGCTGGCTGCTGAATTTCCAAGCCTCGCGGCTATCGCGCAAAGTTGAGGGAAAATCGGCTACCGCGCCCAGGGGCTTGGTGGCTGCTGCTAACCAGGACGACAAGTCACCCTGTCCACCACCAGCTCGACGAACAACGGAAAAAGTTATGAAGGTTTTGATAGTTGCTGCAGCGATGGCAATGCTTATGGGATGTGTAAATAAGCAGCAGGAGCAGCAGGAGCAGCAGGAGATCGAGGCCGCGAAGGCTCAACAGGCTGTGGCTGATGATGCGCAGTGCCAGTCATATGGCGCGAAGCCTGGTAGCGATGCCTACGTAGGTTGCCGGATGCAACTGGATGCCCAGCGCGCTCAGTCGGGTAAGATTAGGCGTCAGCGTGCGTTGCAGCTGCTGATAAATGGTCAGCAGCCTCAGAGGGTCTATCAGATGCCTGGACAGACGAACTGTACGTCCACGACCTATGGCGAAACGACCACCACCAACTGCCGCTAGGAAAATCGGCTACCGCGCCTAGAGCGCTTGGTGGCTGCTATTAAAGGAAATTCGTATGCTCCTTCTGACTCGCCGCGAAGGTGAAAATATTATGATTGGCGAAGGAATTCAGATCCAAGTCCTAAGCGTTTCAGAGGATACTGGGGATGTACGTATCCAGATTGAAGCTCCAGATGCCGTCGAGGCCCAGAGCAGAAACGTTGATAACGAAATGACCGATGGCAAGCCTGGTCCTGTTATTACTCATAAGCGCCGGTGGCGCTCGTTGGTCACTCGGTAGGAAGTTTGAATGACCAACCATATCAGGAGCACAAGATGGCATTGATGAGCGTTGAGCAACTGCTGGATCAAGCTGAGGACGAGTACATGAGCGTAGACCAGCTGGCCTTTTTCAAAGATCGGTTGGAGGTTAAAGCCGTAGAGCTTCGTGATCGCTTGCTCAGCTGTCATGCCAGTTGCGAGATCGAGCGTCACCCGGACGAAGCAGACTTCGCATCCGATGAGGAAAACAGAGCGGTGGCAGCGAGCATGATAGACAGGGACAGACAGACGTTGAGGCATGTGCTTAAGGCCCTGGAAATTCTCGCTCTAGGCGACTACGGTTTTTGTCAGGAGACTGACGAGGCCATAGGCCTAAAACGCCTGCTACTGGTCCCCGAGTCGTTGTACTCGGTCGAATCGATGCGGGTGCTGGAGGCCAAGGGGATGCACCAACGCCTTAAAACGCCTGCTACTGGTCCCCGAGTCGTTGTACTCGGTCGAATCGATGCGGGTGCTGGAGGCCAAGGGGATGCACCAACGCCAAGTGGCCTAGTAAAGTCGCCGCAGCGAAGTGATCCAGGAGAATTGCGATGACTGCAAAAAGTGCCGAGCGCGATGTGGCTATCTCAGAGCTTGCCAACCATTTGGAGCGTGATCTAATGCCTTGTCCAGCAGGGCGNAAAAAAAGCTGGCTCACATAGCGCTCAATCCTGTACCCACAGCCGCTGATGCTACGTGGTTGATCGAAAGCGCTTATATCCAATGGGCCGCTGCACAGCCAAAGGGCTAAGGAACATCTGTGAATGCAACTCCTACCCCTGCCATGGGGTTCATAATGTGTACTGAGCCGCTTCAAGCCAAAGGCAATGGGTATGGCTATCCCATTCTGGTTCGGATCGAATTCGAGCGACAGCCAGATGATTCAGTCCAATTGGTTTCCCGAGGAGGGCACACGGGAACACTGATCACAAATGCTAGAAGGGTGAACATCTCAAGCAACGAATGGGACAACCGCCCGTATGACCCCCTTGATAGCCTCGTCCTGAACCGGTGGGCTTTTTCAAAAGCGGGCTGGGTGCTTCGTGACGATGAGTAGGTCAGTGCCTATTGGCCTTAACCGACTAACGTTG
>NZ_LKBW01000062.1 GCF_002699855.1 Pseudomonas amygdali | reverse complement strand
CCCCAGCCGACTTTTCGTACAAAACCTAACAGGCGTTGCGGCTGGAGATCATATACAAGTCATAGCCACTGATGGTTTTGTAGCTGAATTATCGGCAGCACTGCTGCTCAATACTCAAGGCTCTCGTGCCTGGCTGGCTATTGAGAATCAAGCCGAACCGTGGCCACTGTTACCGATCAGAGATCATAGCGCTGGACCGTTTTATATGGTATGGACGGACCCACAAGCTAACAATATTAGCCCTGAACAATGGCCATTTCAAATTGCCAGTATCAAACTAATGCCGCACGTTTCTGAACGGTTTCCTGCATTATTACCTGCTCCGGAGCTAACAGCAGACGATCCAGTTAAACAAGGATTTGAGCTTTTTCAAAAACACTGTATGGCATGCCATACAATGAATGGCGCGGGGGATGCCCGGTTTGGGCCCGACTTGAACATTCCGTACAACCCGACCGAGTATTTTCAGGAAAAATTCCTAAAGCGCTACATCCGTGACCCACAAAGTTTGCGTAAGTGGCCCCAGGCCAAGATGCCAGAATTTTCGGTTTCCGTAATTAGTGATAAAGAACTGGATATGCTGACAGCCTACCTCAAACACATGAGTGGACGGAAGATTACACCATAATTATAGTAGTGTATTGCTTATGAAGGAATTCGGAAAAAATCGTACGCTAAGGTTTTCAGACCTGTCGTAGCGGCATGAATTTCCCGTTTTCCAGTTTGCGGCTTTGCAGCCAGATGTAATCGCCGGCCAGGTTGACGTGCTCCCAGCCCTTGGGTGCCCCAATTCAATCTGTTCCTTCCAAGAGTCCACAATCGTCCACTTTCGGAAGTTCATCACTCGGGTTAATTACTACATACTTTTGGCTTAATTTGTGGTTGCTACAAGTGGTGAGTCCTTCCCTTACTGCAAATCTGTTAGATTCATCAGGGTTTTAGAAAGATAAGTTCGCTTTGCGCTATCAGTGTACTGCTACGCCCTCCTGATTGTCATGAGCGCATCCGCATCCGATTTTTCCGGATTGTTCAGGCGGTCCATCGTCATTTGATAACCTGTCGTGGACAACGTTGTTCTATCGCTTACTTTCTCCACTAATTAATTGATTTCCTGCCAGGTCGCTGACGAGTTACCGGAAACTCTATTCATGCTGACTGCACTACTACGGTATCTGTCTATTACGAATGCGTGGGTGGACTTTGAGGCGGATTTGGTTCCATGCAACGTGGGCGACTCGGCGAAGCACTTCAAATCTATCAGCATGAACCAAGGTGAGCTGGTCTAATGACCCCGGACACCTCTATGGGTGAAATTACATTCATGAGAATCACCATGACTAAAAAATACGGAAAATTTGATGCCTTAAAGTTTCATCTCTGCAAGCTCATCTTTGATACGACCAACAGTAGTCACTACTTGTCGGTGCCTGAAAACCTTCTCAACTGCCTGTTCAACCCTGAGGCCATCAATCAGTCATGGGTTGCGTATATCACGTATATCCACACCCCAAGCGGCTGGGTGTATCTGGTCGCGGTGATGGACTTGTTCTCGCGCAAGATCGTGGACTGGGTCATGGCACCCTATATGCGGGCCGAGTTGGTGACTAGCGCGATGCAGTTAGCCATCGCTCAAAGGCGGCCTGAGCCGGCCAACTTGGATAAAGGGCGTCAGTAGGCGGGAGCGGCTTATCAGACCTTGCTGACTCGCAAAGGGATGCGTTGCAGCATAAGCCGAAGGTAACTGTTGGGACATTGCAGTAATGGAGCGCTTCTTCTTTAATTTGAAAATGGGGCTCACTTGGAGAAAGGATTACGCCAACGACGGCGAAGCAATAAAGAACATCACGGATTACAGTGTGCTGTTCTACAACGAGGGGCGATTGCACTCGACAATGTGCTACGTGCCGCCCAATCAATATGAGCGGCAAGCGGCCTGACGACCACCGATTGAAGTTTCCGGAAAAAGTTGACCACTACAGCGGTCCGATTACTGCGGACGAACTCCTTCGTATGCGTCTTGAAGCAATTGGCGAATCGCCTTGGCTTCGATTGGCCGAGGGTTCAAGTAGGGGTTGGAGAGCGCAATGTCCGTGGCGCGGTCCAAGTCTACTTCGGTCATGCCCAGGTCCTTGAGACGCGTCGGTGCACCGAGTGAGCTGGACAGGTCGAACAGAGCCGCCGCCGGGCTGATATGGTCCACGCCTAGTGCGCGATTTATGCGCGACAGCGCCGGGGCGGCCGACTGGTTATAGGCAATGGCATGAGGCAGCACGATGGTGTGGGTCTGCGCATGGGGCAAGTTGAAGCTGCCACCCAAGGTGTGGCACAGCTTGTGGTGCAGGGCCATGCCGACATTGCCCAATACGGTGCCACACAGCCAGGCGCCATACAGGCAGTCACCACGGGCGTCGAGGTCGTTGGGATTGCGATGGATACTTTTCATGCCTTCGACCAGTGCTCGAATCCCTTCCTCGGCCATCAGCGACATAACCGGGTTGCCGTCTTGCGCGTAGAGCCCTTCGGCGGCGTGGGCAATGGCGTTCATGCCGCTGGTGATAGATATTTCCAAAGGCAGGCTGGTGGTCAGTTCGGGATCGTAGATCACCGTTTTGGGCAGCACACGTGGATCCTTGCCGGTGCGTTTTATGCCGTTTTCTGTCAGTCCGTAGACCGAGGTCATTTCCGAGCCCGCATAGGTGGTCGGGATTGCCAGAATCGGTAGGCCGGAGTCCATGGCAATCGCCTTGCCAAGGCCTGTGGTCGAGCCGCCGCCAATGGCCACGGCGCAATCGGCGTCCAGTTGCCGCGCAACTTCCCGAGCTTGGCGGGCGGTTTCGATGGGCACGTGCATCACGGCCTTATCGAAGATGTCAGCGGCGCGTTCACCCAGCAAAGTGGCCACGTGCTCGGCTTGGGCACGCTGTTCCAGGGTGCAGAGGATAAGAGCACGCCGAGCGCCGAGACGATCGATTTCCGCTTCCAGTTGCTTCAGTGAGCCTTTGCCAAAAATGACGCGCGAAGGTTGGCCGTTATAGACAAAGTCAGAGGTGGGCATGTGGTTGATCTCTTGTGGCAGGGGTGGGTTGGTAGGCAAACAACTGCCAGTGACCGCTTGTGTTCAGCCAGACGCTGAGGTTTCGGTTGTGAATCGACTTGTCGACGCCATATGAGGTGATGCGCGCCTACATTTCGCCAAAGACCAGCTCGGTGTCGTCGTATAGCCTGACCTCGTCGACCTGACGCTCGATTTGGTGATACATGTACAACCCATGGCCGCATTTTTTCGGGCCTGAAAACCTTCCAGAAGAAAATCATCAGGGAAGCCTTTGGCCAACAGGTTTCCATTGTCGGTGTGTATGGCAGTTCCGAGGGCGGCATTCTGGGTTTCACCAACAGCCCTTGCCACACCGAATACGAGTTTCTGTCCGACAAGTACTTCATCGAAAAAGAAGGCGACAGCATCCTAATCACCTCGCTGACCCGAGAGAACTTCACGCCGCTGCTCAGGTACCGCCTGGGAGACACCGCAACCCTTTCGATGAAAGGCGACAAGCTCTACCTGACTGACATCCAGCGGGAGGACATGAGCTTTAACTTCATGGGCAACCTTATCGGTCTGGGCATCATCCAGCAGGCGATCAAACAGACACTGGGCCGCCCCCTGGAAATTCAGGTCCACCTGTCAGTGACCGAAGCACGCAAGGAACTGGTGACCGTTTTCGTTCAAGCCTCCGAAGTCGACGAAGACGAACGCGCCAGAATCGAAACAGCCATCGCCGATATCCCCGACATCAACGAGGCGTATCAGAAAGACCAAGGCAGCGTGTCGGTCTTGCGCAAGGATGCCAGAGACTATGCCGTCTCGGAGCGAGGCAAAATGCTCTACATCATCGACCGCCGAAACTGAATGGTTGATGTGAACGAGTGAGCAACTGCACCGACGGGGCCTTTTGCTGTGTCGGTGCAGTTTTTTGGAGGATTCGGAAGCGTCAGAGGTCAGAGTCCACGAAACTGAAACGAACAGACTAATATTTACAGGCCTCTGTAGCATGATTATCCGTCAACCTGACAGGCCCCGCCTCGCATGACCTCAGTTAAAGACGTTGCACGATTGGCCCGTGTGTCCCTGATGACGGTGTCTCGGGCACTCAATAATCCGGCCCCGAGACTTATCAGCGAGTCCATAGCGCAATTGACGAGCTTCAATTCGTACCCAGCCTGTCGGCGCGCAGGATTCGGGGCAACAACTTGCAGACACGAACCATCGGAGTGTCCGCCCTGGACACCGCCACGACACCGTTCGCGGTCGAGCTGCTACTGTCCATCGAACAGACCGCACAGCAAGCAGGCTGGAACGTATTTATCCTCAACCTGCTAAGCAACCCGCCCACCGACACAGAATGTTGACCTGATGCTGTCGCATCGACCCGACGGGTAGATCTTCAGCGCCATGGGGTTGCGCAACGTGAGTATTCCCCAGCGTTTGAAGAGTAAACCGCTGGTGCTCGCCAATTGCATAGCCGATGACAGTAGCCTCGTCAGTTATGTGCCAGACGACGAAACAGGGCAGTACCGCGCCTTGCACTACGCGTTCAGCCAGGGCTATCGACGCCCGTTGTTTATCAATCATTGGGAATCCGCCGCCATTCTCGAACGGCCCATGATTGATGGCCGTCCGCAGTTCGACATTCTGATCTGCGGCAATGACCGGATTGCCTTCTGTGCCTACCAGTTGCTGCTGGGCCGAGGCCTGAAAATCCCCGGCGATGTCGCCGTGCTCGGTTACGACAACATGATCGGCATCTCCGAACTGTTCATTCCTGCGCTGACCACGGTGCAGTTGCCGTACTACGAGATCGGTCGTAATGCTGCCCGGCACTTGATAGAAAGCCTCGAAGTCTCGGGAGCCCAGCCGAGTCCAGCTAGTGGATTGTCCGCTGGTGGTCAGGGAATCGTTATGAGCGACTTGCAAGGGATCACGCATCAACGCTGAGCACTTACTGCTTGTATAGCGGTCGTTGAGATTCAACCAGACGAACGACGAACCACAACAAAAAAAGCGCCCCTCAGGTCGCTTCCTTTGTTGTTTCAGTGAGTAACGGATCTTATCGAGTTCACCCCAAGTCATATCACGAACGGCATCGCTGAAGCTGCGCTCACCTTCGAGGGCAACACGGATTGCCTGATCCAGGCGCTTGGCAGTAGCGTCCATCGCTTGCCGCTCGCCGAGCAAGTCGGCGCGCAGCCGCTGCAGCAATGATGTTGTATGTTGAAGCTCCATCGCCATCTCTTCGCTGTTCGAATCGCCCTCCTGAGCACCTCGTTCAAGTTGCGTCAGCAACTCGTCGCGGCGAACGACCAGAGCGTTCACTTGCGATGAGACCCTGTTAAGTTCAAGTCCTGTTGCCGTGCCAGCTTCCACCCCTTTGCGAGCCAATATTTCCATGGCATGTCCGAGCGAACGCCGACTTTTTTCAACACTGAGCACATGGGCCAAAGCCGAAGTTTCCGTCTGCCTGGTCCGCTCGCCGGGTATCGAGTACACCATTTCACTAGCCTGGCGCATGGCCTTTACATCTTCATCCAGTGCCTGATGATTTCGTTTGAGCGACGCAAATGCACCCCGCACACTTTCTCCATCGGCGTTGCGGTCATCAATTTCAGGCGCTGGCAATTCAGGAATGCGCAAAAGCAGTCTGTCTACATGCGCGGACGCCGTCCCATAAGCATGCTGGAACGAACCGATAGCATTCGCCTCACGTTCATGCGCCGAATTCATACGCTGAATTTTGCCGTCAAGTTGTCGCCATACGTCATTCGTTGTCAGGGCAGCAGCCTCCCCTGCGGTGCGCATCGTCGCCTCTTTACGCGGCGACGGAGGGCCATACGGAACATCCCCGGCCTGGGTTCTCTGCCCCAGAGCCTGAATACCGGATTGCTGTAATACCCGTAACGGCGACTGCAGCGCTCTGCTTCCGGCTTCCAGCACCTCAATACCTTGCAAACCGTCATAAAGACCGTATTGGAACTGGATTTCCGCTTCGAACAACTGATGCGATGTCGCGCCAGTGGCCGAAACGTTCAGCAGCGGCAGCCCTATTCTTGAAGTCACGGGGTTTTCATCGGTGTTATGTACGGCGATCGCCGCCAGCCGGTACAGGTCAGGTGTGTTTTTGATCTTGTCCAGAACGCCGCGCCAATTCAGTTCGCTTGCTGAGGAGCCCGGCAAACCCAGCGTACGTGCCGACGCCTGCTGCTCGCGCGCCAGTAGCGCGTCATTGATGGCGAACCTCGCCTGCGGACGCATCTCGAACACGTATCGCACCTGATTGATGTTGGGCAACGACTGGAAACAGCGCATGACCTGATCGAGGCCAGGTGTTTTGCGACGCAGTTCCGCCATGTCGTTCAGTTTGCTGCCAAGCCCTATATGGCCGATGGCGTGAAAGACTACGGTTTCCAGCGATTCACGCCCGAACAGGTTGAACTCCACCCGCGCTCCGGGAATTGCGCGGGCATGATGCNCTACCGAGGCGCGATCAATTTCGGAGCTCGCCTGCCACACACTGTTGCCTGCGTTCGACATCTCTCGGGCCGCATCAAGGCGCTGACGGCGCAATGCATTTCCATCCAGGGCGCCACCGGCTTCCACGTTACGCGCCTTCGAACCTTGTATACGGTCAATCACCTGATTGATTGTCGCGATACGCTCGCTGGGGCTGGTCGAATAAGCGAGCGCACCCAACTCCCCGATATTGTCAGGAAAGGCGCTGGCCAGGCGCTGACGCATCTGGCTCCACTCGTCGGCCGTAATGGGCTTGGCGACTTGCGTATCGAAGGTGCGTTTATAGCTGGCCGTCGACAGGAAGGGGCCGCGGCGCTTATCGTCCACCACGCTATCGGTCGGCAGTTGCACATCGCTTGACGCAACGCGGATGCCGGCGAGCTGCAGGTTACCGTTTCCAGTAGACGCATTTATCAACTTTTGAGGGCGATCGCCGAGCGCTGAAGAGAGCGCGCCTCCCAGATTCAAGTTGCTGTTGAATTCCAGATTGAAATCCGTGCGCCCCTGAAATTCCAGGCCGATAATCTCTGCCCAGGCGTGATCCAGGTGCAACTCCATTTGTCCCCAGTGCGCGCCAGCCTGCGCCGTCGCGCCTACCGACAGCGCCCCCGACGCGGTACTGCGTCGGTTGTCGGCGCCGGATGCAGCAGCATCTGCCGACGGTTTCTGTGGTCCATATTTCTGGCTCAGGCTAAACGGCGATACGCTGACGTTTGCCCCCACCGAGCCATTCAAATTGGTTTCGAACAGATCCAGACCAATCGAACCACCGTTCACGCCAGTGCGCAGGATCTGAGTGCTATCGGGGTGATTGACGTCGAATAACAGCCGCACGAAATCAGAGATCGTCGAAGGCGCGATAATCACGGCGGCGCCTTGACCATGCTGGTATGCCCCGGAAATACCCAGGTTAGCGGAGCCTCCCCACGTTGAGTTCATCGAGCGACCCGGCCGCGAATCAAGAACACGGCCACCAGTGCCAAGGCCTGGCTTGAAGTCGATTCCGACCCCTGACGTCGCTGATACGGAGGCCTTGGCGTGGCGCACAAAAAACGCGAACAACCCGGCATCGTCGTCCTTGCCGTCACCGATGCGCTCCACGCCGAGTACCTGAAGCGCCTCGCCAGTTATGCCGACGCTAAACGCATTAAGATGTTTCCAGTCGGCGCCCCCCAACGACCCGCGAATTTCCAGACCGCGCGACTGCGTCGAGAAAAAGGTACTCCTGTTGAACAGATCCAGGAGTAAATCGGACATACGCGCGGCCATTTCGTCCGGCGCGGCATCGGGCGGCAAGCCAAGATTTTTGAGCAACTGGGTGCGGCGTGCCGAGCCCGGCAACGATATCTGTTCGCGAAACGTCGTCACCACATCATCGAAGGCCGCTAATTGAACCCAAGAAGACAGGCCGAGTTTGCACAACCCCGGAAGCTTGGCATCTTGCTGAAGCCTCTCCGCCATTTCCAGCGCCTGCGTATCGGTGCTGGTCAACAGCGCATCATAGTCCACCAAACCCGCCATCAACCCTGATGTTCGCAAGCCGTGTGGCGCATGGCTGCTGGCACTGTCAGCGCTTCCATCATCCGCCGGCAAGCGTACGCCAGCACGCATCATTTTTTCGCTGACCTCGCACAAGACGCTCAACAGCTCAGCCTCACGTTCGCCCATACGATCAGCGTGCAGCGCCGCGCCACCCGCCAAGGCTTTAATACTCTGGTTCAGGTTCGGCAAAATATCTTCTGATCTGGACAAGCCGACCGAAGACAGCGCTTTATTCACTTGCGAATGCTGCCGCCGCCATAGCTCGGCCAGCCGGAACGTTGGCGTAGAGGTGGTAGACGTCAGATCGCCAGCACTCTCGCCGTCCCCCATATCGCCCATGATCACGCCTTCATGGAAGCCTATCTTGCGCAAGTCGCGTAACAGCGCTTCCAGCTTCTCTTCCCGCAGGTTCAACAAGCGTTGCGTTTGCTGATGTGACAGCCCGAACTTTTCTCCGTCGGACGGTCCTACGGCTGAAGCGACGCGTACTTGCGCGAGCGTCGGCAACTGTTCGAACAGCGTTTTACCTGACGTATACGCCTGCTTCGCCTCATAATGGAAACTGGCCAGACGCCTCTCCTGGGTTGTCGGCGGCAGTACGACGCCAAGCTTGTGCGCCATTGCCCGCATCGTGTTTTTCGTCACTCCGCCCAACACATCTCTCGCCAATGCGCCAACCTGAGCGCGCGTCGTATCAACCGCTGCCTGTACGCTCGACGTCATCGTCAACGGGTTGTTCGCTGCTGTCCCCATCAGCGTCGTAACCGCAGATGCATCATGATGCGGTGTGCTGATACGACTGGCTTGCTGCTGGTTGACGCGGGCGTTGGTGCCTGCAAGGAAGTTCTCCGGCGGCAGTTCGTCTGCCTCCGGTTCGGGCTTTACGCGTGCTGGCAAGGGACGATTGTCGTGCGACGTCATTGCAGGCAGCAACGTGTGCCAGTTATCACCCAGCTGCAATTGTATTTGCCCAGTTCGAGTGGCGCGAAGATTCGAAGGGTGATCAATCCCCGGCAGAATTATCGGCACCGGCTCCCAGTCATCTTTCGCGCTCAAACGTTTCAACTGAGGTCGCTGGTTACGAGGATGATGCAACACGAGCAACTGATCGTTGAGCCCTATGGCGAGGGCGATGGGGCGCTGCAACAGGGGAAGTCGGCGGGCTTTGCCATCCGCGTCGGCGGCGATCAGCAGACCTGATTCCATCAGCGCGACGCTCTGGCGATTGTTGTGAACCGCCAGCGCCTGCACTGGCTCGTCAAACTGCGCGATAAGCCTGGCGCGTAACTCCACTGTATCCGGGATAACCGCCAAAGGTCCCCCCGCAGGATGACGCGGCAGTTCGGCATCAGTCGGCAACCAAGAGGTACGGCCCTCCAGTTTCAGTTCGACGACCTGCCGTGCATCCCCCAATAAAGCAAAAACCGGTTTCCTGTCGATAAATCCCAACGCAGAGGAATAGAGAGCGGTCACACCCGTCAGCGGTTCGCCGCCCGGCTGTCTTAACCGCTCCCATGGCTGGTCAGGAGCCGGTTGATAATGCAGCACGCCGTCGATATGCCCCACCTGAGCATGACCATCAAGCTGAACGTGCGACTGCACAGCCGTCTCCGACGGAACATGCAGCCCCTCGGTGTAGAGCAGCAGCAACGGGCGATCCAGCAGATACGCCGGCCAAAACAGCACCTCGTTCTGCGCTCGCTGCAAGCTCATGCGCCGCCCGTTTTGATCCTGCAACATGAGATGAACAGTGTTGTCCCTGGACAACCCCATGGTGGTCACGGCCCAACCTTTGCCCTGCGCAAAATCGCCAGGTAATTTCAGCCGGTGGGGCTTCAACAGGCCCGATGCCTTTCAGATCGGCCTGATAAATACGTCCTTTATCATCGAGGATCAGCGCAGCGTTGCCGCGCGGCAATGGCAGTAAATCAACGGGGCGGGCCGGACTCTGCTCGACCCCCAGGCCGCTGGCTTCTGGCCGCAAAAGCTCGACAGGACGGGAAATGCCATTTGAATGAACCGCGCCCTCATGCAGCCATTGCACCTCGCGACCGGCGCCAATGCGCACCGCCGCGCCTTCGGGAAGCCGTTCGGTCGGCACGGACTCGGCAGACGTGTCGGTTGCGCGCCAGAGTTGCCTGCCGTTGTGTAGATAGACATCGCCATCGGCCTGCAAACCAATCATCCGCAGGGGCTCTCGGGGATCCGCGCCAGGCAGCGTCAATGACGTCCAGCGCTCTTCCATATTTGCGGTATGAACCACACCGCCGCGCTCTATGTATGCTCGATCATGGGAGGACTGCCAGAGTCCTGTTAATAATCCTATCGGCGGTTCGGCAAGCCGGGCAGCCACAGCATCGGCAGTTATTTCTCCGCTGATGCCGTATTCAATGTCAGGGTGGACCGTCAAAACGGCCATCAACATGCCTGGTACGGAGGTGAAAAACGCCTCATTACGCGGCGCTAGCGGCTCGTGATGCATGGCGGTATAGCGCACTAGCTTGCCATTGTTATCAAGGCTGGTTTCGCTTTGAACCGACGGTCGCTTTGCCAGCCAGTCATTAATGACGCTCACCCCATCTGTATGACTTCTGATACGAACATGCCTTCCGCGTTGCGACGGCACCGCTTGCAGTCCGAGCACCTGACTATTCAAACTTGCATGAGCCCGATTTCGCATGCCGCCCTTGTGAGACGACGGGCTTTCATCAACCAAAGGCAATGGTTCAGGTAGCTGAGGCGGGCTGTTAGCAGGCGAGACACTGTCTGCAGGATGAGGGAGAGGGTTGGCAGTAAATCCGGAAGAGGTAACCTTTACCATCGTTATTATTAAACTCCTGTATATAAAAAATATGTCCTGTTTATTACCCACGAAGAACCAACGGCATCATGCCGAATAGGACGTGGTCTACATCTCCATTACAAGCTTGTGACTGGAATACTATGGGGTCTACCGATTAGAGCCTTCTTCGTTGCGGTAATAAACAACAGTAACTGAGTGGCTGTGCAGCCAGATCGGTTCCCACGACCGTCATCAAAATGTCACAACGAGTCTGGCCTGACCACCACTCCGGAGTGTTCTCTTTGGCAAGGCAGGGCGAATCGCCCAAGGACTGCTTCGCACATATCTGGTGATACTTGATGAACTGGGGTATTTGCCTTTATGCCAAAGCGGTGGCGCACTGCTATTTCACCTGCTGTCCAAGCTGTGCGAACACACCAGCGTGGTCATCACCACTATGGACAGTGTTAGGCAAGCAGTGCCCGCAGTGATGGCCTTTAGGTATGGCTTGAAGGCTATTCAGACAAGGGAGTGAAAGCTTAATTTATTTTGTTTACACCATCTTATTTATACGAGACACCCCTTCAGATGCAATTATCTTAAGGAAATCCTGAAAAAGACTTCCTGATTTGGCAAAATCTCCGGGCACCAATCGCCGAGCTTTTCGATGATGAATCAAATGACCTTCGCCGA
>NZ_LKBW01000061.1 GCF_002699855.1 Pseudomonas amygdali | reverse complement strand
CAGGATGCAGGCCGCCAAGGCAGCGTAAGTGGATAATTGTCCAACCTTCGGGGGGCATACCACAAGCAGTTGAGAGGCACCTCTCACGCCTATGCCATGTCGGCTGGCCAGCGGTATGGACGGGGCGGACAGGTCCAGAGGGGTCGGTTTGCAAATGATTTGGCTCATGTACAGGTGCTCCTGATAATCAATAGTTCAAGTAACGATTCGTCATAAATTGTCATGTTGAAGTAGTAAGAGGTGCGCTTGAGGCGGTGGGATAAGTACCTTAAATATCCAACTTATGGCAAGCATTACAAATGGTATGAAAAGAGGGCTTGAAACTTTAGTGTCTCACTAACTGAGTGATGTGTATGAGCTAATGGGCTTTGCAGGCACTTGTCAATATGTGGGTGGCGTTTGCTAGTGTTTTACTTGAAAACCGGAGACTTCCTACACGGTTTATTTGGAACTGTTTACTTCGCGATAAACAACCGTCCTACCACAAAGTACCAATAGCAACAGGCAGTAACCGACGGAGGAGGGCTCAGAAGAGGGTGTTCGGCAAGGGGCGTGTGTCTCAGGCCAGCCGACTACGAATCAGGTATGAGAGCTGACGTAGGCCGATTTTATTATTTCGATGATTTTTCGGAAAATTACGCGGGAATTGAGCAAGGATCTTGAACGATTAACGCCTTCTGAAATGTAAGAAAAAAGCAGCGCCGTTGATGGACGCTGCTTTTTTGGGGACCTACAGGCATGATCAGTGACGAGTGCGCTCAAGAAACTGCCGTGTGCGCTCTTCCTTAGGGTCGGCGAACAGTGCTTTGGCTTCGCCTTGCTCCACGATCACCCCCTTGTCGATGAAGATCACCCGGTTGGCGACCTCCCGTGCAAAGCTCATCTCGTGGGTGACGATCACCATCGTGCGCTTTTCTTCGGCCAGGGCGCGAATAGTGGTCAGCACCTCGCCAACCAGTTCCGGGTCCAGTGCCGAGGTTGGCTCGTCGAACAGAATCACTTGCGGCTCCATCGCCAGCGCCCGTGCAATCGCCACGCGCTGCTGCTGCCCGCCCGAGAGACGACGCGGGTAGGCGTCTTCCTTGCCGGTCAGACCGACCTTGGCGAGCAGTTTCCTGCCCAGCGCCTCGGCGGCTTCCCGCGCGACCTTCTTGACCACTACCGGGCCTTCAATGACGTTTTCCAGCGCTGTGCGATGCGGAAACAGATTGAAGTTCTGAAACACGAACCCTACCTGCTGGCGCAACTGGCGAACCAACCCCTGTTGCTGGTTCATGGAACGTGTTCCATCGATCTCGATGTCGCCCACCTTGATCCTGCCGCTATCTGGTGTCTCCAGCAGGTTCAGGCAGCGCAGCAGGGTGGTCTTGCCCGAGCCACTGGGACCGATGATGGCGACGACTTCCCCGGCTTCTATACGCAGATCGATGCCCTTGAGCACCTGATTGCCCTTGAATTTCTTGGTGAGTTTTTCAACGACTATCATGCGTCAGGTCTCCAGATCATGCCGGTTGACCCTGGCTTCCAGCTTGTTTTGCAGGTGCGAGAGCGCCGTGGCAAGGATCCAGTAGATCAGTGCGGCGGCCAGGTACATGGTGAAAATTTCAAAGGTGCGTGCGGTGATCAACTGCGCCTGGCGGAACAGCTCCGGCACCTGAATGGTGGCGGCCAGCGCGGTGTCCTTGACCAGCGAAATGAAGCTGTTGCCCAGCGGCGGCAAGGCCGTGCGTGCTGCTTGCGGCAGTATGGCCCGGCGCATGGTCTGCCAGCGGGTCATGCCGATGCTTGCGGCAGCCTCCCACTGACCGCGTTCCACGGAGCTGATGGCCGCACGCAGAATTTCACAAGCATAAGCGGCCATGTTCAACGAAAAGCCGATCAGTGCCGCGCTCAGGGGTTCAAGCTGGATACCCAGTTCCGGCAGGCCGTAATAAATCACGAACAGCTGAACCAGCAAGGGCGTACCGCGAAAGAACGACACGTAGATGCGTGCAATCCAGTTCACCAGTTTGAGGCGCGACAGGCGCATCAATGCCAGGCCGAAGCCCAGCAGCAACCCGAAAAACATCCCGCCCAGGCTGAGAAAGACGGTGTAATACGCGCCCTTGAGCAGAAAGGGCGCGGAGTCCAGCGCGAGCTGAAGGCTCTCTTCGATCATTTGGTGACGTCAGCGTTGAAGTATTTCTTCGACAGTTTTTCCAGGGTGCCGTCGGCGCGCAGTTTGTCGATCGCCTTGTCGATAGCTGCCTGCAACTCGGGTTCGCCTTTGCGCAGGGCAATGCCGGACTCCTGACGTGAAAACGCGTCACCTGCGGGTACAAGTTTGTTTTTGGTCTTGGTAGCCATTTCCAGAGCTGCCAGACGGTCAACGAGAATCGCGTCGATACGGCCTACACTCAGGTCCTGGATTTTGCTCGGGTCATCGTCATAGGTTTTGACGATTGCGCCCGGGACGTTTTCCTTCAACCATTGTTCGTAGTTGGTGCCCAGCCCCACGCCAACCTTCTTGCCGGTCAGGTCCTTGGCTGTCTTGATGGTGTCTGCGTTCTTCTTCAGAACCAGCGCCTGAATGCCGGACACGGTGTAGGGCTCAGAGAAGTCGTACTTCTTCTTGCGCTCCTCGGAGATGGTCACCTGATTGATCACCACATCCAGACGCTTTGAATCCAGAGCGGCCAGAATGCCGTCCCATTTCGATGGCTGGATCTTGGCTTTCACGCCCAGTTCCTTGGCCAGCGCTTCGGAAAACTCGACTTCGAAGCCGGTGAGCTTGCCGTTTTCATCGACGAAGCTGAACGGCGGGTAAGTGCCTTCAAGGCCCACATTAAGCGTGCCGCTATCCTTGATTTTCTGCAGTTGCTCGCCAGCCATGGCTTGCCCGGCGATACCGGTACCGAGCATCAAGCTCAGTGCCGAGAAAAGAAACGTGCGACGAATAGCGGAAATGTTCATGCGAGCCCCTTGTTGGTATGGAAGTGTCTGGCCTTTTTCTGACCCGACTCAAGCAACTTCGTGCTGATTATTCAGCTTTTTTCAGGCAGTTACGTCAGGTGTTCCGTCAGTGTTGTTGTCTGCCAGGCGCGACTATATAGCCATCTGCTTATGAGGAAAAATAACAAAAAAAGTTATTTTCCCTTCCAAAAGGCATAAACGCTGCACAGGCTGAAAAGTTACTGATCAAACGCATCCGGGTAGGCAAACAGCGCCGGAGCACCGCCAGTGTGCAGAAAGATCAGCGGGCCGTCGTTGAAGCGCTGACGGCCAATGCCATCCAGCAAGCCGGACATGGCCTTGCCGGTATAAACCGGGTCCAGCAACAGCCCTTCATGGCTGGCCACCAGCTTGATCGCTGCCAGCGTACCGGCGTTCGGTTCTCCATAACGCGGAGCGAAATATTCGTCCCACAGTTCAACCTTGAAGTGCTCCGGCAGGGCGATATCCAGTAATTCTGCCGTACGCTCGGCCAAGCCCTGTACTTTGGGCAGTTGTGCTTCTTCACTGCGCGAAACGGTCACGCCGATAACCGGCAATTGCGGCAACTCGTGAGCCAGTGCCAACGCCAGGCCGCTGTGGGTGCCCGCGCTGCCGGAGGCCAGAACAACCGCCGCAAAGTCGATGCCGGTCTGCTTGATCTGCTCAGCCAGTTCCAGCCCGGCGCGAACATAACCCAGCGCACCGACCGGGCTTGATCCACCGATGGGTACCAGATAAGGCTTCTTGCCGCTTGAGCGCAGACGCGCAGCCAGCGCGTGCAGTTGTTCGTCGGCGTTGTCGAGGTTTTCAACCCGCTCGACCTTGGCATCGAACAGCTCCAGCAGCAGGCGATTGCCGTTTTTCAGGTAACTCGGGTCTTCAGTGCCGGTGGGGTTTTCCAGCAGCGCCACGCAGCCAAGGCCCAGGCGCGCCGCCAGGGCAGCAGTCTGGCGAACATGGTTGGACTGGATAGCGCCCGCAGTGATCAGCGTGTCGGCACCCTGGGCCAGCGCGTCTGCTGCGAGGTATTCAAGTTTGCGAACCTTGTTGCCGCCCAGCGCCAGGGTAGTGGTGTCATCACGCTTGATGTAGATATCGCGATCTGCCCAGATCGACAGGCGCTCAAGCTTTTCCAGAGCCGTCGGCGCGCTGATCAAGTCCAGGCGATTGAAACGGGCAAGCTGATTTTTGATCATGGTGGTCGGTAAGCCGTGTAAAGAGTCACCGGACTATAGGCAGACGTTTCCCGCACGGCAACTTATCTGTGCTCACTGCTCTGTTGGCGTATTCCTACAGAAATTGTTGTTTTTTTCGTCTGAATGTTTGCCGTAGAGTGGCAACAGCAGCGGCCAGCACTGTCGGTCGCCACCCTTCACATCAAGGAGAGTCAAGCGTGAGCGATATTCCAGAAGCATCCGCCGACGGCAGTTCCAGCCACTGGCAGTTGCAGCGGATCGTCAGCCAGTTGCGCGGCGCGAGAGAAGACTGGCGGGCGCGCAACCGTCGGGTAAGCGGCGAGCACGGCGGGCGCGAACTGCCTTCGCGTGCAGCCATGGGCGAAATTCTTGAAGCGCTGAGCGGGGCGTTGTTCCCGATGCGGCTTGGCCCGGTGGACCTGCGTGAAGAAAGCGAAGATTTTTACGTGGGGCATACGCTGGATGTGGCACTCAATGCGCTGCTGGCCCAGGCCCGCCTGGAGCTGCGCTACGTCGCCCATCAGCAGGGCGGTGACCTGAAGAGCATCGATGCGCGAGCGCTCGAGCTGATTCAGGGTTTCGCCATGGCCCTGCCGGGTATTCGTCTGTTACTGGACACTGACGTGCTGGCCGCCTACCACGGCGACCCGGCCGCACGCAGCGTTGATGAAGTGCTGCTGTGCTACCCCGGCATTCTGGCGGTGATCCACCATCGTCTGGCGCACCATTTGTATCGCGCCGGTTTGCCATTGCTGGCGCGCATCAGCTCGGAGATTGCCCATTCGGCGACCGGTATCGACATTCATCCGGGCGCGCAGATCGGCCCGAGCTTCTTTATCGACCATGGAACAGGCGTGGTAATTGGCGAAACCGCGATCATCGGCGAGCGGGTGCGGATCTATCAGGCCGTGACCCTGGGCGCCAAGCGCTTCCCGTCGGACGAGGACGGCCAGTTGCAGAAAGGCCATGCACGGCATCCAATCGTTGAAGACGACGTGGTGATCTACGCGGGTGCGACCATTCTGGGGCGCATCACCATCGGTAAGGGCTCGACCATCGGCGGCAATGTCTGGCTGACCCGCAGCGTACCGGCGGGCTGCAACCTGACCCAGGCCAATTTGCTGCAACAGGATGATTGCAGCAAGAAGTGAGATCGCTCCGTTATCAGATCACCTTCACTGCCCGGCCGATGAACTGGATCGGCCCGGTAGGCTTGCCTATTGGCGAACCGGTGGATTTCTCCAGGGTCAGTTCGAACAGCTGATTGGGTTGCAGTGGCGGCAGTTTGTCCAGCGGAACATGCAGGCTCTGACCCGGCTTGACCAGCCCGAGTGAGACCGGGCCTTGCCAGTCGTCACCCTTGGTCCAGAACTCCAGCGCCTTGTCGTTCGGAACCTCGAACACGCCAAGCGGAATAAGCTGGATTTCCTGCGAGTTGCTGGCTTGCACAACCCAGCCGGGAGCCTTGTCCTGCGGCCCGACCAATACCACGAGGTAGGACGGTTGCGCCGGCGCGCGGGTCAGCAACGTCATGCCCAGCACCAGCGACGCCGCTAATCCGGCACCCGCCAGCCCCCGCCAGACCGACAGGTTGTCCCACCAGCGCACTCGCTGTCTGTGCAGCGCTTTGGCGGGTGCTGCCAGCTCCAGCAAGTTACGTTCGATGCGATCCCACAGGCCGGGCGATGGCGTAACCGGTTCGGCCAACTCTGTCAGGGGCAGCAGGCGCTGTTCCCAGGCATCGATGGCCGCCTGCAGATCAGGCTCGTGGGGCAGGCGACGCTCTACGTCGAGCCTTTCCTGTGCCGACAGGGTGCCGAGCACATACTCGCCCGCCAGGTCATGAATGTTGTCGTCTAAAGGCCGGTTCATCCCATGCACTCCCGCAAAGCCGTCAGGCTGCGCTTGATCCAGGCTTTGACCGTACCCAATGGCGCGCCGATCTTCTGCGCGATTTCCTGATGCGAATAGCCGTCTACGTAAGCGTGAAAGATACAGTTTCGGCGTACCGGCTCGAGTTGCTCCATGCATGAAGTCATCCGTCCTGGATTGACCCGCCAATCGAAAGCATCCCCGGTTTCCTGCCAGCCTTCCAGGGTTGCCTGTTCGTGATGATCGTCGCTGCCGTCATCCTCGACACGTACCTCGCGCGCCGTGTTGCGCAGCGTGTTCAGCGCAAGATGCCGGGTCACGCTGAATATCCAGCCACGCGCCGAACCGCGCGCCGCGTCGAAGCTGGCCGCGTGGCTCCAGATTTTCAGGAATGCGTCATGCACGATGTCTTCAGCCAGCGCCCGGTCACGCACCAGCCGCTGAGCGACGCCGAGCAGCCGCGCGCTTTCCTGTTGATAAAGACGCTGCAAGGCCTGCTTGTCACCGCGAGCGCAGGCCTGCAACGTTGCTTCGTAATCAAAGAGAGATTCGTGCGAGGACAAGATGATCCGCCATCGAAGGAAGACTACTGCCTCGCTGACATCACGAGGCTCCCGTGCAGCAGCATAGCCTACTGTTGCACGGTCACCTGATTAAGCGCATTGATCAGCTGGCGGTCCAGAACAGGTAGTCGGCCTGATACTTGACCACTTCCTTCGCGCCCTTGTTGCTCTCTGCACAGGCTTTGGCCGGGGCTACGCCGCCTTTCAAGGCCACGCGCTGAATGTAAGTGACGCCCGTCATTGCGCCCTTGCCTTCAGCCGGGTTGGCCTTGACCAGTTGGTACGGCAGGTTGCCTGCGCTCGACGGGGCCACAGCAACCTGAGTACCGGTCAGTTTCGAGCCGTCTTTGGCTTCCCAGGTGGCCGGTGGGCCGTAGTAGGTGCCGACCTGTTTGCCGCTCTTGTCATTGAGCACGGCCTTGGGACCGACGAATGCCCACTCCATCTCGTTGGGCATGTTGGCCTTGGCGCGGCACTCGTAAGTGATCTCGCCGACCCCGGTGGTGGTCATGCTGACTTTGTTGCCGGCCGGTACCCTGACGCTTTCGGGCAGGTCAGTCTGAGCCATGGCAATGGATGACAGGCAAGTGAAAGCCAGGGTGCTACCAGCAAGGCAGAGCAAGCGTTTTGCGTTCATGCAGAAATCTCCAGATTGTTTAACCGCGCTCAGCAACTCGAAGTGGCTGCTGAATGTACTACCCGCGAGAAACCCATCCGGATGCAGTGATTTGAAAATATTTTTTCAGTGCCGGCTGAAACGGCTGCGCAGCTGCAAAATACCGGCAATTGCCGCGAGGCCCGAGCCGATCAGCACACCGACTTTTACTTCATCGATCAGGTGCTGCGAACCAGGAAACGCCAGGTTGCCGATGAATAGGCTCATGGTAAAGCCGATGCCGCACAGAATAGCGACGCCGTACAACTGCACCCAATTGCTGCCTTCCGGCAATGTCGCCAGCCCGGCACGAATCGCCAGCACTGCGGCAAGGAACACTCCGATCTGCTTGCCGACGAACAGGCCCAACGCGACACCCAGCGGCACCGGGTCGATCAGGTTTGCCAGGGTGATGCCGGAAAGCGATACACCCGCATTGGCAAAGCCGAAGATCGGCACCACAGCGAACGCCACCCAGTAATGCATTTTTTCTTCAAGAAACAGCAGCGGCGAGCGTGCTTCCTCCTCGGGCTTGCCCATCGGGATGCACAGCGCCAGCGCCACGCCGGCCAGCGTGGCGTGTACGCCCGATTGCAGGACGAAGAACCATAGCAGTGCGCCGAGCAGCAAATAGGGCAGCAGACGGCGGACGTTCAGGCGATTCAGCGCGATCAGTACGGCGAGGGTCACGAATGCGGCGGCCAGCATCGGCAGGTTAAGCCCCGAGCTGTAGAAAAACGCGATGATGGTTACAGCACCCAAGTCATCGAGAATCGCCAGCGCGGCCAGAAAGACCTTCAGCGAGGTCGGCACCCGACTGCCCAGCAGCGACAGCACGCCGAGGGCGAAGGCGATGTCGGTGGCCGCTGGAATCGCCCAGCCGCTGAGGGTTTGCGGGTTGCCCCAGTTAATCGCGATGTAGATCAGCGCAGGCACCAGCATGCCGCCCGCCGCTGCAAAGCCGGGCAGGGCGCGTTGTCCCCAGGTTGCCAGGCCGCCGGCCAGCACTTCGCGTTTGATCTCCAGGCCGACCATCAGAAAAAAGATGGCCATCAGCCCGTCGTTGATCCACAGCTCCACCGACAGGCCCAGCCAGACGCTGTGCAGAATCGAGAAGTAGCTCGCTGAGAGAGGAGAGTTGGCGACGATAAGGGCGGCCAGCGCCGCCGCCATCAGGACGATGCCGCTTGCTGATTCGGAGGCGAGGAAACGGGTGAGGACGGCAACGCCTCTGGGCGTTTCCCGGTTGGAAACTTGAGTCATGGTCATCCTTGAGTGCAAGGCTATTTTTTTATGAGGTGCCAGGAATGCGTCTACAGGCCCGTGGCGGTGAGTTCGATCAGGCAGCAACGACTGGCGCGAGGTGATTGCAGTTCGATTTCCAGCAAACCGCCAGAATTATCCACTTGAGCGCAATCAAGTTTACCGAGAATTTCCCACGGCTGGCCGTTCACGCTTATCGCTACTTCTTCGGCCATGCTGAACAGCACGAAGGTGCTGGCTGAACTGAACAGCCGTTGCGGATGACGCACGTCTATCCAGTGCAGGCGTGCCGTGTAACGATGAGGAGCATAGATCAGATTGAAGTCGCGAATCGGCCCGTCCAGCAGTGTGCAACTGACTTCACTGTCGCCGCTGAACGCAAACGGGTCCGATGGCAGCAACGGGCGGCTGGACACACCGTCCACGTCCAGCGTCATGCCCGCGCCCTGCAAAACGGTAATGATGCGTTGATAACCGGCGAACACCGAGAAGCCGCCCGAGGTTTCAATGTCGGCAATCGACAGCCGCCAGCCGAAACCGTCGAGGTCCTGGCCTGCATCGCGAGCGATTTCTTCAGTGCTGCCACCGCCGTTTTTCCACGGCATGCGCGGGTAGTCGACGGCACGCAGGAGGCGAGTCTGGCTCATTTGGTAAAGCGTCCTTCCAGGCGATGGCGGGAGCCGGGGTGGATCAGGCGCGCAGCGGTGACGGGCTGGCGGCCTGACCAGGTACGGCGACGAATCAGCAGGCAGGGCTCTCCGGCATCGATCTGCAACAACGTGCATTCATCGGCTTCGGCGAGGATCGCCTCGACCACATGCTCGCCTTTGGTGAGCGGCGCAACCTGCGACAGATAGGCGTAAGGTGTCTGCAGGGTGAAGTCCTGCCTGAGGTAGTCCGGGGCGACCTGGGCGTTGACGAAGCGGTCTTCGATCTGTACCGGAATGTCGTTCTCGTAGTGCACGATCAGTGAATGGAACACCCGCTGGCCTTCGCGCATGTCCAGCGCCAGAGCGCGCTCGGAGCCTGCGGCTTCTTCCTTTAGCACCATGACCTTGCAGGTATGGCGATGGCCGCGCGCGGCGATCTCGTCAGCAATGTTATGCACTTCGAACAGCGCCGACTGGCTTTTGGGTTCGGCGACAAAAGTGCCAACACCCTGCATGCGCACCAGCAAACCTTCAACGGTCAGCTCACGCAGGGCGCGGTTGATGGTCATGCGGCTAAAACCCAGTTGCGTCACCAGCTCGCTTTCCGACGGTACGCGATGGTGCGGCGGCCAGGTGCCATTCTGGATCTGCAGGGCGATCATGTGTTTGACGCGGGCGTACAAGGGTGCGGGACTTTCGCCCATCTGGGCTGCCAGGGAAGAAGAGGCGGGCGGAGTCGACACGTGTGAGTCCTTGTTTTCAAAATGACGTTTTGACGATGATTCAGACGCCTGAGAGCGCCACGCTAACCATTAACCTGCTGCTCGGCAAGCGTGCCGAAGGTTTACCGGTCGCTTAAACGTCTGTATATGTATATACAAATTACAGTGATGAGGTGTGAAGTCAATGTCAGCCTTCTTTGCCGAGCGCGCGTTACTCCCCGACGGCTGGGCCAACAATGTGCGTCTGGAGGTCAGCCAGGAAGGCGTTTTGACCCGCGTCGAGGCCAATACGGATCGGCAGGATGCCGAAATCGTCAGTGGCCCGTTGCTGCCTGGCATGCCGAACCTGCACTCTCATGCGTTTCAGCGGGCGATGGCCGGGCTGGCGGAAGTGGCGGGCAACCCCAACGACAGTTTCTGGACCTGGCGCGACCTCATGTATCGCCTGGTGGGGCGCATCAGTCCGCAGCAACTGGGCGTTATCGCTCGCCAGCTGTACATCGAAATGCTCAAGGGCGGTTACACCTCGGTTGCCGAATTTCATTACGTGCATCAGGACCTGGACGGCAAACCCTATGCAGATCCTGCCGAACTGGCCGTGCAGATCAGTCAGGCGGCAAGTTCGGTCGGCATCGGCCTGACCCTGCTGCCGGTGCTTTACAGCCACTCGGGGTTTGGCGGGCAGGCACCCAACGAAGGGCAGCGGCGGTTTATCCACAGCACTGACAGCTATCTGGATTTGCAGGCTCGTCTACGCCCGCTTCTGGCGGCTCAGCCCACGCAGCAGTTGGGTCTGTGCTTCCACTCGCTGCGTGCGGTGACGCCACAGCAGATCAGTGAAGTACTGGCGGCCAGCGACCAGCAGTGCCCTGTGCATATTCATATTGCGGAACAGCAGAAGGAAGTCGATGACTGCCTGAACTGGAGCGGTCGGCGTCCGCTGCAATGGCTGTATGAAAATGCCCCTGTGGATAACCGCTGGTGCTTGGTGCATGCGACCCACGCCGAGGCAGATGAGGTGCAACTGATGGCGCAAAGTGGCGCGGTGGCCGGGTTATGCCTGACCACCGAGGCCAATCTGGGCGACGGTATCTTTCCGGCGGTGGACTACATTGCCCAGGGTGGCCGATGGGGAATTGGCTCGGACAGTCACGTTTCGCTCAGCGTGGTCGAGGAGTTGCGCTGGCTGGAGTACGGCCAGCGTCTACGCGATCAGCGTCGTAACCGGCTGTATCGCAGTGATCAGCCGATGGTTGGCCGCACTTTGTACGACGCCGCGCTCGCGGGTGGCGCGCAAGCGCTGGGGCAGCAGGTTGGTACGCTGCAAGTGGGGCAACGCGCCGACTGGCTGGTGCTGGATGGCAACGACCCTTACATCGCCACGGCTTTGGGCGACGCCATTCTCAACCGCTGGCTGTTCGCCGGCAGCTACCGACAGATTCGCGACGTAGCCGTGAATGGACGCTGGGTAATACGCGAAGGCCGACATGCCGCAGAAGAGCAAAGCAACCGCGAGTTCGCGCAGGTATTGAGGGAATTGCTCGGCTGATGCAAGNCGGAGCATGGGCACGATAGTGTTCTTGCGGACGCTTGGCGTTCCTCACTTTCCAGCCACGACGCTTATCGTTCCTCACGCTCCAGCGTGGGAATGCTGTGGGTGACGCTCCGCGTCACAAATCTGCGCCGCGCCGCCCAGCGAAAATCGGACGCAGAGCGTCCAGGACGGCATGCCCACGCGGAGCATGGGCACGATAGTGTTCTTGCGGACGCTTGGCGTTCCTCACTTTCCAGCCACGACGCTTATCGTTCCTCACGCTC
>NZ_LKBW01000060.1 GCF_002699855.1 Pseudomonas amygdali | reverse complement strand
GTAAAGAGGCCGGTGCAGTAGAAGAATTTGCTGCGTTTGGAATATAGCCTTCGCGAACAAGTTCGCTCCCACAGGTTATCCGTGGGCGTTGTGGGAGCGAACTTGTTCGCGAAGAGGCCGGTGCAGTCGATGCATTATCTTCGTCAGAAATAGCGCTTTCGCCTACGCCTGGGCACGGTCCTTGCCCGCGTTTGCTATCATTGCCGCTCGCTTGCACAGGCCCAAACCCTCCATGCTTTTCCTGATCGCTTACATCGGCAGTGTCGTGCTGATCAACTTCGCCTTCTCCAGTGCGCCGCATCTGGACATCATCTGGTCTGCCTGGGGCGGGCTGGTGTTTGTGTTGCGCGATATGGTGCAAATTCGCTTTGGTCATGGCGCAATCATCGCCATGCTGGTGGCGCTGGTGCTTTCGTATGTCACCAGCGACCCGACCATTGCCCTGGCCAGCGCCACTGCGTTCGCGGTCTCCGAGTGCATTGACTGGCTGGTGTTCAGCATCACCAGACGCCCGTTGCGTGACCGGCTATGGATCAGCTCGGCACTCAGCATCCCGCTGGATACCTTTATCTTCTTCGGCATGATCGACGCGCTGACTGCACCGGTCGTGCTCACTGCGCTGGCATCGAAGTTCGCCGGCGTGACCCTGGTCTGGATGATCATGGCCTGGCGAGCGCGCAACAATGCTTGTCCGGGCTGAGCGCCCATTTACCGGGGCTTCGTGGTAAATTGCGCGCCTTTCTCCACAGCGGTTGCTTGCATAAGGCAGGCAGCCCTCGATATCTGCTTCACGAGGACCTGAGATGACTCAAATCGGAACTCCACTGTCGCCCACCGCGACTCGCGTACTGTTCTGCGGCAGCGGCGAACTGGGCAAGGAAGTCGTGATCGAGCTGCAGCGCCTTGGCGTTGAAGTGATCGCTGTTGACCGTTATGAGAACGCGCCCGCGATGCAGGTTGCTCATCGCAGCCATGTGATCAACATGCTCGACGGTGCCGCGTTGCGTGCAGTCATCGAGGCCGAGAAGCCGGATTTCATCGTTCCGGAAATCGAAGCCATCGCCACTGCAACTCTGGTTGAGCTTGAGGCTGAAGGCTTCACCGTGATCCCGACCGCGCGCGCCGCGCAACTGACCATGAACCGCGAAGGCATTCGTCGTCTGGCGGCCGAAGAGCTGAAACTGCCGACCTCGCCTTATCACTTTGCCGACACCTTCGAGGCATACAGCAAGGCGGTCGAAGACCTCGGTTTCCCTTGCGTGGTCAAGCCGGTCATGAGTTCGTCGGGCAAAGGGCAGAGCCTGCTCAAGAGCGCTGATGACGTGCAGAAAGCCTGGGATTACGCGCAGGAAGGCGGTCGCGCTGGCAAGGGCCGCGTCATTGTCGAAGGTTTCATCGACTTCGATTACGAAATCACCCTGCTGACCGTGCGTCACATCGGTGGCACCACGTTCTGCGCGCCGGTTGGCCATCGCCAGGAGAAGGGCGACTATCAGGAATCCTGGCAGCCGCAGGCCATGAGCCCGGTAGCGTTGGCAGAGTCCGAGCGTGTTGCAAGGGCGGTGACCGAGGCATTGGGTGGCCGTGGCATGTTCGGCGTCGAGCTGTTCATCAAGGGCGATCAAGTGTGGTTCAGCGAAGTCTCGCCGCGCCCGCACGACACCGGTCTGGTCACCCTGATTTCTCAGGACCTGTCGCAGTTTGCCCTGCACGCTCGCGCGATTCTCGGCCTGCCGATCCCGTTGATCCGCCAGTTCGGGCCATCTGCTTCCGCAGTGATTCTGGTCGAAGGCCAGTCCACTCAGACCGCTTTCGCTAACCTCGGCGCGGCGCTGGCCGAGCCTGACACCGCGTTGCGCCTGTTCGGCAAACCGGAAGTCAACGGTCAACGCCGCATGGGCGTTGCCCTGGCTCGCGACGAGTCCATCGAAGCCGCGCGGGCCAAAGCGACCCGAGCGTCGCAAGCGGTAGACGTAAAGTTGTAAGGGCGCAGCTGCAAGCTACAAGCAGGAGTGTGGTGCTCTTGCTTGCAGCTTGAGGCTTATAGATCCCTATCCCGAGTTTCCTTCAGGCTCAACACCGCCAGCACGCTGATCAGCGCAGCTGCAGATACATACCCGCCCACCCAGCTCAAGCCGCCCATCGCCACCAGTTTCTGGGCGAAGAAGGGGGCAACCGACGCGCCGACGATTCCGCCCAGGTTGTACGCCGCCGATGCGCCTGTGTAGCGAACCTGTGTCGGGAACAGCTCTGGCAGCAGTGCGCCCATGGGGGCAAACGTAATGCCCATCAGAAACAGCTCGATGCACAGAAACAACGCCACAGCCCAGGTGCTGCCGTGGGTTAACAGTGGTTCCATGGTGAAACCTGACAGAATCGCCAGCACACCGCCAATAATCAGTACCGGCTTGCGCCCGAAGCGGTCGCTTGCCAGTGCCGCCAATGGGGTGGCAGCCGCCATGAACAGCACCGCAAAGCACAGCAGCCCCAGAAACGTTTCACGGGTATAGCCCAGCGTGGCCACACCGTAACTCAATGAAAACACCGTCGAGATATAAAACAGCGCATAACAGACGACCATCGACGCTGCACCAAGCAGCATGGGCCTACAGTGCTGGCTGAAGGTTTCCACGATCGGCAGGCTGACGCGTTGGTGATGGGCCATGGCCTTGGCGAAGATCGGAGTTTCTTCCAGCTTCAGGCGCACATACAGCCCGACCATGACCAGCACGGCGCTGAGCAGAAACGGGATTCGCCAGCCCCACGCGCGAAACTGCTCGTCGCTCAGGGTCATGGCCAGTGCCAGAAACAGGCCATTGGCGGCCAGAAAACCGATTGAAGGTCCCAACTGTGGAAACATGCCGAACCAGGCGCGTTTGCCTTTCGGGGCGTTCTCGGTCGCCAGAAGCGCAGCGCCACCCCATTCCCCGCCCAGGCCAAGCCCCTGACCGAAGCGCAGTACACATAGCAGAATCGGTGCCCACGCGCCGATAGTCGCGTAACCGGGCAATACGCCGATCAGCGTGGTGCAGATACCCATCAGCAGCAGAGACGCCACCAGGGTCGATTTACGCCCGATCCGGTCGCCAAAATGACCGAACAGCGCCGACCCGAGCGGGCGTGCGAGAAAGGCGATACCGAAGGTCAGAAATGACGACAGCATCTGTGCCGTACCTGAGGTTTGCGGGAAAAACACCGGACCTATCACCAGCGCGGCGGCAGTGGCGTAAACGTGAAAGTCGTAGAACTCGATAGCTGTGCCGATGAAGCTGGCTGTGGCGACGCGGGTTGCCGAATTCACCGGATTTACGGACTCGGTATTATTTTCGCGAGAGAGCGGGGTGCTGGTCATGCGGATTCCCTGGCTGTCGACTCGCCGGGCGGCAAGGACCGTGCTCCGGCTAGCATTCATTATTGTGATTGTGGGTAAAGCGTCGAGCAGAGTAACCCGAATGGGTCGAGAGACAAGGGTATCGCCGGGATCTATTTGAAGGCAGAAATCTATTTGAAGGTGCGAACGAGGGTGTTCTGCCACATAGCCACGCGCTTGACGCGATTGTCTTCGGCCTCGAGAATTTCCAGCCGGTAAGGCCCTATTTTCAGGCAGACCGGAGCCTCTGGAATGGTTTCCAGTGCTTCGGTAACCAACCCGTTAACGGTTTTCGGACCATCGGAAGGCAGGTGCCAGCCAAGGCTTTTATTGAGTTCGCGAATGGACGCAGCACCTTCCACCTCAAGGCGTCCGTCTTCCTGTTGCTTGACGTGGGGGTTGTCCAGCCGCTGCTCGCTTTCGAACTCGCCGACGATCTCTTCAAGAATGTCTTCAAGGGTGACGATACCCAGCACTTCCCCGTACTCATCAACCACCACGCCGAGGCGGCGCTGCTGTTTGTGGAAATTCAGCAGCTGCAACTGCAACGGAGTGCTTTCCGGAACGAAATAAGGCTCGTAGCAGACTGCCAGCAACTGCTCTTTGGTCAGTGTGCCTTTGGGCAGCAGGTGGCTGATGTCGCGTGTATTGATGACGCCCTGAACCTGATTTATGTCGTTGTGATAGACCGGCAGGCGCGTGTGACGTGAAATGATCAGGCGCTCGATGATCAGCTCCATCGGATCATCAAGGTTGACGCCATCCACCTCGTTGCGCGGTATCAGGATGTCATTGACCGTTATGCTGTCCAGTGCGCGGATGCCCGACAGCACGCTGGCGCGCGGATAATGCTCGTGAACAATGTCGTGGCGGTTGGTTTTCTGCACATCGTCTTCGAAGTTCTGCTCCTGTTGCTGCACATGGCGTGACAAAAACGGGCGCAGCAGCGTCTTGGCGAGCACGTTGAACACGTAGGCCAGCGGCCAGACGATCTTCATTGGAATGCGCAGTACGCCATTGCCCAGTAGCAGTGTCGAGACAGGGTGACGGTTCGCCAGGCGGCGCGGTATGTATTCGGCGAACACCAGCATGACGCTCACGGTACCCAGCCATGCCACGGTCGGGCCGTTGTAGAACCAGTAATTGGCAGCAATCAGTGTTGCGATTACGGTGATCAGCACTCTTATCAGCGTATTGCCCAGGATCAGGCTGTTCAGGTTGAACGCCAGCTCGGGAAGCGGCGCGGCCTTGTCCGAACGGCTGGCGGCGCGCATTGCCTTGAGTTGGTGGTGCGCGGCTTCGACTGACGTCAGCAGACCAGCCCAGAGCATAAGGAGGGCGAGAACGCCAAGCAGTGGGCCAAGGGGCAGATTATCCATGATCAGGGCCCGTCAGATGTGCAGGATGAATTCGCGTACCAGCTTGCTGCCGAAGTAGGCGAGCATCAGCAGGCAGAAGCCGCCCAGGGTCCAGCGAATGGCTTTGTGACCTCGCCATCCAAGGCGGTTGCGCCCCCACAGCAGTACGCTGAATACGACCCAGGCCAGGCAAGCCAGCAGGGTCTTGTGCACCAGATGCTGGGCAAACAGGTTTTCAACGAACAGCCAGCCGGAAATCAGCGACAGCGAAAGCAGCGTCCAGCCAGCCCAGAGGAAGCCGAACAAAAGGCTTTCCATGGTTTGCAGCGGCGGGAAGTTCTTGATCAGTCCGGAAGGGTGCTTGTGCTTGAGTCGGTAGTCCTGCAACAGCAACAGCAACGCCTGGAATACGGCAATGGTGAACATTCCGTAAGCCAGCAGCGACAGCAGTATATGGCTCAGGATGCCGGGTTCTTCCATGATCGGCTGTACGGTGCCGCTGGGGGCGAACTGAGCCAGCAGCACGGTCACCATTCCCAGTGGGAACAGCAGCACCAGCAGGTTTTCCACCGGAATGCGTGACGTGGCGATCAGAGTCACAACGATCACTGACGCGGCGATCAGGCTGGCCGAGTTGAAAAAGTCCAGACCCAGGCCGACGGAATGCGTCAGTTGGGAAAACAGACCGATGGCGTGTGCGATCACCGCCAGCGTACCGAGCAGGCAAAGCAGCCGCTTGTCGGGCTTGACGGCCTGGCTCAGGCGCAGGCTCTGATAGACGGTCGCAGCGGCGTACAGAACGGCGGCGGCGAGGCTGGGAAGCAGGCTGGGTGGCAAAGGGGACATAGATCCTGATGGACGGGCCTGAAAAGACGTTGAGTTTGGCATATAACCGGCAAATCACGAAAGACCACAGAAGCAGACTGCGTGGTGTCCGTGCGGCGGAGTCTTCGCTATAATCCGCGACCTGCTCAAGCCGCAGGCTCGCCGAGCGCCATTTCTGCATTACGGGCCGGGCCGCATCAACCGGGGTTCGACGAGAGCCTGAAAGGATCGCGCATGTTTGAAAACCTGACTGACCGCCTCTCGCAGACGCTGCGCCATGTTACTGGCAAGGCCAAGCTGAACGAGGACAACATCAAAGATACCTTGCGCGAAGTGCGTATGGCGTTGCTTGAAGCCGACGTCGCCTTGCCGGTGGTCAAAGACTTCGTCAACAACGTCAAGGAGCGCGCCGTCGGCACCGAGGTGTCGCGCAGCCTGACGCCAGGCCAGGCGTTCGTGAAGATCGTCCAGGCCGAACTCGAAAGCCTGATGGGCGCTGCCAACGAAGATCTGGTGCTCAATGTCACGCCGCCTGCCGTCATCCTCATGGCGGGCCTGCAGGGTGCGGGTAAAACTACCACCGCTGGCAAGCTGGCGCGCTTCCTTAAAGAGCGCAAGAAGAAAACCGTGATGGTGGTGTCGGTCGACGTCTACCGTCCTGCCGCCATCAAGCAGCTCGAAACCCTGGCCAACGACATCGGTGTGACGTTCTTCGCCTCCGATATCAGCCAGAAGCCGGTCGACATCGCCCTGGCGGCCATTAAAGAAGCCAAGCTCAAGTTCATTGACGTGGTCATCGTCGATACCGCCGGTCGTCTGCACGTCGATGTCGAGATGATGGGCGAGATTCAGGCGCTGCATGCTGCGACCAAGCCAGCTGAAACGCTGTTCGTGGTCGATGCCTTGACCGGTCAGGATGCGGCCAACACCGCCAAGGCCTTCGGTGATGCACTGCCGCTGACCGGTGTGATCCTCACCAAGGTCGACGGTGATGCTCGCGGTGGTGCGGCCCTGTCGGTGCGTGCAATTACCGGCAAGCCGATCAAGTTCATCGGTATGGGCGAGAAGAGCGAGGCGCTGGAGCCGTTCCACCCAGATCGTATCGCTTCGCGAATCCTTGGCATGGGCGATGTGCTCAGCCTTATCGAGCAGGCTGAACAGACTCTCGACAAGGATAAAGCCGACAAACTGGCGAAAAAGCTCAAGAAAGGCAAAGGCTTCGATCTCGAAGACTTCCGCGATCAGCTGCAGCAGATGAAAAACATGGGCGGCCTTGGCGGCCTCATGGACAAGCTGCCAAGCATCGGCGGCGTCAATCTGGCGCAGATGGGCAATGCCCAGGGCGCGGCCGAGAAGCAGTTCAAGCAGATGGAAGCCATCATCAACTCGATGACGCCTGGCGAACGCCGTGACCCGGACCTGATCAGCGGCTCGCGCAAGCGCCGTATTGCAATGGGCTCGGGTACCCAGGTGCAGGACATCGGGCGTCTGATCAAGCAGCATAAACAGATGCAGAAGATGATGAAGAAGTTCTCCGCCAAGGGCGGAATGGCAAAAATGATGCGCGGCATGGGCGGAATGCTCCCCGGCGGCGGCATGCCAAAAATGTAATTGCGTCGCGTGCAAGCTTCTTTGCACGCGTCCCACACGGGGGGCGACCCCCGGTCAGCCCGCGTTATGCGGGCTTTTACCTGCTGTCATACCGACAGCGCCCTCGCAAATCTGGAAGGCATGCCGATAGGCGCCGGAAAAAGACATTTGCAAAAGTCGGGATATTCCTTAGAATATGCGGCCTTTCGGGCACCTATGCCCGCTGTGCATCTTAGATTTGCAGCACCGACTACAGGAACGATGTTCAATGCTAACCATCCGTCTTGCCCTTGGCGGCTCCAAAAAGCGCCCGTTTTACCACTTGACCGTAACCGACAGCCGCAACGCTCGTGACGGTTCCCACAAGGAACAGGTTGGTTTCTTCAACCCGGTTGCCCGTGGTCAGGAAATCCGTCTGTCCGTTAACGAAGAACGCGTCAACTACTGGTTGAGCGTTGGTGCACAAACTTCCGAGCGCGTTGCCCAGCTGCTCAAAGAGCACAACAAGACCAAGGCCGCGGCCTGAGTCTTATGAACGCGACGCCTGCATCTGCCGACGATCTGATCGTCATTGGCAAGATTTACTCGGTTCATGGCGTTCGCGGCGAAGTGAAGGTCTTTTCCTTTACTGATCCGATTGGAAACCTGTTGGACTACAAAACCTGGACGCTTCGGCGCGAAGGCAGCGTTGAGAAACAGGTGGAGCTGGTCAGCGGACGCTTGCAAAGCAAGTTTCTGGTCGCAAAGCTCAAAGGTCTCGATGATCGTGAAGAAGCTCGTCTTCTCTCCGGTTACGAAATCTGCGTGCCGCGTAACCTGTTCCCTGATCTGGACGATGGCGAGTACTACTGGTACCAGCTTGAAGGCCTCAAGGTCATCGACCAACTCGGGCAACTGCTCGGGAAAATCGATCACCTGCTCGAAACCGGTTCGAACGATGTAATGGTTGTAAAGCCCTGCGCGGGTAGCCTGGATGATCGTGAACGCCTGTTGCCCTATACAGAGCAATGCGTGTTGGCAATCGATATGGCTGCTGGCGAGATGAAGGTGGATTGGGACGCGGACTTCTGAATGCCATGGCCAGCCTGCGCATAGAAGTCATCAGTCTGTTTCCCGAGATGTTTTCCGCCATCAGCGAATACGGCATTACCAGCCGTGCGGTGAAACAAGGGCTGTTGCAGCTGACTTGTTGGAATCCGCGGGATTACACCACTGATCGCCATCACACTGTGGATGATCGCCCATTTGGCGGTGGTCCTGGCATGGTGATGAAGATCAAGCCCCTCGAAGATGCTCTGGTTCAGGCCAGGCAAGCGGCAGGGGATGCGGCGAAGGTTATTTACCTGTCGCCACAAGGCCGTCAGCTGAATCAGTCTGCGGTACGCGAACTGGCGCAGGAGGAAGCGATTATCCTCATCGCCGGTCGTTATGAAGGCATTGACGAGCGTTTTATTGATGCTCATGTCGATGAAGAGTGGTCGATTGGTGACTATGTTCTTTCCGGTGGCGAGCTGCCGGCTATGGTCCTGATTGACGCGGTTACGCGGCTGCTGCCTGGAGCTTTAGGGCATGTGGACTCCGCGGAGGAAGATTCCTTCACGGACGGTCTGCTGGATTGCCCGCACTACACCCGACCTGAGGTGTATGCGGATCAGCGTGTTCCCGACGTGTTGCTAAGTGGCAATCACGCGCACATCCGGCGTTGGCGTTTACAGCAGTCCCTTGGGCGGACCTATGAACGACGCGCTGATGTTCTGGAAAGCCGCTCGCTTTCTGGAGAAGAGAAGAAGCTGCTGGCGGAATACATCCGCGAGCGGGACGATAGTTAACGTATCGATGGTCGATCCATACGGATTACCTTAGGAGCACCAGCATGACTAACAAAATCATTCTTGCCCTCGAAGCAGAGCAGATGACCAAAGAGATCCCTACCTTTGCACCAGGCGACACCATCGTCGTTCAGGTTAAAGTGAAGGAAGGCGACCGCGCTCGTCTGCAAGCATTCGAAGGCGTTGTAATTGCCAAGCGTAACCGTGGCGTGAACAGTGCTTTCACTGTTCGTAAAATCTCCAACGGTGTTGGCGTTGAGCGTACTTTCCAGACTTATAGCCCGCAAATCGACAGCATGGCTGTGAAACGTCGCGGTGACGTTCGCAAGGCCAAACTGTACTACCTGCGTGACCTGTCCGGTAAAGCAGCGCGCATCAAGGAAAAACTGTCCTGATACAGTTTTTCGATGCATAAAAAAGGCAGCCTTCGGGCTGCCTTTTTGCTATCTGATGTTTGAAAATTCGTCTTCGGCGTATCACGCACGTACTGAGTTGAAATGGCTGCCATCGACCACCCGCTGATTGACCGGTTTCTGGATGCGCTCTGGCTTGAAAAGGGGCTGTCCGATAACACCCGCGATTCCTACCGCAGCGACCTGGCGCTGTTCAACGGCTGGCTGCAGGAGCGCAACGTTGATCTGCCCAGTGCCGGACGCGAGGTCATCCTCGATCATCTTGCGTGGCGCGTTGAAAATGCCTACAAACCGCGCTCCACGGCGCGTTTCCTGTCCGGCGCACGNTCCGTCGATCCCACCCTGCAGATCGACATGCCTCAGTTGGGCAAGCCATTGCCCAAGTCACTCTCCGAAGCCGACGTCGAAGCGCTGCTGGCAGCACCCGACCTGAGTGAGCCCATCGGCGAGCGTGACCGTGCCATGCTTGAAGTGCTGTATGCCTGCGGTCTGCGCGTGACCGAACTGATCAGCCTGACACTGGAACAGGTCAACCTGCGCCAGGGCGTACTGCGGGTGATGGGTAAAGGCAGCAAGGAACGGCTGGTACCCATGGGCGAAGAGGCCATCGTCTGGGTAGAGCGCTACATGCGCGGTGCCCGCGACGAGCTACTGGGCGGGAAACCCAGCGACGTACTGTTCCCCAGCACCCGCGGCGACCAGATGACCCGTCAGACCTTCTGGCACCGTATCAAGCATCAAGCAACGGTTGCGGGCATCGGCAAATCCCTGTCACCGCACACCCTGCGCCATGCCTTTGCCACACATCTGCTCAATCACGGCGCTGACTTGCGGGTGGTGCAGATGTTGCTGGGGCACAGCGATCTTTCGACGACCCAGATCTACACCCATGTGGCGCGCGCGCGGTTGCAGGAGATGCATGCGAAGCATCATCCGCGGGGTTAGTGGGCTGGTGGTATTGGAGCCTAAGCAAACTGAATGTCGGTTTTGCTGAAGCGTTCGCTGACAACGGGGGCTGCAAAGGCCCCCATTCCGATCTGCGCAGGAAAAATCTCTAATCCATCCTGGAAACATCCCGAGTGACGACGGCCTGTCGTCCCGCGAGCCTTATGTGGTAGGCTTTGCCGGTTTCGCATATCAAGGCTGGCGCTCCTTTTTTCGACCGCCGCCATTCTGCCCGTCGTCATAGAAGTTTTCAGGCTTCTGCTCCAGATTTCTCCGCCGCCGCTTCATGCCGGTCGGCACCGTCAGTATGTCTGCTTTGGATGGTACAGCCCTCGGTATCATCAGTATCATCACCCGAGCGGTTGCACGGTATGCATGTGACGCGTCATCCTCGAGGTTGATGTTCTGATATCACTGGCACGGACGAGTGCGACTATTTTTAAGAGGGGTTATCTCCAATCGTTCTTGAGGCGTGCGGATAAAGTTTCTTCGGGCAGCTACTATCAGGATGGGGTTATCTGAAACTCACTATCAAGGATGATTGATATGACTGACGAAAAAAAAGGACGTTCATTTCTGGCGACGCTAGACCTCAAGGACGGTACCAAGCTGGGGTTTTCCAAACTTAATGCGAGAGGATACGAAGCGGAAGGGGTCGAGGAGCTCTGTGCCAATTCATTGCTCACACAATCGATCAAGATTCGCTTTGAACCCAATGATGAGGGCTACTACGTCATGTTTTTCAAAGGGTTCGCGGCGCCGGATAAAGTTTCTTTAACGCCTGAAGATCCAATAAAGACCGTTGCGTACCTGAACGATGCGGATCCGGTCTATATGCAAGAAGAAAAGGTGTTTAAATCTGCCTCTCCGTCTGATGTTGCCTCAAATACAGACCATGCTTCAGTGTCTGTTTCAGATGACAAAACGCTGCTGCCTGAAAACCAAACAACGGCCTCTCAACCTCCAGAGCAAGAGTCGCCCATCTATTTAGCCGTTGGCGCCAGCGGCTGGGTCCATAAAACAAAAGAATCTGGAAGTGCTTACCTGGCCGGAATATCAGATTGTGGAGGCAGTAAGTTCTCGATTGACCGCACAGACGCTCAAGACGTTTATTTGAAGTCGTGGCGAAGCAAGAACTTCATGCAGACTTACAAACGTGAAGACTTTCCAAACGGCGCATGGTTCGCATGGATGACTGATTGCGATGGCACAGATGCGGTGCTGAAACTGACGATCATTGAACGCTATAACGCCGATGGTTCAGTCAGAACATAGAGCGTGAGTGAAGCGTTCGCTGACAATGGGGGCTACAAAGGTCCCCATTCCGATCTGCGCAGGAAAAATCTCTAATCCATCCTGGAAACATCCCGAGTGACGACGGCCTGTCGGCCCC
>NZ_LKBW01000059.1 GCF_002699855.1 Pseudomonas amygdali | reverse complement strand
AGTGTGGGGTTTCCCCATGTGAGAGTAGGTCATCGTCAAGATTAAATTCCAGAAACCCTCATCGCTTACGCGTTGAGGGTTTTTGTTTGTCTGGGGTTCCACAAACCTCTGCATTCTCCTGAACTCATAACCCCACCTCTCCGGCAGTCATTCAGACCAACATGCTTATGGCAATCCAGCGCGCTTGCCCTTATGGTTCGGCATCAGGTTCTACGCACCGGTCAAGGAAGCAAGCATGTCCGTTACAACCTCTCTGAGTGCAGGTTTCATGGTGGTTCAAGGCAACCGCCCGGATGAGCTGCGCAGTCTGGTTGTGTCGTGGATGCGACGTTATCCATTGGCCCCCCTGGAAAACGAGATTGCGCTGGTCCAGAGCAACGGCATTGCGCAGTGGTTGAAACTGGCGTTGGCCGAGGACGCTCAGGATGAAGATAGCGGTGGCTGTGGCATTGCCGCAGCCATAGACGTCCAATTGCCCGGTAGCTTCATGTGGACGCTGTACCGCATGGTTCTCGGAAGCGATGAAATACCGTCGACTTCCTTGCTCGACAAGACCCCGCTGACCTGGCGCTTGATGCGCTTGCTCCCTGAACTCATCAATCAGCCACACTTTGAGCCCCTGCAGCGTTTCCTGACCGACGACACTGATCTACGCAAGCGCTATCAATTGTCCGAGCGCCTGTCAGATCTGTTCGACCAATATCAGGTTTACCGCGCCGACTGGCTGGAAGACTGGGCCGCTGGCCGCCTTCAATTGCGCGATGGGCGAGGTCAGGCCAGACCGCTGTCAGCCGCTAATTGCTGGCAAGCCGAGCTGTGGCGCGCGCTGCTGGATGATGTCGGTGCCAAAGGTATGTCGCAGAGTCGAGCGGGTGTACATCAGCGCTTCATCGAGCGCATCGGCAGCATGACCGAAGCGCCTCCGGGTTTGCCGGCACGTGTCATCGTTTTTGGCATTTCCTCGCTGCCCGCACAAGCGCTCGAGGCATTGGCGGGCCTGGCGAAGTTCAGCCAGGTTCTGCTCTGCGTTCACAACCCGTGTCGCCATCACTGGGCTGATATCGTCGCCGACAAAGACCTGTTGCGTCACCAGTACAAACGCCAGGCGCGCAAGACCGGAATGCCGATGGTCCTCGATCCGCAAGCGCTGCATCAGCATGCTCACCCGCTGCTCGCTGCCTGGGGCAAGCAGGGTCGCGATTACATCAATTTGCTGGACAGCCATGATGATCCGCGCAGCTACCGCTCTTCGTTCAAGGATGAGCGGATTGACCTGTTCAGTGAAGTCGAGCCCACCAATCTGCTGAATCAGTTGCAGGACGATATTCTCGAGCTACGCCCGCTGGATGAAACCCGTGAGCTCTGGCCGGCAGTCGATCCGCTGGAAGATCGCTCGGTCCGTTTCCATGTTGCGCACAGTGCGCAGCGCGAAGTGGAAGTGCTGCATGACCAGCTATTGGCACGGTTCAGCAAAGACCCGGGCCTGCGCCCGCGTGACGTGATTGTCATGGTCCCGGATATCGACAGCTACGCCCCACACATACGAGCGGTATTCGGACAGATCGAACGCGAAGACCGTCGCTTCATCCCCTTTACGCTGGCTGATCAGGGCCAGCGCGGCCGCGAGCCGTTGCTGATTGCTGTCGAGCACCTGCTCAAACTTCCGGACAGCCGTTTCCCGGTCAGCGAGATTCTTGACCTGCTGGACGTTCCAGCCTTACGAGCACGCTTCAGGATTCAAGAGCGCGACCTGCCAACACTGCATCGCTGGATAGAAGGCGCAGGCATTCGTTGGGGGCTTAATGCTCAGCAGCGGGCCGGCCTCGGGCTGCCGGATGCCCTTGAGCAGAACAGCTGGCATTTCGGCCTGCGTCGCATGTTGCTGGGTTACGCCGTGGGTGCCGGTGCGGCTTACGACGGCATCGAACCTTACGATGAGATCGGCGGGCTTGATGCGGCGTTGATCGGTCCGCTGGTCGCGTTGATTGATGCTCTTCAGGTCGCCCACACAGAGTTGTCGACACCCACCACTCCGGAAGCGTGGGGTGCCCGCCTGCAATCGCTGCTGCAGTTGTTCTTCCTCGCCGACAGCGAGCATGACGACTACTTGCTTGCCCAACTGGAAACACTGCGCGAGAACTGGCTGGAAACCTGTGCAACGGTAAGGCTGACTGAAGAGCTGCCGCTGACCGTGGTGCGTGAGGCCTGGCTGGCCGGGCTCGATCAAGGGCGCCTGTCCCAGCGTTTTCTGGCGGGCTCGGTCAACTTCTGCACGCTGATGCCCATGCGCGCCATCCCGTTCAAAGTGGTTTGCCTGTTGGGCATGAACGACGGCGATTATCCGCGCGCGCAACCGCCGCTGGATTTCGATTTGATGGGCAGCGATTACCGCCCCGGCGACCGTTCCCGGCGTGAAGACGATCGTTACCTGTTGCTGGAAGCCTTGCTCTCGGCCAGGGACCAGTTGTATGTCAGTTGGGTTGGCCACAGCATTCGTGACAACAGTGAGCGTCCAGCTTCGGTGCTCATCGGTCAGCTTCGCGATCACCTCGCCAGCGGCTGGAAGCTGGCCGGCGAGACCGATCCGGACGTTAAACAGGATGATGAGCGCTTGCTGAAGGCCCTGACTGTGAATCACCCCTTACAACTCTTCAGTGCCAATTATTTCCACGCCGGCACGGGGTACTTCAGCTTCGCCCGCGAGTGGCGTCTGCTGCATGAAACCGACCTTCAGGTGCCCGTGCCTCAAGCGCTGCCGCCTCACGAACAGGAAGAACCGCTGTCCATTGCGCAGCTACAGGATTTCCTGAGAAACCCGGTAAAACACTTTTTCAGCCAGCGCCTGAAGATCTATTTCGAAGTTGCTGAAGCGCCGCTCGCCGATGAAGAGCCGTTCGTGCTCGATGCCCTTGAGCGCTATGGCCTGAGTGAAAGCCTGCTTGGCGCAGGTATGTCCTCGCCGGACAATATGGATGCTGCTCTACAGACTCAGGCGCTGAAACTGCAAGCCAGTGGCCTGCTGCCGCTCGCAGGTTTCGGCACCTTGATGCAGAGCGAGCTGATCGAACCGCTGCCTGACGTACTCAGGCGCTACCACGATCTGTTGGCCCTCTGGCCCGAGAACCTGAGCAGCGCTTTACCGATCAGCTTCAGCCATGCGGGTGTCAGCATCGACGGCTGGCTGGGCGGGTTGCACCGTAACGCCCGTGGCGAGCTGTTGCTGGTTACCGCCATTCCCAACAGCATCGGCTCGAAAAAGACCCGCAAGTGGCACCGGTTGATTCGGCCGTGGGTCAACCATCTGGTGGCGTGCGCTTGCGACCTGCCGTTGAGCACGGCACTGGTCGCCAGTGATGAAACCCTGATGCTGGAGCCACTGGACAAGGCGAGTGCCGTCACCACGCTCAACCACTTGCTGACGGCCTGGCTGCACGGCATGCAGGAACCTCTGCCTGTCGCGGTCAAAACCGCCTTCGCCTGGTTGGGCCAGCCTGCCGACAAAGCCGAAGCGGCTGCCCGCAAAGCCTACGAAGGTGACGGACAGACCACCGATGGCGAGCGCCGCGAAAGCACGGCACTGGCCCGGCAGTTTCCGGACTTTGACGCGCTGGTCGACAGTGAAGAGTTTGCAGGCTGGTGCGAGACGCTCTACAAACCGGTTTACGATGCGCCCTGGCAGTCGTTGTCTGGCGGGGAGGCTGGCGCATGAACGAACATTCCCTTCCTCTGGCACTGCGTTTTCCGCTACGCGGCAGTCAACTGATCGAGGCCAGCGCCGGGACCGGCAAGACCTTCACCATCTCCGCCCTGTACTTGCGTCTGGTGCTTGGGCACGGCACCGAACGGTCAGGCTTTGGTCGTGAATTGCTGCCGCCGCAGATCCTCGTGGTGACCTTTACCGACGCCGCTACCAAGGAGCTGCGTGACAGGATTCGTACCCGATTGGCGGAAGCTGCGCGGTTCTTTCGTGACGAGATTGCCGCACCTGACGGTTTGATTGCCGAGCTGCGCGGGCAGTTCGAGGCCGAGCAGTGGCCGGCCTGTGCCAGCCGTCTGGACATCGCCGCACAGTGGATGGACGAAGCCGCCGTCTCGACGATCCACAGCTGGTGTCAGCGCATGTTGCGCGAGCACGCATTCGACAGCGGCAGCCTGTTCACCCAAACCCTGGAAACCGACCACAGCGATTTGCTCGGTGAAGTGCTGCGCGACTACTGGCGCCGCTTCTGCTACCCCATGAGCGGCGACGCGTTGACTTGGGTGCGGGAAAATCTGAGCGGTCCGGCGGCGTTGTTGCCGCGTGTGCGAGGTTTGTTTGGTCGTGATCGCAGCCCGCCCACTCAAGAGCCCGCCGAACTGATCGAGGCGTCATTGCAGGAGCGCCGAGCAGCGCTCGCTGCCCTGAAAGCACCTTGGGCCGCCTGGGCTGAAGAGCTGTATGCGCTCTGTCAGGACGCCGTAGCCCGCAAAGTGGTCGATGGCCGCAAGATGCAGGAGCGCTACTTCAAGCCCTGGTTTGAAAAGCTTGCTGCATGGGCCGCTGACGACACACAGGAAACGCTGGACCTGGGAACCGGTTTCACTCGCCTGACCCCGGAAGGTGTTGCCGAAGCCTGGAAAAGTGATCCGCCTTCACATCCTGCTTTCGAGGCCATGGCACAGCTGAAAGCTGCGCTGGACAGCCTGCCCAAGCCGGATGCCGCGGTGTTGCAGCATGCGGCGCAGTGGGTAAGTGCCCGCTTTGAAGAAGAGAAGCGGCGTCGCGCCGAGATGGGGTTTGACGACATGCTGCTCAGGCTCGATGCCGCCCTGCACAGCGCTGGCGGCGAACGTCTGGCCACCCTGATTCGTGAGCAGTTTCCGGTAGCGTTGATCGATGAGTTTCAGGACACCGACCCGGTGCAGTACCGGATCTTCGACAGCATCTATCGCCTTGAAGGTAACGACGAGCAGACCGGGCTGTTCCTGATCGGCGACCCCAAGCAGGCGATCTATGCGTTTCGCGGTGCCGATATCTATACGTACCTGCGCGCCCGGCAGGCCACCGATGGCCGTTGGCACACGCTGGACACCAACTACCGCTCCAGCCATGCAATGGTCGCGTCGGTCAACCATGTCTTCACGCGCGCAGAGCAACGTACGCAAGGTCGCGGAGCGTTCCTGTTTCGTGATGATCAAGGCAATCAGGTGCCGTTCTCCGATGCGCTGGCCCAAGGGCGCAAAGAGACCCTGGAAGTCGACGGCGCGCCACTGACTGCACTCACGGTCTGGCATCTTGAAAGCGAACAGCCGGTGTCCGGGGTTATTTATCGCCAACAGTTGGCGGCCAGTTGCGCCAGCGAGATCGTGCGCCTGCTCAACGCCGGTCAACAGGGCCGTGCCGGTTTCGCCATGCTTGATAAACCGCTGCGCGGGCTGCGTCCGGCCGACATTGCGATTCTGGTCCGCGATGGAAAGGAAGCGCAGGCGGTGCGTCAGCAACTCAGCGCGCGTGGCGTGCGCAGTGTTTATCTGTCGGACAAGGATTCAGTATTCGCCGCTCAGGAGGCCCACGACCTTCTGTCCTGGCTCAAAGCCTGTGCCGAGCCCGATTCCGAACGTACGCTGCGTGCCGCACTGGCATGTATCACGCTTGACCTGCCGCTGGCCGAGCTGGAGCGTCTGAATCAGGACGAACTGGCGTGGGAACGGCGCGTCATGCAGTTCCGTGGCTATCGTGCCGTGTGGCGCAGTCAGGGCGTGCTGCCGATGCTGCGCCGCCTGCTGCACGACTTTGCCCTGCCGCAGACATTGATGACGCGCACCGACGGTGAGCGAGTACTGACCAACCTGTTGCACTTGTCTGAACTGCTGCAGCAGGCCGCCGCCGAACTGGACGGCGAACAGGCCTTGATTCGGCATCTGGGCGACCACCTGGCACTGTCCGGTCAGGCTGGCGAAGAACAGATCCTGCGTCTGGAAAGCGACGAGCAACTGGTCAAGGTGGTGACCATCCACAAGTCCAAGGGCCTGCAATATCCGCTGGTGTTCCTGCCATTCATTTGCTCCTCGAAACCCGTGGACGGCAGTCGCCTGCCACTGCAGTTTCATGACGCCGACGGCAACTCGCAGATCAGCCTGCAACCCACCGAAGCGCTGATTCAGCAAGCCGATGACGAACGTCTGGCCGAAGACCTGCGCTTGCTCTACGTGGCGCTGACCCGTTCCGAACACGCTTGCTGGCTGGGCGTTGCCGACCTCAAACGCGGCAATGCCAGCAACTCGATGCTGCACCGTTCGGCGTTGGGTTATTTGCTGGGTGGCGGTGTTGCGCTGGCCGAGTCGGCAGAGCTGAAAGTCTGGCTGCGTGATCTCGCGCAAGGCTGTGATGCGATTGCCTTGCAGCCTGTTCCCGAGCCCACTGACGAACGCTTCAGTGCGCCGCGCAACGAAGCCGCGCTGGTCCAACTGCTGGTACCCAAACGTCGCGCTGCCGAGAACTGGTGGATCGCCTCCTACAGCGCCCTGCGTATCGGCGACACCGTAACCACCGGTGCCGATGAATCGCCTGACAGCCCGCAGGCACAGAAGCTGTTCGACGACGAGCGCCTGGACCCTGAAGCGCCGCGTGACATTTTGACCAGCGGCGGCGATATCCACCGCTTTCCGCGTGGCCCCAATCCCGGCACCTTTCTGCATGGACTGCTCGAATGGGCTGGCAACGAAGGTTTTGCGCTAACGGCGCACACGCCTGAACTGCTGAGAGACGCCGTTGCACGTCGCTGCAGCCGTCGCGGCTGGGCGGGCTGGATCGACACGCTGAGCGATTGGCTACAGCAGATGCTGAACATACCGTTGCGTCTGTCGCCGGATGCCACGCCGGTCGCGCTGGGTGAGCTGAATCAGCCCAATCAGTACCGCATAGAGATGGAGTTCTGGTTCGCCAGCAACAACGTCAATGTGGCGCAGATGGATGCCCTGGTACGCCGCTTCACCCACAACAACGCGCCGCGTGCTGCGACCGAGACGGTCTCGCTCAACGGCATGTTCAAAGGCTTTATCGACCTGACGTTCGAACACGAAGGCCGTTATTACGTGGCTGACTACAAGTCCAACTGGCTGGGCACCGACGACACTGCGTACACCGAACTGGCGATGGAAACCGCCATTCTCGACAACCGTTATGACCTGCAATACGTCCTGTACTTGCTGGCGTTGCATCGTCAGCTCAAGGCACGGATGGCCGACTATGATTACGACCAGCACATGGGCGGCGCGCTGTATCTGTTCCTGCGCGGCAGCCGCTCGGCCTCTCAAGGTGCGTATTTTGTCCGTCCGCCACGCGAACTGATAGAGAGTCTGGACCTTTTGTTTCAGGGTAAACCGTTAGCGCATGACCTGCCGGGAGCATTGGCATGAGCCGCTCGTTCGACGATCTGTTGCCCACCGCGCTGGACGACATCAGCCTCGCTGAATTGAGTCCGCTGACGCGCGTCGGCGATCTGTTGATCCTGCTGGAGCGCTGGGTCGAGCGCGGCTGGTTGCGTGCGCTGGACAAAGCATTTGTCGCGTTTCTCAGCGACCTCGATCCGCAGGCCGATCCGCTGGTGCTGGTCGCTGCGGCGCTGACCAGCCATCAACTCGGCCACGGCCATGTCTGCCTGGATCTGTACGAAACCCTGAAAGAACCGGACTTCGCCCTGTCATTGCCACCCGAGGGCGATCAGCAAGGCGGGACAATGCTGCTGCCCTCGCAACTGCTGGCAGCACTGGATGGCGCCGCCTGGTGCCAGGCGCTGGCGCGCAGCATGCTGGTGGCCGAAGTCGGAGACTCAAGTGCCGAGGCGCTGCAAAAACCATTGGTGCTGGCCGAGCGACGTTTATACCTGCGCCGCTACTGGACCTATGAACGGCGTATCGCCGCAGCCTTGCGTCAGCGCCTGGCGCAGAGCGAAGCGCCACCGGAGGATCTGCCGCAGCGCCTGAATGCCCTGTTCGGGCCTGCGAACTCAGCGCCTCAAGCCATTATCGACTGGCAGAAACTTGCCTGCGCGCTGGCGACCCGCAAGGGCTTCAGCATCATCACCGGTGGCCCTGGCACCGGTAAGACCACAACCGTGGTGCGCTTGCTGGCGTTATTGCAGGCACCGGCGGTGCAGAGTGGCCAGCCGTTGCGCATCCGTCTGGCGGCACCTACCGGCAAGGCGGCGGCCCGGCTGACCGAGTCCATCAGCCAGCAGGTGCAGAGCCTGGACGTCAGCGACGACGTACGGCAGAAAATCCCCAGCGAAGTCACCACCGTCCACCGCCTGCTGGGCAGCCGCCCCGGTACCCGGCACTTTCGCCATCACGCAGGCAACTTACTGCCACTGGACGTGCTGGTGGTTGATGAAGCATCCATGATCGACCTGGAAATGATGGCCAATTTGCTCGACGCATTACCGCCGCATGCGCGCATGGTGCTGCTCGGCGACAAGGACCAGTTGGCGTCCGTTGAGGCGGGTGCGGTACTGGGCGATTTGTGTCGCGACGCCGAAGAAGGTTTTTACAGCCCTGAAACTCAGGCCTGGCTTGAAGCTGTCAGCGGCGAAGACCTCAGCAAAGGTGCCTTACGCCAAGGCGATGCGCAGCACCATCCATTGGCCCAGCAGGTGGTGATGCTGCGCCACTCGCGTCGTTTTGGCCAAGGCAGCGGTATCGGCCAGTTGGCCCGACTGGTCAACCAGCAGCAGGACCAACAGGCCCGCGCGCTGCTTGCGGCGGGCAGTCATGACGACCTGTTCGCCCTGGCGTTGAAGGGCGAACAGGATCTGAAGTTCGAACGCCTTGTGCTCGACGGGCTTGGCAGAGGCGAGCAAGGTCCGCAGGGTTACCGCCATTACCTCAACGTACTTGCCGCCTGGCGGCCCGCCGATGATTCGGCACTCGACGACCATTGCTGGACCCGTTGGGCGCGCTCGGTACTCAGCGCCTTCGACGCCTTTCAACTGCTGTGTGCCGTGCGCAAAGGCCCGTGGGGTGTGGAGGGTTTGAACCAGCGCATCACTCACGCGCTGTTCAACGCGAAGCTGATCGAAAGCGAACAGCAATGGTACGAAGGTCGCCCGGTGCTGATGACCCACAACGACTATGGCCTCGGCCTGATGAACGGCGACATCGGCATCACCTTGCGCCTGCCCGAGCGCGACGGCGAGGGCAAACAGGTGTTGCGCGTCGCCTTCCCCCGCAACGACGGCAGCGAAGGCGTACGCTTCGTCCTGCCCAGCCGCCTCAACGAGGTCGAAACCGTGTACGCCATGACCGTACACAAATCCCAGGGCTCGGAATTCGCCCACACCGCCCTGATCCTGCCCGAAGCGCTCAACCCGGTACTGACCAAAGAACTCATCTACACCGGCATCACCCGCGCCAAACACTGGTTCAGCCTGATCGAACCCCGCCAGGGCATCTTCGAAGAAGCCCTGCGCCGCAAGGTCAAACGCCTGAGTGGGCTGATGTTGGGGCTTTGAGCCTGCCCGTGATCACGCCTAAGCCGCCTGCAGTCTGTAATGCACAAGTCGTGAAGGCTCTGAAAAGCTGGCGTCTGCCCGGATGGAGCGGAAGCGGACCGCGCGCCCCTTCGCTTATAGTGGGAGCGGACTCGTCCGCGAACTGCCGGGAACCGGCAGCAACGGTGCACACGGTACATCAGACGCAACTGAGGCAGCCCGTCTAAGGGCCGCCGCAGATCCGACACAACACCTCACACGCCATAATCCACATACCGCGCCATGAGATTCGGGCGGCTGAACGTGTCAATCGCATAAACCCGCTGCCACATGGCATCGACCTCGGCCTTGAACGTGGCGTCATCCATGTCGATCCAGTAGCGAGGGTCGCGGCCGCGCTGCTGATCGTAGCTGGCAGTGACCGGGTCCAGGTGCCGGTACGGTTCAAACAACGGGATATCCGGAATCGGGCCGCTGGTGTCCATGTAATTTTGCAGGAAGTCCCAGAGTGCACAGGGGCGTTGCTGGAAATCGTCAGGGCTGAGCAGTGCGTGAAAGTTGATGGACTGCTCTTCGTAGCGATGCTGGAGCATCAGGCCGTGATAGCAGCCATGACGATCATGCTTGGTGGTCATGTAGGCATCGAACTCGTAGAACGGCGCGATGAACTCGTCGATAACCCCTTCTTTTCGATGGCGTTTGTAGCCGAAGATGGTGACCAGACCCGTTCTGCGGTTTAGCTCCCAGAGTGGGCCTTTTGGCGGGCGGAACCAGAGGCGGGGGAAATGATTTACAACGATGTATCCCACGCTCCAGCAGAGTAGAGGGGGGAGTGAAATAAAGTAGCCACCTCCAATAAGCGTGTCAAAAAAATTAATTTTTGTGTAAGAATTTATCGAGGCAACATACATCATTAATGCTATAAATATATGAAATGGCGTAAATATTAAAAACGACCATTTTCCACCGAGATATGCGTAAATCCAGATTTTTGAATTCATGGGCAGCTGCGCAAAGCGCAGACGCTCGTGATCATAATTTTGATGAAGGTTTACCCCTTCAAACGTTGCTGGGACATAGGCTCCACTATTTGTGCTCTCCTGCTTTTCTTGTCTGATTTTTTTCCAAAAACGCATCTCCGCTGGGGTCGGCTCGTCCAAAATACTGTCTGGCACTACAGCCTTTGTGTGCCCCCAGGCCAAGCGCGAATCCTCAAAATTATAAGCAGATTGTGCAGGTTGAGCGGGTACGCTGTTTGGTAGGTAAGCGCTTTCGCCGTAGTAGGTGTTGCTTTCGGAATTAATCACTAGACGAAGCCCCGTGCGTGACTTCGTCAGCCCAGAACGGTTGATTGATTTTTCCAAAGTCAGGCGTTTCCCAGTTTTGGCTGTACTGAGTGGAGTCCTTGACACCCGGGGCGGGGAAATAATATTTTTCTCCTCCGCGCGTCAGGATAAATTGAGCTCTTACCGCCCATTTGTAATAATGTCTGCGGCTGCCTGTCGAGGATATCTGATTAACTTTAGTTGTGAAAAAAAGCTCCAGTGCATCAGGGTGCAGCCGTTGTGCATTCGGCGTTTCAGGTCTTTCACCGGCCTCACTTTCTGCTCGATAAGGAACGCCCTGATTATTGGTTCTTTCAGTGATACGGCACTGCCGACACTCGGCTTGAATACTGATGCTGTCGAGACGACCTATAAGGCCCGGCAAGCGGCTTTGCAGGCGAATAATCGTGTCTGCACTACGGATGGCGTGAGGTATGTCGGCGCGAGTATTAAATGTAGCGTGCTGTTCGTAAGCCGGATTTTTTTCGATGGAAATGCTAATGCCGGCAAGCAAGCTCGTCAGCCGATAGAAAGCCTCTGCCGGGTCTCGTAAATATCGGTCGATTGAATGAGACTCGCCAAATGGGCCGTTTGCTAACCAAGACTCCAACGGAGTTGAACTCATCAAGATCACAAAACCCACGCCCACAGCGATCAGCAGCAATGCGGTCCAACCCAGTGCAGTAAGTCCAAGCAGCTTTGTAGCCGCTCCGAATAACGCTCCTAGCGCACCCGCTAGCCCTCCCATAGATAGCATGAGATAGCCGTACATAGCGCCATCGTTCCATTGCCAGGCCTGCCATGCATCAATGATATTGACTGCGGACAGAATCCAGCCAGAAAAGAAGAAACCTAGCAGTCGACCAGTGACTTTTTCGGTGAACTTTCTGGCCAGTGCCTCGCCGAAGAAAACAGCGGCTTTTTTCGATGAAATAGTGAATAAGGTTATTCTGGTTACGGAGATTGCTGATTGCTGACCTGCCAGTTTGACTGCTAAGGCTTCCAACGCTATTGCAAAATCAAGACCAGCACCGAATATGCCTAAATCCGTTCTAGGGAGTATCAGTTTTTTTGTGTTCGGGCTGGTTAGGGCCTGCCGTCAGGCAGGCCCTTGTTTTACCAGCTCGG
>NZ_LKBW01000058.1 GCF_002699855.1 Pseudomonas amygdali | reverse complement strand
AGTTTTGCCTGCACTGTATATTTACCCATGACGCCTCCAAAGGTTGCGTCCAACCTTCGGGGGTCATACCACTCCAGCGTGGGAATGCAGCTCTCGACGCTCTGCGTCGCAAGAGGACGCGGAGCGTCCAGACCTGCATGTCGACGCAGAGCGTCGCACGATAGTGGATCGTGCGCTCAGCGCACCTGCCAGCCGCCGCCCAGTGCCTTGTACAGCGCGATGCTCGCCTGCAAGCGTGCCAGCCGTAACTGCACGCTCACGTCCTGCGCCTGATACAGCGTGCGTTGGGTTTCCAGTACCGTCAGTAAGTCCTCGGCACCTTCTTCATAGCGGCTCTGGGCGATGTTGAAGGCGGTTTGCGCCTGTTTGAGTTCTTCTTCGTGCCAGTAGCGTTGCTGGTCCAGGCCTTGAATGCTGTTCAGGGCTTTTTCGACGTCGGCGAAGCTGTTGATGATCGCTCCGCGATAGGTTTCCAGCAGCTCTTCCTGACGAGCTGTGGCCCTGTCGCGCTCGGCAGCCAGACGGCCATTATTGAAGATCGGCCCGACCAGACCGGCAGCCAGGCTGCTGAACGGTGCGCGCAGCCAGTCTTCGGCGCGGGTGGCTTCGGTGCCGAGCCTGGCGCTCAGGGTCAGCTTTGGCAGCATGGCAGCGCGCGCCACCGTGACATTGGCTTGCGCCGCGGCCAGTTCAGCTTCGGCTTTGGCCAGATCCGGGCGGCGGGTCAGCAGTTCGCTGGGCAGACCGGGGCCGATGTCCGGCCAGTTCAGGGTGGCGAATGCCTGATCACCGAGGTTCAGATTCTGTACCGGCTGGCCGAGCAACGCTGCCAGGCTGATCAACTGCTCGTTGGCCAGTTGCTGAACGCGTGGCAGTTCGCGCTGCTGGGTCGCGACCAGGTTTTTCTGCTGCGCCAGTTCCAGTGCAGTGGCCGAACCCGAGTCGTAACGGGTCTGCACCAGCCTCAAAACGCTTTGCGCGTTGGCCAGGTTCAGCTCGGCAATCCGGCCTTGCTCGCGCGCCGCGAGGGTTTGCGCATAGCGGTCAGCGACGTTGCCGAGCAGGGTCAGTTCCACTGTCGCCTGATCGAATTCGCTGGCCCGCAGGCTTTGTAGCGCACTGTCGCGTCCGGCGGCGATACCGCCCCAGAAATCCACTTCATAGCTGGCGGTCAGGTCGCTGGTGAAGTTGTTGGTGTTGTTGTCGTCGGAAGGGTTGGCCTTGCGGTCGCTGTTGCGCACGAACTTGTTGCGGTCGCCGCGCAGGTCAAAGGCCAGCTCCGGGAGCAACGGTGCGCCGCCAATGATGGCGCTGGCCTGCGCCTGACGCACACGAGCCATTGCTGCAGCGACTTCGTGGCTGTCGCGACTGGCCTGTTCGATCAGGCGATTCAATTGCGGGCTGCCGAACTGCTGCCACCAGCGGGCGTCGCTGCGCTGGGCGGCAGCGCTCTGGGCAAACGCCCAGCGTGCAGGTGGCTGAATGCCGCTGTCCAGGCGCGGAGCCGGGGTATTGCAGGCGGTCAGTAACAGGCAGACGGTCAAAAGGGAAAGGCTCGGCTTCATTGATTGTTCATTCACTGGTAAGGGCCGCAACTGGGTCGAGCCGGGCAGCTTTGCGGGCAGGCATGAAGCCGAAGATCACGCCGGTGACCAGTGCGCAGGCAAACGCTCCGGCCACTGCCGGCACGGTGAACGCAACCGCCACCTTGCTCAGCAACAAGGCTGCGCCCATGCCCAGTGCCAGCACGATACCGGCCAGCCCGCCGACCACGGAAAGCATCACCGCTTCGGTGAGGAACTGCCGCAGGATGTCGCTCTGCCGCGCGCCGGTGGCTATACGGATGCCGATTTCACGGGTGCGCTCACGCACAGTCATGAGCATGATGTTCATCACGCCGATGCCGCCGACCAGCAACGAGATCGCCGCAATCGAGCCGAGCATCAGCGACAGGGTGTTCTGGGTGCGTGCTTCAGCCTGGATCATCGCGGCGTTGTTGGTCAGCTCGTAATCCTGCTTGCCGTTATGCAGGCGTTGCAGCAGGTTGCGTATTGCTTCTTCGGCGTGTTTGACGTTGTTGGCATCGCGTGTAGCGATGGTGATGTACTCGGGGTCCTGCGAGCCAAACAGACGGATGCTGGCCGCCGAGTAGGGAATGGCGATGCGGTTGTCGCTGTCCAGGTCACCGGAAGTGGCGCCTTTTTCCTCAAGCACGCCGACCACCTGAAACGGCACGTTTTCGATCAGGATGTACTGGCCAATAGGGTCGGTATGCTCGCCGAACAGTTTCTGGCGAACTTTGTAACCAATCACTGCCACGGCGGCAGCACTTTGCTCATCCGCTTCGCTGAAATAACTGCCTTCCACTACCGGCCAGTTGAAGATCGCCGGAAAGTGCGTGTCGTTGCCGCCGACATAACTGGAATGATCGACGTTGCCGTAGCGCACGCCGGCCTGTCCGCCGTTGACCGGCATGATCATTTTTACCTCGGGCAGCTCGCCCAGCGCCGCTACCTCTTCAAGGGTGATGATGCCCTTGGGTGCACGCGGGTTGGGGGCCTTGCCGTTGAGGTAAATGATGTTGGAGCCGAACGAGGACATCTGTGCCATGACCTGGCGCTTGCTGCCTTCACCGACCGCCAGCATGACCACCACGGATGCAACGCCGATGACGATACCCAGCAGCGTCAGCGCGGTACGAAAGCGGTTGATCCACATCACCCGCCACGCGGCCTGAACCGCGTCGAGCAGTTCGCCTTTCCACGCCCCGCGACTGCCGCTGCCTTCACTCAGACGCTTGCGCAGGTCGACGGCCTGTAGCGCAGCGGGGTTGGCTGAACGTGGCGCAGACAGATCGCATGCGGTGTCGCTGACCACCAGGCCGTCGCTGATCTCGATGACCCGTTTGGCGCGGGCTGCGACTTCCCGGTCATGGGTGATCAGGATCACCACATGGCCCTGGCTGGCCAGTTCGTCCAGCAGCGCCATGACCTCGGCACCGCTGTGGCTGTCCAGCGCACCTGTGGGTTCGTCGGCGAGGATGATATGCCCGCCATTCATCAAGGCGCGGGAAATGGACACCCGTTGCTGCTGACCGCCAGACAGCTGGTGCGGCCGGTTGCCGGTGCGCGATCCCAGGCCCAGCCGGTCGAGCAGTGCGGCAGCCCGGGCGTGGCGCTCTGCGGCGGGTATACCAGCGTAGATGGCTGGCATTTCAACGTTTTCCTGTGCCGAGCCGGAAGGGATCAGGTGGTAGCCCTGAAACACAAAACCGAATGCCTCGCGGCGCAGCCAGGCGAGTTCGTCGCTGCCCAGCTCGGCGACGTTTTCCCCGGCGAACAGGTATTCACCCGAGGTCGGGCGATCGAGGCAGCCGAGGATGTTCATCAGTGTCGACTTGCCGGAACCGGAGGCGCCGACAATCGCTACGAATTCCCCGGCATGGATCGATAAATTGATACCACGCAGAACGTTGACCAGCGGGCTGTCGCCACCGCCGTAGGATTTGCGGATGGCGCGCAGGTCGATCAGCGGCGTTTGCATTCAGCCCCCGCTGCCGACAGAAGCCGGCACCAGCAGGCGATCACCTTCATTCAGGCCGTCGAGCACCTGCACGCGCAGGCGGTCGCTGATGCCGGTGCGTACCTGACGGTTTTGCACTTCGCCATTGGCGGACAGCACCTGCGCGATCTGCACATCGGCCTGAGGACCGTTCTGCAAGGCTGCGAGCGGGGCGGTCAGGGTGTTCTGCGCGCTGCCGGCGACGAAGAATATCTGTGCGGTCATTTCTGCCATCAGTGCCTGGTCGCTGTTATCAACGTCCAGCAGCACGGTGTACAGCACAACCCGACCGCCGCCGCTCTTGCGCGCACTGCTCGGACTGCCGCCGCCCTGATTGGCTTGATCAAGCGGTCTGGGCGGCACCGGCAGGATTTGCCGCACCGTGCTGCTCCAGCGCCGATTGCCACCGCTGAGAGTGGTGAAGTAGGCCGTCATGCCGGGTTTGACATGGCCAATATCGGCTTCCGAGACTTCGGCCCAGACGGTCATGGGCGACAAGCGGGCGATGCGCAGAATCAGCGGCGTCTGCTGTTGCGCGTTCAGGGTCTGACCTTCTCGCGCATCCAGTGCGACCACGTGCCGCTCATGGGGGCGTAGATGCGCGTGTAGCCCAGCGCCGCCTCGTCACTGCGCAGCGCCGCCTGAGCTTCCAGGATCTGTGCCTTGAACATGTCGACCCGTGCCTGGGTGGCACGAAATTCCGATTCCGCAGCCTGCACGTCTTCGGCACGCGTGGCACCGCCCGCCGCAAGGCGTTTCTGACGTTGTTGCTTCTGTTCGGCCAGCTCGTGCAGCGCACGCTGTTCCTGAAGCTGGGCCTTGAGGTTTTCGATGGCGTAACGCGCGGCGTCCAGCCTGGCTTTTTGTGTCGACGGATCGATTTCGACCAGCAAGTCGCCTTCCTTGACCTGATCGCCGACCTGCGCGTGGATTTTCATGATCTGCCCGGTGGCCTGCGAGCCGACGTCCACATAGCTGCGCGGCTGCAAGGTGCCCAGTGCGGTCACGCTGTTTTCGATGTTGCTGCGGGTCACCGTCACGGTCGCTGCATGACCTTTGCTGTCGGGCATGATCTGCCAGGCACACACGGCGATGACCGGGAACAGGCACAGCGCCACGAGAAGGGCGCGTCGAGGAGGGCGAGAGCGTTTCATGCAGGTTCCTGGGGTGGGAAAAATCAACCGATCGACGGACGCCGGCTGCAGAGCGGGCCTTTATATAGAGCTGCCCTTTAAACGAGGGATGAGGACGGGAATTTAGCGTCGGCTGCGGGTTGCATTGCGCGAGTAAATTTCGCGTCTGCGCTTCGTTTAAGGGGAGCGGCTAATTCGGGTCGTCTTGTCGAGTTGGAGTCAGCGTGATTATTTCCAGACCCCTGTGCGGTTTTGTGTTTGCAGGTCTTTCTTTCGCGGTGATATTGCCTGCCCAGGCCCTGGTTGCCGCGGATCATCAGGCCGCCCGTGCCGAAATCCGGCGTACCGGTTTTGGCGTGCCGCATATCGTCGCCGCCAACGAGCGCGGTCTGGGTTACGGCATCGGTTATGCGTATGCGCAGGACAACCTGTGCCTGCTGGCCAACGAAATCGTCACCGTAAACGGCGAGCGCTCACGCTATTTCGGGCCGGACAAGGCGACCCTTGAGCAACGCAGCAACATGGCCAGCGACCTGCTGTTCAAGTGGCTCAACACGCCTGAGGCACTGGCTGATTTCTGGAAAGCCCAGCCGCCCGAGATTCGCCAGTTGATGCAGGGCTATGTCGCCGGCTACAACCGCTCGCTGGATGAGCAGAAGGCCAAGGGGCTGCCGCAGCCTTGCGCAGCCGATTGGGTTCGACCGATCAGTACCGATGATTTGCTGCGCCTGACTCGCCGCTTGCTGGTCGAGGGCGGCGTAGGGCAGTTCACTGAGGCCTTTGCCGGTGCCAAACCGCCTTCTGCGCAAAAGCCATTGCAGGTTGATAGCCAGCAGGTTCAGGCGCTGCAATTGGCCGCTGCGCGCAACCAGCGCTTTGCCCTGGAGCGTGGCAGCAATGCCGTGGCAGTAGGGCACGAGCTGTCCGCCAATGGGCGCGGCATGCTGTTGGCCAACCCGCACTTTCCATGGGGTGGCGGCATGCGCTTCTATCAAATGCACCTGACTATTCCTGGCAAGCTTGACGTGATGGGTGCCGCATTGCCGGGCCTGCCGCTGATCAATATCGGTTTCAACCGGCATCTGGCCTGGACCCATACCGTCGACACGTCGAAACACTTCACCTTGCATCGCTTGCAGCTCGACCCGAAAGACTCGACCCGCTATGTGCTGGATGGCAAGTCAATTGCCATGGGCCAGCAACAAGTCAGCGTCGAGGTGAAGCAGCCGGACGGTAGCTTCAAGGCTGTGCCGCGCATCATTTATTCCTCGAAGTTCGGCCCGGTGGTGCAGTGGCCGGGCAAGCTGGACTGGGATGACAAGTTCGCCTTCAGCCTGCGTGACGCCAACCTGGAAAACGACCGTGTGTTACAGCAGTGGTATTCGATGGACAAGGCTGACAGCCTCAAGGCGTTTCAGGATTCGGTGCACAAGATTCAGGGCATTCCGTGGGTCAATACCCTGGCGGTCGATGCCAAGGGGCAGGCGCTGTACATGAACCTCTCGGTAGTACCGAACGTGGACGCCGCCAAGCTCGCCAAGTGCAGTGACCCGCGTATCGGCACCGAGCTGATCGTGCTCGACGGCTCGCGCAGTGAATGTAACTGGGACATATCCGCGGAGGCGGCTCAGGCAGGTATTTATCCGTCCTCACGCCAGCCGCAACTGTTGCGTAGCGACTTTGTGCAGCATTCCAATGACTCTGCCTGGATGGTCAATCCCGCGGCACCACTGAAGGGATTTTCGCCGTTGATCAGCCAGGACGGTCAGCCACTCGGTCAGCGTGCGCGCTTTGCGCTGGATCGGCTGGGCAGTCTGCAACAGGCTGGCAAGGTCAGCGCCGAGAATCTGCAAGCGATGGTCATGGACAACGAGGTGTATCAGGCCGGGCAAGTGCTGCCGGATCTGTTGAAGTTCTGTGCTTCGGAGCTGGGCGATGATGCTGCGCGTCTGACGCCGTTGTGCGCCGCCTTGAAAGCCTGGGGCGGACGCGCTGATCTGAACAGTGGCATCGGGTTCGTGTACTTCCAGCGGATCATGACATCCATGCAAGGCGTTGCCTCGCGCTGGCGCGTGGTGTTCGACCCGCAGAACCCGACCCACACGCCAAGCGGGCTGGCCATTGAAAACCCTCAGGTTGCCAGCGCACTGCGCGCCGCCATGCTTGCGGCTGTTGATGAGGTGGCCAAGGCCGGTCTTTCGCCCGAGAGTAAATGGGGCGACATTCAGGTCTCCAGCCTCAGCGGCAAACCCATTCCGATTCATGGTGGCCCGGCCGGGCTCGGCGTCTACAATGCCATGCAGACCATCGCTGGCAAGGACGGCAAGCGTGAAGCGGTCAGCGGCACCAGTTATCTGCAGGTCGTGACGTTTGATGAGCAGGGGCCCAGAGCGCAAGGCCTGCTGGCGTTCTCTGAATCGAGCAACCCGCAGTCGGCCCACTCAAGAGACCAGACCGAGGCGTTTTCGAAAAAACAGTGGAGTGAGTTGCCGTTCACCGAACAGCAAATCAAGGCTGATCCAGCGTATCAGGTGCAGGTGATCAGCGAGGAGGGCAGCCGCTGAACATGGCAGGAGAAGCGTTTGGGCCGGGCGGCCCAAACGCGCTTGCCTGTCGGGATTAGCCGCCGGGCGTATCGATATCGGCGTCAACACCCTGGGTAGGCTGATGATTGCGCAGATCTTCGGTTTTTTCCTCTGGCTCATGGTCGGGCACGTAAGCACTGTCGCTGGATGACTGGCTTTGACTTTGGCCTTGAGACTGAGACTGGCTGGGAGCAGGGCTTTGGCCCTGATTCTGGCCTCCACCTTTTTCAGTCTCTGGTTCTACGTCCGCAACCTGTGGCTCGATGGCCGGGTCGTTGCGGTCTGCGCCCTGGTCAGCGGGCGTATGCTGGCCCGGTGGCTGTTCTTTCTGACGTTGCGGTTCGATGGACATGCGTACCTCGATATCTGTTTCAGAAAATGGTCTGACAGGGTTTCGAAAGGTAGCCATATGGATCGTTCGATTCAGTTGCCGAACGGTTCTGAAGGAGGGTGATGCAGGATTGGGTGTTGTGTGAGGCTACGGGAGGTGCGATGTTCGCGAAGGGGGCCGTACAGTTGCATGAGATGCATTGAACGGAATATAGCCTTCGCGAACAGGTTCGCTACAGAAGATATAGGCAGCGCGGTTACAGCACTTTCTTGATTGCGTCGCACACGGCATCAATATTCTTCTGGTTCAGCGCCGCCACGCAGATACGCCCGGTATCCAGCGCGTAGATGCCGAATTCGCTGCGCAGGCGTTGTGCCTGTGCGGCGGTCAGGCCGGAATAGGAGAACATGCCGCACTGACGGCCGACAAAGCTGAAGTCCTGACCGGCCGGGTTATCGGCCAGGCGCTCGACCATGGCTTTGCGCATGCCTTGAATGCGCACGCGCATCTCGCCAAGTTCTTCTTCCCACAGGGCGCGCAGTGCCGGGTCGTTGAGCACCGCAGCGGAAATGATCGCACCGTGGGTCGGCGGGTTGGAGTAGTTGGTGCGGATCACGCGCTTGACCTGCGACAGAACGCGGGCAGTTTCTTCTTTCGATTCGGTAATGATCGACAGCGCGCCCACACGTTCGCCATACAGCGACAGCGACTTGGAAAACGAGCTGGAGGCGAAGAAGGTCAGGCCCGACTCGGCGAATAGGCGCACAGCCAGTGCATCTTCCTGAATGCCTTGACCGAAGCCCTGGTACGCCATGTCCAGAAACGGTACATGGCCCTTGGCCTTTACCACTTCCAGCACTTTTTTCCAGTCATCCAGGCTCAGATCGACGCCAGTCGGGTTGTGGCAGCAGGCGTGCAGTACGACGATCGAGTTGTTCGGCAGGTTCTGCAGGTCTTCAAGCATGCCGGCGCGGTTAACGTCGTGGGTGGCTGCGTCGTAATAACGGTAGTTCTGCACCGGGAAACCTGCGGTTTCGAACAGTGCGCGGTGGTTTTCCCAGCTTGGGTCGCTGATCGCTACCACTGCGTTGGGCAGCAGCTGCTTGAGGAAGTCGGCACCGATCTTCAAGGCACCTGTGCCGCCGACCGATTGAGTGGTCAGCACACGGCCTGAAGCGATCAGCGGTGAATCAGCTCCCAGCAGCAGTTTTTGCACGGCCTGGTCATAAGCGGCAATGCCGTCGATCGGCAGGTAACCGCGCGGCGCGTGCTGGGCGACACGGATCTTTTCAGCTTCAGCCACGGCACGCAGCAGAGGAATGCGCCCCTCTTCATCACAGTAGACGCCTACGCCAAGGTTGACCTTGGTGGTGCGGGTGTCAGCGTTGAAGGCTTCGTTGATACCCAGGATCGGATCGCGGGGTGCCATTTCGACAGCGGAGAACAGGCTCATTGTGCGGCGGCTCTTGATGAAGAGTGGGTTAGGGATGCACGCTGCGGCTGAATGCGCCAAAGCGGTGCACAAACAGGGCTTAGTATAGAGAGCATCCCCTCGCCGGGCGACAGGTCGGGGCGGCTTTTTTCGAGGTTTATATGCATATTTTCAGAACGTTCGTCCCGTTCGAACCTCAATGCTTTAAGTGCGTGACTTGAAAGGCCAGCATATGGCTCCATCTAGTAAGCATCATTTCAAGACATCGCACGCCTTTTCCCGGCGGGACCGGGCGTTGGCGATGATTTCGTCATGGCCTGTCAGTCCATTCAGGTGAGGCGAGCCCTTTGCGCGATCCCGTCGCGTACGAATCAAGTCGCGTATGAACCCGTCGCGTATGAACCAAGAGGTAGGATATGTCCGAGTTCCAGCTCGTTACCCGTTTTGAGCCAGCCGGCGATCAGCCCGAGGCCATTCGCCAACTGGTCGAAGGGATCGACGCAGGGCTCGCGCACCAGACCTTGCTGGGGGTGACCGGCTCGGGCAAGACGTTCAGCATCGCCAACGTGATCTCTCAGGTGAAGCGCCCGACGCTGGTCCTGGCACCGAACAAGACTCTGGCCGCGCAGTTGTATGGCGAATTCAAGGCGTTCTTCCCGAACAACGCCGTGGAATATTTCGTTTCCTATTACGACTACTACCAGCCCGAGGCCTATGTGCCGTCGTCTGACACCTTCATCGAGAAGGATGCGTCGATCAACGACCACATCGAGCAGATGCGCCTGTCTGCAACCAAGGCGCTGCTGGAGCGTAAGGACGCGATCATCGTCACCACGGTGTCGTGCATCTACGGCCTGGGCAGCCCGGAAACCTATCTGCGCATGGTCATGCACATCGACCGTGGCGACAAACTGGACCAGCGAGCCCTGTTGCGACGACTGGCCGACCTGCAATACACCCGCAACGACATGGACTTCGCCCGTGCGACGTTCAGGGTGCGTGGCGATGTCATCGACATTTACCCGGCCGAATCCGATCTGGAAGCGATCCGCGTCGAGCTGTTCGATGATGAGGTCGAAAGCCTGTCGGCGTTCGATCCGCTGACCGGTGAGGTGATCCGCAAGCTGCCGCGCTTCACGTTCTACCCCAAGAGCCATTACGTTACCCCGCGCGAGACGCTGATCGAGGCAATGGAAGGAATCAAGGTCGAGTTGCAGGAGCGTCTTGAATACCTGCGCACTCAGAACAAGCTCGTGGAAGCCCAGCGTCTGGAGCAACGGACCCGCTTCGATTTGGAGATGATGCTGGAGCTGGGCTACTGCAACGGTATCGAAAACTACTCGCGCTACCTGTCGGGCCGTCCGTCCGGTGCGCCGCCTCCGACCCTGTTCGACTACCTGCCTGCCGATGCCTTGCTGGTGATCGACGAGTCTCACGTCAGCGTGCCGCAGGTCGGCGCGATGTACAAAGGCGACCGCTCACGCAAGGAAACCCTGGTTGAGTACGGGTTTCGTTTGCCATCGGCGCTGGATAACCGGCCCATGCGCTTTGACGAGTGGGAAGCGATCAGCCCGCAGACCATTTTTGTCTCGGCGACGCCGGGCAACTATGAAGCGGAACACGCGGGACGTGTCGTCGAGCAGGTAGTACGCCCGACTGGTCTGGTGGACCCACAGATTGAGATTCGCCCGGCGCTGACCCAGGTCGACGACCTGTTGTCGGAAATCCACAAACGTACGGCGCTGGAAGAGCGGGTGCTGGTCACCACGCTGACCAAGCGCATGTCAGAGGATTTGACCGATTACCTCAGCGACCACGGGGTGCGAGTGCGTTACCTGCACTCGGACATCGATACAGTTGAACGTGTCGAGATCATCCGCGACCTGCGTCTGGGTACCTTCGATGTGTTGGTGGGGATCAACCTGCTGCGCGAGGGCCTGGACATGCCGGAAGTGTCGCTGGTGGCGATTCTCGATGCCGACAAGGAAGGTTTCCTGCGTTCCGACCGTTCGCTGATTCAGACCATCGGTCGGGCTGCGCGTAACCTCAATGGCCGGGCGATCCTGTACGCCGATCGCATCACTGGTTCCATGGAGCGCGCCATTGGCGAAACCGAACGGCGCCGCGATAAACAGCTCGCCTTTAACCTTGAGCACGGCATTACCCCAAAAGGCGTGTTCAAGGACGTTGCAGACATCATGGAAGGTGCCACGGTACCCGGCTCGCGCAGCAAGAAGCGCAAGGGCATGGCCAAGGCCGCCGAAGAAAACGCTCGCTATGAAAACGAACTGCGCTCGCCGAGCGAGATCAACAAGCGCATTCGTCAACTGGAAGAAAAAATGTACCAGTTGGCCCGCGACCTGGAGTTCGAAGCCGCCGCGCAGATGCGCGACGAGATTGGCAAGTTGCGGGAGCGGTTGCTGGCGGTTTGAAGCATTGGGCACGTCACCTCTTATGCAGATGCGCCGCGTCTGCATGCAGTTCGTGACGCTCTGCGCCGCGAGTCTTTAGTGCCGCACACTGTCATGCTGCGCCTGCATGATGCCGCCATACGCGCTTTTCGATCACGGTGGCACTGACGACGCAGAGTGCGACGTTAGTGACGGCTGAGTCCTGGCGCTGATCCGGGGGTAGCCTGGCAGGACGCCAGGCTAGCCGCACCGGGCCATGGATGGCCCGTTGCGGCGACCCTCGGATCAGTGACAGGGCGAAGGAACCCGACGAAGTCGGGCCGGAAACAGGAGCGGGGACTTTGCCTACTTTGGTCCCTCAAAGTAGGGCGCCGTAAGGGCGCAAAGGTGACCTGAGCCGAACCCCGACCCAACTGACATCGCAGAACCGCTGTGTGACGCGGAGCGTCACGAACTGCATTCCCACGCGGAGTG
>NZ_LKBW01000057.1 GCF_002699855.1 Pseudomonas amygdali | reverse complement strand
CTCTAGCTACATGTTATGCCCGAACACAAAATTTCTGACAGTCTCGATCTGACTTTGAAAAGCCGGCACGGCGGCGAAGTTTGCCATCCTGGAACTGGTCCTTGCCAGGTAGAATGTCCGCTCCGGCTGCTTTGAGAGCGGTCATATTATCCTGCAAGGCTTTGGTGGCTTCGTCCTTTTGCTGGAACGTGTTTCCTACCAGAAATTTGGCGTTACCCACTTCGCCAATCTGGAATTTATAACCAGCCTCTCGCAGTGCCTTGATCTGTTTTCCGAGCCGGGAAGAGGCTTCGCTTTCCCTGGCGTACACATGAAAACTGCCAATCAGGGCAGGGTTGCCTTCGCCATTGGCGGCCTTTAATTGATCGGCAAACTTGACCAGGCCGCTTTGCGGGCCAGCAGTCAGGCCACCTCCCCAGTTGCTGTCCTCGACAACAATAGTTCCTTTATAGCCGGAATTGCGCGCGGCTTTAATTAATGTGGTCTGCATGTCAGCCCAGTCCTGACTGGCGCTTTTGCCGCCCTGATTGAAAGTGTCCAGTACGAAACTGGTACGACTGCCAAACTTTTTGATCACATTACTGATGTCGGCCGAGGCCTGCTTCAACTTTTCTCCGGTCAGCACGTTTCCGCCACCCTGGTTCGCATTGTCGCGAAAGGTGAACTGAACTTTCACACCCTGTTTGTCTCCTTCGCTAAGCAATGCCCTGAGCTTATCCATCTGCCTGGCGTTCTTGATCTGATCATGCGTCATCTGGAAGCGTAAGGTCCCGCCTCCAATCGTTTTCAGGTCCTGAATCATCTTCGTGGCAGCAGCAGGTGTGGCGATGTCATCAGGATTGGCGTTGGCTCCCCCGCGCGAGACGGTCTGGGCAGCTTTGGCTGCCTCTGAAGAAGCGGCCTTTTCTGCTTCCTTGGCTTTTTTTTCTGCGTCCGAAAGGGCCGTGCTGTCCTTCACCGCGGCCACTTCGCTGCCAACAGCCTTTGTGTCGTTCTGGCTGACAAGCGCTTTTTGACTGGCAAGCAGAGCCGTGTCTGACGAGGAATCTTCGCTCTCCAGTGACCGGGTATTTCGGCTGAGCATCATTCTTGTATAAGCAGGGGACGCTTCCGGTGTCTCGGCGGAGCGGCTGTCGGAGGCCGTATAGGTGTCGAGTTTCGCCTGCTTTTCAGGGTTCGCCTCAGTAACGCCAGCGTCCACGGCCCGCGTGGTTCTGTATGCCGTTGCAGGCTTTTCACTGGTGGCCGTGAGGGGGTCATAGGACCTGGCGGTATGGATGTTCATCGAATGTCTCTGTGGGCTCTTTGCGAAAAGTGGCTGCGCTCGGTGAAACAGAAAAATGAGTCGCCAGGGAAGCGATAACGTATTGAATGACAGTGTTCATCTTGATGATTGGTGACGTTTCGATGACGCTTTTATTAGTGTTTCGCTTTTTTTTGTTCTTTTTGGATGGTTTTTTGGCGAAATTGTACTTTAGTGTATCTGAATTGTATCTGGCGGCGAGGAGGTTTTCCTACATAGAGCGTGTAGGGCAACAAAAAGCCTGATGACTGATTTTTTAGCTTTTTCTTAGAGGGTGGCGGTCATCGACGCTCAACAAGGGTTTGCTATCTGGATCGTCGTTTTAAAATAGCCACGCGAACGTTGGCATGCTTTGCTGTCATGGTTTTGTTGGTCTTGGGATTGGGTATTTTCAGCCTGGCACAGTTGTCCAGTATTCGTGCCAAAGGCCTTGAGATCGAAAACGACTCATTGCCCGGAATTGCCTTGGGCGACGCCATTGCTCTGGCGTTTTCAAACACACGCTACGACGTAATGAAAATGTTATCCGCTCGCAGTGCCGATCAACTGGTTCAGGCGCGCGATGAATTAATGCAGCGCGAATCAGTGTTCGCAAAAGCCATAGATGCGTACCAGCCTTTCATCGATTCACCGGGCGAGCGGGAGTTGATTGAGGGCGTGGGCAAGACGTTTAAAGACTACGCGCGCCATGCCGAACAGGTTCACGCACTGATCACGGTAGGCCAGGAGGACGCAGGCCGTCTGCTGGCCTGGACCTCAGAAACACGCTGAGCCATGTCGGGCAGGCGGCGGGACAATTGTTCACGGCGACCGAAGAACTGAACATATTGATGCGCGATAACAACGCTGACCTGCGTGTACAGAATAGCGAAATAGAGATGTCTGCCGCTGCGGTGACCGAGATGAGCCAGGCGGTACAGGAAGTCACGCGTAATGCTGTTTCCACTTCAGAAGAGTCAAAGGCGTCTGCTCGTGCTGCGCAAGAAGGGCAGGGTGCACGTACAACAAGGCACCCAGGACACCGTAGCGGCATTGTCGCTAAGCCGCGAGCAGGCGCATCGCACCAAAGCGCAGGCAGAACTGGCCAACGCAGCGTTGGCCTCTATCGCCAACTCGGTGATGATCATTGATGATCGCAACCTGGTAATCGCCAGCGCCTGCGAAGAGCAAGCGCAAGTCGCCCGCGAGGTCGACAACAACCTGGTGCGCATTCGGGACCTGGCGGCCCAGTCGGCAGCTCGCGCGGACAAGACCACCAGCGCAAGTCAGCTACTCGCAGAGCTTGCCAACGGCCTGAACGAAAGGTTGAGGCATTTTCAGTTGTAGCAGGCCAGAGCCTCGGCGCAGGCGCAGTGTCGTTAAGTTGCAGGACTCGTCACCCAAACACCCGAATCGGCGACCCCGCATGCCAGGCCTGAATGTCTTCGATCATCTGCCCATAAAAGGTCCGGTAGTTGTTTTCGGTGACGTATCCGATATGCGGTGTTGCCAACACGTTGTCCAGCGTGCGGAACGGGTGATCGGCGGGCAGCGGTTCGATGTCGAACACGTCCAGCGCGGCGCCGGCGATGTGGCGTTGTTGCAGGGCTTTGATGAGCGCAGCCTGATCGATGATTGGGCCGCGGGACGAGTTGATCAGGTAGGCGCTCGGTTTCATCCAGCCCAGTGCCTCCGCGTCCACCAGGCCACGGCTGCGGTCGCTGAGTACCAGGTGCACCGAGAGCACGTCCGCCTGTTCGAACAGTTGCTGTTTGCTGACGTACGTGACGCCCGATTCGGCAGCGGCTTCGGGTGTTAGATTCTGGCTCCAGGCAATGACCTGCATGCCGAACGCCTGACCGTAGCGGGCAATCCATTTGCCGATACTGCCCAGCCCGAGAATGCCCAGGGTCTTGCCGTGCAGGTCGCTGCCCAGCCCGACCTGCCAGTTGCCTGCACGCAAAGAGTTGGCCTCGGCCACCAGATTGCGGGTGATGCCCATGATCAGCGCCCAGGTCAGTTCCGGTGCCGCGTGTTTATAGCTTTCTGTTCCGCACACCACAATGCCATGGCGCTTGGCCGCAGGGATATCAATCGCCGCATTGCGCATGCCGCCTGTGACCAGCAATTTGAGCGCAGGCAGTTGGCTGAGCAGCGCCTCATCGAACAGGGTTCGTTCACGCATCAGGCAAATGATGTCGAAGCCTTGCAGCCGTTGCACCATGGTTGCGGTGTCGGCCGGGAAGTCGTGCAGAAAGCTGATGTCGCCCGCGGAGTCGAGCACCGACCAGTCCACCACATCGCTGGCTATGTTTTGCCAATCATCGAGCACTGCGATTTTCAACGGGGTCATTGTCTGAAGGCCTCTTGACGGGGTTGTATGAAACCGAGCACTAATTGAACAGGCTGGCAGCGATATTAATCGAAAATCCCAGAATCGCGGTGTTGAACACAAAGCAGATCAACGACTGACCAAGCACAACCTTGCGCATTTCGCGGGTCGCGACGCCGACATCGGAGGTCTGTACCGCAACGCTGAGGGTGAACGAAAAGTACAGAAAGTCCCAGTAGTCAGGGTGCTTTTCTCCGCCGACAAACGCCAGCGCGGGCTCCTTGCCTTTCCAGGTATAGAACATGCGTGCGTAATGCAGGCTGAAGATCACCCCGATCATCAGCCAGGAACCGATGACGGTAAGACCGGTAAAGGCGTGATGGAGCATTTTGGCGTCGCTGGACAGGCCCTTGCTGCTCGCGACTTCGAAGATGATCGCCGCCAGACTCGCCAGTGCCGCCACGCAGACCGTTACCAGAATGACGCCCGCGTTTTCGTCTTCCATCATCGCGACTCGGCGGACATCGTCGGCATTGCTGCGCAGTGTGCGAACGAAAATAAGGATCAGATACAGCCATACCCCTGTGTCCCAGCCGGTCAGCAGGCTCTGCGTGAGTGTTGCGTGGGGGATCAGCCAGGCCCAGGCATGAGGCCAACCAAAGCTGCGAGCGTCAGGCGAGGGCGGGTGCGGGCAAGATGGCTCATGCGGTCTAGTCGTTACAGGAGATTACGAGACAGTAGCATGCCCATTTTGCATGCCAAGCCGGATTTGAAAAAAACGGCGCGCAAGGGGGTTGCGCGCCGTGTGCCAGCCAGATTGTCAGCAGGCGGCGAGTGGTTTTTTAAGCTGGTTCAACGCATCAGGCAAGGCTGCTTGTTGTTGAATTTCCAGTCCGGGATCAGAAACTGCATGGCCACTGCGTCATTGCGTGCGCCCAGGCCCATGCCTTTGTAGAGTTCGTGAGCCTTGGCCAGCTGGTCCATGTCCAGCTCGACGCCCAGCCCCGCCTGCTTGGGCACGTCGACCTTGCCGCCGATAATCTGCAACGGGGCCTTGGTCAGGCGCTGGCCGTCCTGCCAGATCCAGTGGGTATCAATCGCCGTGATGTTGCCCGGCGCCGCAGCGGCAACGTGGGTGAACATTGCCAGAGAAATATCGAAATGGTTGTTGGAATGCGAGCCCCAGGTCAGACCCCACTCGTTGCACATCTGCGCCACACGTACCGAGCCCTGCATGGTCCAGAAGTGCGGATCAGCCAGTGGAATGTCCACCGATTGCAATTGAATGGCATGGCCCATTTCCCGCCAGTCGGTGGCGATCATGTTGGTGGCAGTCTTCAGCCCGGTGGCGCGCCGGAACTCGGCCATGACTTCGCGACCGGAATAACCGTTTTCCGCGCCGCACGGGTCTTCGGCATACGCCAGCACGTGATGCTGATCGCGGCACAGGCGGATGGCTTCCTTGAGCGACCAGGCTCCGTTGGGGTCAAGGGTAATACGCGCATCGGGAAAACGCTCAGCCAGCGCCGTGACAGCTTCGATCTCTGCGTCACCGCTCAGTACGCCGCCCTTGAGCTTGAAGTCCTGAAAGCCGTAACGCTGGTGCGCAGCTTCAGCCAGACGGACCACCGCCTGCGGAGTCAGCGCTTCTTCATGACGAATGCGGAACCAGTCATTATCGGCGTCGGGCTCGCTGCGGTAGGCCAGGTCGGTTTTGCGCTGGTCGCCGACATAAAACAGGTAGCCGAGCATCTCGACCTGATCACGTTGCTGACCTTCGCCCAGCAATGCAGCAACCGGTACGTCCAGGTGCTGACCAAGCAGGTCGAGCAGGGCGGCTTCCAGCGCGGTGACAGCGTGAATGGCAATGCGCAGGTCGAAGGTCTGCAGGCCGCGGCCGCCCGAATCGCGATCGGCGAAGGCTTTGCGTGCCTCATTGAGGATCTTCTGGTAAGTGCCGATGCTGCTGCCGACCACCAGCGAGCGTGCGTCTTCCAGCGTCTGGCGGATCAACTCGCCACCCGGCACTTCGCCGACGCCAATATGCCCGGCATTGTCCTTGAGTATCACGATATTGCGGGTGAAGTAAGGGCCATGCGCGCCGCTGAGGTTGAGCAGCATGTCGTCATGGCCAGCCACTGGCACTACCTGCATCTCGGTAATGACAGGGGCCTTGCTGGTGATGTTGGCTTGTTGAATGTTCATAGCTGATCCCGTAAAAAAATATGGCCTGTAATGGCGTCGCTTCGAACCTGCATCAATGCGTGGCCGGGGTATGGATGGCGGCTACCGGAGTCGCGCCTGGCTTGGGCGTATTGCGCGCAGCGAAGACGATGATCGCGGCAATGATCGATGTGACCGTCAGGCCATACAGCCCGCCCTGGATCGAGCCGGTGTGCTCTTCCAGCAAGCCGAAAGTGGTCGGCGCCACGAAGCCACCCAGGTTGCCCACCGAGTTGATCAGCGCAATGACCGCTGCGGCGATACGTGCATCCAGATACGCTTGCGGGATGGGCCAGAACAGCGACGAAGCCGACTTGAAACCCAGTGCTGCAAAGCAGATGGCAACGAAGGCGAAGATCGGGCTGCCAGTGGTGGACATGAACATCCCGGCAGCGGCAATCAGCAGCGCAATGGCTACCCACGCCTGCTGACGTTTCCACTTGGTGGACAGCGTGGCGAAAGCGTACATGCCGATGATCGACAGCAGCCATGGAATGGAGTTGAACATGCCGACTTCAAAGTCAGTCAGGCTGCCCATTTTGCGGATGATGCTCGGTAGCCAGAAGGTCGCTGCGTAGATGGTCAACTGAATGAAGAAGTAGATCAGGCAGAACAGAATGATCTGGCTGTCCTTGAGCAACTTGCCGATGGAGGCTTTGACTGGCGTCGCCGCTTCGCGGGCAGCCTGTTCGGCATCGATGGCGCTGACCAGCGCGTCCTGTTCTTCGCGGGTCAGCCATTTGGCGTCGTGCGGTTTGGAGTCCAGCCAGAACCAGACGAAGAAGCACAGGCCCACCGAGAACATGCCTTCGATGAAATACATCCACTGCCAGCCTTTCATTCCGAAACCGGTGATCTGCAACAGCAGGCCTGATAACGGTCCCGAAATCAGCGAAGCGATGGCCGAGCCGCTGAGGAAAATGGCAATTGCCTTGCCGCGCTCAACCCCGGGCAACCAGCGGGTGAAGTAGTAGATCACGCCTGGAAAGAAGCCTGCCTCGGCCACACCCAGCAGAAAACGCAGGATGTAGAAGTGGGTTTCGTTCTGGATGAAGGCCATGCAGGCAGCAACGATGCCCCAAGTGAGCATGATCCGCGTCAACCAGATACGTGCGCCGACTTTCTGCAGCAGGATGTTGGAAGGGACTTCGAAGAGGGCATAACCGATGAAGAACAGTCCGGCACCCAGGCCATAGGCAGCAGCACCGATACCCAGGTCATGCTCCATGTGCGAACGCACAAAGCCGATGTTCACCCGGTCGATGTAGTTGACGATAAACATGATGACGAAAAGCGGCAGGACGTGACGTTTGACCTTCGATACGGCTGAACTCAGAACCGAATCAGTGCCGTCGGCCATCCTGGAATTGGATGTGCTCACAGTTGAATCTCCCACTCGTTGTTTTTATGCGGGTATGTGCGAAGTGTGTCCTTCGCATTGTCGGTCATCATACAAGTAAAAAAGGCTTGTGCAATCCCCTGATGCTGATGATTTGGACGATTGGGAAAGTTTTTCTGGATGCAGGTACATGCGCAGGGCGCGTCAGTATGATGATGTTAATTTAATATTTTTACCCATTGATTGCTGGGTATCGGCCTTTTTTATGAGCCGGGTATGACCTATTCACGGGCCGTTTCTTTCAAGCTGTGCTGTTGAAAAAAACGCTTCGAGGTAAATCAAGAGCTTTGACAGCGACAGATAGCTTGTAATACAAGTAAGACAACTGCGCAGGCCGATGCCACCGGCCTTTTTGCGCACTCAACCTCACATTCGCGCTGTCATGAACGTGATACGGCAGCCCGACCAGACAAGTCAGGATTCATTCGCCATGCAAGAGCCTGTCAGCGCAGCGCCCAAACGTCGTCAGCACAGCCTGGCCACCGATCTGGTCACCGAACTGAGCCAGCGTATTTTGCTGGGCAAAATCGCACCCGGTCAGAAGCTGCCTTCCGAAAACCAGATCGTTCGTGAGCACGGCGTCAGTCGCACTGTCGTGCGCGAGGCCATTTCCAAGTTGCAGGCGTCAGGGCTGGTGGTGACCCACCACGGTATCGGTACGTTTGTGCTGGAGCGCAGTGACCAGACCGGCCTGCGTCTGAAGGTTGAAACCGTTTCACGGGTGCGCGATATCATCGAACTGCGTATTGGCATGGAAACCCAGGCCGTCGCGCTGGCGGCTGTGCGCCGCACCGATGAGCAACTGGCGGCCATGCGTCAGGCACTGGATGATTATCAGGACCTGCTGGCCAATGACGACAGTTGTGTGGAGGCCGACAAACGCTTTCACATGCTCATCGCCGAAGCCACCGGTAACCCGTATTTCATGGAAATCATGCAGCACCTGGGCAGCGCGATCATTCCGCGTAGCCGCATTGCGTCAAGCGAGCGGGCGGGCAATAACCTCGCGCATCAAGGCTATCTGGCCAACCTTGAACACGAAGCACTGCTCAGCGCTATTCGCCGCAAGGACCCGGATGCAGCGCGTGCGGCGATGTGGACGCACCTGAGCAACAGCCGTGAGCGACTGGTGCCGCTGGAGTAAGAGCCTTTGAGTTTTACTGTGTTGCATTCAGCACGCCGAGCATCACTTGGGTTTGCCACTCGAAATACGGGTTGAAGGTCAGGCGTGCGTGGATCTTGCCCGGTTCGGTATAGCCCCAGTCCGAATACCACACCGGCTCGCCCGCCATGCATTTCGCGGTGTCCGGTGTGCTCTGGCCGTTCCAGCAGATGCGCTGGCTACCGGATACGCCATAAAGCGGGTTATCCGCTGAAAAAAGCAGGCCCATGTGGGAAAAGCGGCTGATGCGGTATTCCGGCAGGTAGTCCTTGCGCACCTCGACGCGCGGCGTATTGGCAGCGCGGGCGGGCAGGTCGCCGTACCAGATCAGGCGACTGGCGGGGTTACTGAAGCGCTGGCTGAAATTGTCCAGCACGTAATCAGTGTCGAGTACCGAGTCGTGCTCGGCGATGGCGATGAACACCGGCTTGTCATAGCGACGTTGATGCAGGCGGTCCTGAACCAGCGCGCTGCTGCGATAGAACTGGGCGAAACCGTTGGTGGGCATGTTCATGTAACGAACCGGCGTCTGCATCGGGCGCAGGCCGTCGTTGGGGGCGGCAAGCCACGGCCTGGCCCAGCCGATCCACGGGGTCAGCCAGGCATAGCCGCTGTTGGAACGAAATGCCGGCGAGAACAACACCAGCCCGGCAATTTCTTCGTGGTCATAGGCGTAATCGAGCACCAGATTGGCCCCGGTTGAAAAGCCCCCCAGATAGACTTTCGGCACCTCGCGGCTTAGCTGTTGCGTCTGCTCTCGCACCACCTGCTGCCACTGCTCCAGACGCACTTCGAGCATGTCTTCGGGCCTAGTGCCATGCCCCGGCAGCAGCACAGTCCTGACCAGATAGCCCTGATCGGCGAGTTTCTGTGCCACGTCATTGAATGACCACGCTGAGTCACCCAGCCCGTGCACCAGCAGAACGCAGCCTTTAGGCGTTCCAGTCGGGGTCCATTGGCGCGGCGCGTTCCAGCCCAGTTCGGCCTCATGGTCGGCGGTCTGGAAGTTGCGTTGCTTGCGGATCAGTTCAATGGTTTGTTGACGGTAGTCTTCAAAACGCTGCGTCGGTGCTTCGCTTTCCGCCATTGAGGTGCAGGCTTGCAGGGTCAATAGCGAGAGCAGACTGGCGAGTCGGGATTTGATCAAAAGGGGCCTGTGCACGTGTGTGGAAATTCAAAAGGTCGACGCGGGCACTCTGCCATGTACGTCGCGCCGGTGACCACTTTCAGGCACACTCGGGCGTTCTATAACTTCAACAAAATGTATCCATATGCCTAACCATTGCAAGCCTTGCCACGCGTCTGGAGCTTTTCATGTTCGCCCTTGATCGGGCGCTGGCCCAGGACATCGTCGACCGGGCCATGGCCATTCTGCCCTACAACGTCAATGTCATGGACTACCTGGGTATCATCATCGGCAGTGGCGACCCCGAGCGCTTGTGTACCCGTCATGAGGGCGCGCAGCGGGTGCTGGCCAACCGGCAGGTGGTGGAAATTGATTCGCAGGCGGCGTTGCAGCTCGGTGGCGTCAAGCCGGGGGTCAATCTGCCGCTGATGCTTGACCATCAATTGGTCGGCGTGCTCGGCATCACCGGCGAGCCCGACGAGGTCCGGGTGTACGGCGAGCTGGTGAAGATGACCGCCGAGATGCTTATGGAACACCGTCGTCAGCAGGCTGACCTGCAATGGCGGGCACAGCGCAGCGAAGACCTGCTGGCTTGGCACGCGTTACGCCGACAGCTGGTGCGTGCTGCGCGAGCCCACCTTGTTGTACTGGTGCCGCGCCACTGGCAAGGAACGTGACGATGCGCTGCTGCTCAAGCAGTTCGATGAGCACCGCTGGCCGGTGCTGCGCATGGCCACCGTGGCTCAGTCTGCTGACCTGCCTGCCTTGCGTCATGCCTGTGCGGCGGCGCGGGATCTGCTCGATTACGCCAGTCAGGCTCTGCCGGGGCAACGCTTGCTGCGTCTTGAGGCGTACCGTTTGCCGGTGCTGTTCTGGCGCTACCGCCACGACTGGCTGGCTGAAGACGTCGCCGAGCCGATTGGCCGTTTGCATAACCACGTACAACTGCTTGACACCCTGTGCAAATGGTTCGAGTACAGCGGCGAAAGCCAGGCCTGCGCCGAAGCCCTGGGCATCCATCGCAACAGCCTGCGTTACCGGCTGGAGAAGATCGGCGAGCTGACCGGCTGCGATCCTTACAAGACCAATGACCTGCTGCGTCTGTATCTGGGCACGCAGATGATCACTCGTCACGACTGAACACGGTTTTTGTTCAAATGCCCGATAACGGTTGCCGATCGTTGTGCGAAGGGCTGGCGGCAAACCCGGTGGCGGATGAGAGCATGCGAGCATCGGATATGGAGAACAACAATGAAAATAGTCATCGCCCCCGACTCGTTCAAGGACAGCCTCAGTGCACAGGCCGTTGCCGACGCCATCGCCAGTGGTCTGGCCGAGGTCTGGCCGCATGCCCAACTGATCAAATGCCCGATGGCAGATGGCGGGGAGGGCACCATCGAAGCGTTGCTGGCAGCCTGCAATGGTGAACTGATGAGCGCCCGGGTCAGCGGACCGCTGGGCGATCCGGTCCAGGCTCATTGGGGCTGGCTGGCCGAGAGCAGAACGGCAATCATCGAAATGGCCATGGCCAGTGGCTTGCAATTACTGACGCTGGCACAGCGCGATGCCTGTGTGACCAGCACAGCAGGTACGGGCCAGTTGATCTCGGCGGCACTGGATGCGGGTGCCCGTCGCGTGATTCTGGCCATCGGTGGCAGCGCAACCAACGACGGCGGCAGCGGCATGCTCTCGGCATTGGGCGCACGCTTTCTCGATGCCGACGATCAGCCCTTGCCACCGGGCGGTCTCGCGCTTGCCGATCTGGCCCGTATCGACCTGAGCGGCTTTGATCCGCGCTTGTCTGACGTGTGCGTCGAGATTGCCGCCGACGTCGATAATCCTCTGTGTGGACCGAATGGCGCCTCGCATATCTTCGGCCCGCAAAAAGGCGCATCGCCCGAGCAGGTTGTGGCGCTGGATGCCGCACTTGGGTGTTTCGCCGACCATTCGGCGCGGATCCTCGGTCTGGACCAGCGCAACAGCCCTGGCAGCGGCGCGGCAGGCGGAATGGGCTTTGCTGCCAAGGCGTATCTGAATGCCTCGTTTCGCGCAGGCGTTGAGGTGGTTGCCGAGCTGACCGGGCTGGAGCAGGCGTTGACCGGGGCCGACCTGGTTATCACCGGCGAAGGCCGTTTTGATGCGCAGACCTTGCGCGGCAAGACGCCGCTTGGCGTCGCACGAGTCGCGCAACGCCAGCAAGTGCCAGTGATCGTGCTGGCTGGAACGCTGGGCGAAGGTTACGAACAGCTTTACCCGCACGGCATTGGCGCGGCCTTCGCGCTGGCCAGCGGGCCGATGAGCCTTGAGCAGGACTGTCGCGATGCCAGTCGCCTGCTGCACGACCGCGCGCGTGACCTGGCGCGGCTCTGGCAAATGGCGGCAGGACGCTGAAGGCTGCCCTTCGGGCAGCGCCTTGCACAGGCTCGGTCCAGTTGGCCGATCGGCATTTTGAGTAAAAAACCTGATTATCACCAGCAATCCTAAAGAATTGTCGGACAAGGACGATACGCTCTCGGTTGTCTGACAACTTGGCGTCAGATACTGCCCTCCAAATACAAAAGAGCACTGGTCATGAATCTACGCACACTCACAATCGCTCGTCGTGCCGGTCTGGGTTTTACCCTGATTTCCCTGTTGGTGGCTTTACTTGGCTGGTTCGCGCTGGTACAGATGTCGACCATTCGCCAGAGCGAAGTGGCAGTGGAGACCAATTGGCTGCCCAGCATGCGAGTGGTCAACGATATCCGGGAAATCATGCTGCGTATCCGGACCATCTCCTTGCGCATGGCGCTGGACACCGACCCTGCAAGCATTCCGACCTATCGCGGGCAGCTCGACGTACGTCTGGGTGATCTGGACAAGAAGCTGGGCATTCTCAAGACGTTCGTCGACACCCCTGAAGAGAAGACCCTGACTGACCAGTTCATGGTCACCATGGGTCAATACCGCAGCGCGCTGGATCGCTCTTTTGTTCTCGCCGGGCAGGGCGACAGCACCGGTCTGAACAAGCTGCTGCTGGTCGATATGAAGCAGATCGTCGATGGCTCCGGCAAACAGCTCAATGATCTGGCTGATTTCTATGTCACCAAGGTGGATGCCGAAGGCAAGTCGGCCGAAGCCCAGTACGACAAATCGCGTGACATCGTCATTGTCTTTGTCGTTATCGCCGCATTGTGCACCATCGGTCTGGCGCTCTGGCTGACCCGCAGTATCGTGGGGCCGTTGCAACGTGCCGTCACTGCTGCCGAGCAGGTTGCCAACGGCGACCTGACCCATACCATCGAGGTCGACGGCGAAGACGAAGTCACCCGACTGCTGCGTGCGCTGGCAATGATGCAGGTCAATCTGCGTGAAGCCATGCGCCACATCGGCAGCTCGGCTACCCAGCTGGCGTCGGCGGCCACCGAGCTAAACTCGGTCACCGAGGACAGCTATCGCGGATTGAACCAGCAGAATGCAGAGATCGATCAGGCCGCCACGGCGATCAACGAAATGACCTCGGCGGTAGAAGAAGTCGCGCGTAACGCCGTGTCCACGTCGGACGCCTCCACCCAGTCCAGTACCTCGGCACTGGCAGGCCAGACGCGGGTGATCGAGACGGTGCAGTCGATCCAGACACTGACCGACAACGTGCAGGCCACCTCGACACTGGTGCAGAACCTTGCCAATCAGTCTCAGGATATCGGCAAGGTGCTGGACGTGATCCGCTCGATTGCCGAACAGACCAACCTGCTGGCGCTCAACGCGGCCATCGAGGCGGCGCGCGCGGGCGAGTCGGGCCGTGGTTTCGCGGTAGTGGCGGATGAAGTCCGTGCGTTGGCGCATCGCACCCAGCAGTCGACGCTGGAAATCGACTCGATGGTCAATGCCATGCGCAGCGTTTCTGCGCAGGCGCTCGACTCGATGAACACCAGCCGCGACGACCGGGCCGATTCGACGTTGGCGCTGGCCAAGGGCGCGGGCGAGTCGTTGAGTGAGATCACATCGTCGATCAATCAGATTTCCGAGCGTAATCTGGTGATTGCCAGCGCTGCGGAAGAACAGGCGCAAGTGTCGCGTGAAGTCGACCGCAACATCGTCAACATTCGCGATCTGTCCATGCAGTCGTCTCAGGGTGCCAACCAGATCAGTGCGTCGAGTCATGAATTGTCGCGTCTTGCTGCTGACCTGAATCAGGTGGTCTCACGCTTCAAGGTGTAAAACCCTACATTGATACAGGTTGTGTCCGCTTGCCGACGATCGACCGGACGCGCATTATGCCCTCGGTCGAAATGACCTCCGGTACAGTCTGGGCACAACCTTATCGAAGGGGGCGGCATCGCGTCATGGATAATAATAATCACACCTTCAGCAGTTGGCTGCGCTCGCCAGCCCATCATCAATGGCTGGCACTGGAAGGCAACCGTCTGTTGACCTTCGCCAAGGCTTCCCGACTCGACAACGGTTTTGGCAGTCTGGATGACTACGGCCGTCTGATGGTCGGCGCCACGGCCGAAACCATGAATACCGCACGTATGACCCACTGTTTTGCCATGGCCCATGCGCAAGGCATACCCGGCTGTGCCGCACTGGTCGATCATGGCATCGCCGCATTGCGTGGCCCGTTGCGCGATGCCGAACACGATGGCTGGTTCAGTGCCGCGCTCGAAGACGGCGGCAAAACCGACAAACAGGCGTATCTGCACGCTTTCGTCGCACTGGCGGCCAGTTCTGCCGTGGTGGCGGGGCGGCCTGGCGCGCAAGCATTGCTTTCCGAGGCCATCCAGATCATCCAGACCCGTTTCTGGAGCGAGCAGGAAGGTGCCATGCGTGAGTCGTTTGCGCAGGACTGGAGCAACGAAGAGGCCTATCGCGGCGCCAACAGCAACATGCACAGCACCGAAGCCTTCCTCGCGCTGGCCGACGTGACCGGCGATGCTCAATGGCTCGACCGGGCGTTGAGCATTGTCGAGCGGGTGATCCATCAACATGCCGGGGCCAACAATTTTCAGGTCATCGAGCACTTCACACAAAACTGGCAACCGCTGCCCGATTACAACCGCGAAAACCCGGCTGATGGCTTCCGGCCGTTCGGCACCACGCCGGGGCATGCCTTCGAGTGGGCACGGCTGGTGCTGCATCTGGAGGCCGCGCGTCGCCACGCCGGGCGTTCAAATCCGGAATGGTTACTGGATGACGCCCGCCAGCTGTTTGCCAATGCCTGCCGCTACGGCTGGGATGTCGACGGTGCGCCGGGTATCGTCTACACCCTTGACTGGCAGAACCAGCCAGTGGTCCGTCATCGCCTGCACTGGACCCACTGCGAAGCGGCCGCTGCTGCTGCAGCGTTGCTGCAACGTACCGGCGAGCAACAGTACGAAGATTGGTATCGCCGTTTCTGGGAATTCAACGAGACCCTGTTCATCGATCATGAGCATGGCAGCTGGCGCCATGAGCTGAACCAGCGCAACGAACCAAGTGCTGATATCTGGCCGGGCAAGCCGGACCTTTATCACGCCTATCAAGCGACGCTGTTGCCGGTGTTGCCGCTGGCACCCAGCCTGGCCAGTGCTCTGGCGGGGCATGAGTGAACGGCTGAGCCTGGCATCGGCAATCAGAGCGCAGGGATGCGTTTGTCGCTCAGGCGAATAATCTGCCGGGCCAGGAAGCTGCCGGTCAGGATCACGCCGAACAGGCGCAGGGTCTGCATGGCCAGCACGAAGCCGACATCGGCATGAGTATCGATGGCAATAATGGCCATGGTGTCCAGGCCGCCCGGGCTGGTTGCCAGGTACACTGAGAGGTAATCCTTGCCCATCATCGCTGCAATCAGCCAGGCCGACAGGGCGCACAGAACGATCAGCAGCAGTGAGGCCAGAATCATCATCGGCAGTCGTCGCCACACGTATTGCACTGTCGGCCGGTCGAAACGCAGCCCTACATAACAGCCGATAGCACCATAGCCAATTGGCAGCAGCCAGTCAGGAATGCTGATCTGCATGACGCCGCTCAGTTGCAGCGCGCCGCCCAGCATCAACGGCACCAGTAAGGCACCCGCTGGCAGGCGCGAGCCCAGTGCTACGCCCGTTACGATCACTGCCAGACTCAGGGCGAGGTCGATCAGGTTCAGGCTATGTAAGGCGGCTGCGGTGCTGTGCAGGTCAGCCCCGGAATCCGGTGCGCCGATGAAATGGCTGACCAGCGCGCCGATGGTGACCACGCAGACCACGCGCACATATTGCATGGTGGCAACGACTCGCGAGTCTGCGCCGTAATCCTCGGACATGGCGACCATCGCCGAAGCCGCGCCGGGCGACGTGCCCCAGGCGGCAGTGTTACTCGGGATTCCGCCAAAGCGCACCAGTACCAGACCCACCGCCGCGCTCAGCACCACAGTCAGGATCGTGGCCAGGAGCATGACGTGCCAGGACTGTAGCGCCGTGAGCAATACGCTGACTGACATGGCATGCGCAATCAGCACACCAACGGTGCCCTGGCCGAGTTGAAACGCCCGCTTGGGCATGCGGATGGTGGCGCCCGACACGCCAAAGCCGATAGCAACCAGCATGGGGCCGAGGAACATCGCAGCAGGCATATTGAACAGTTTGAGCAGTTGACCGGCAGCACCGGCCATCAGGATCAGGCCCGTCCATTGAGTCGACGGGGCAAGGGTGGAAAGTGAAAAGCGTGAAGCGTGTGACAAGGACGTTCTCCTTGAATCGGGTGGATCACATGCAAACAGTATCGACTTGGCAACCGATCAAGTCTATTTTCTAATAATCATGAATTGATAACTTTGGTTGATAGATATGGACCTGCGCGATCTCACTTATTTTGAAACCATTGCCGAACTGGGCCACCTCGGGCGAGCCGCGGAAAAGCTCAATCGCAGTCAGCCCGCGCTGACAAAAAGCATTCAGCGGCTGGAGGAATCATTCGGAACGCGGCTGTTTCAGCGTGACGGCCGACGCATCAAACTGACCCCGGTGGGTGAGCTGTTGCAGGCACGCGGCAAGGAACTGCAGCAGAGCATTGCCCAGACCCAGCGGGAAGTAAGGGATTTCGCCAGTGGCATGGTGGGCAACATTCGCGTCGGCTGCGCCGCGACGATGGCGGAATACCTGATGCCGAAACTGACCTCGGCCCTGTTACAGCGTACGCCGGATGTCACTTTCAAGCTGGTGATAGGCCAGGATGACCTGTTGCGTGAGTCGCTGCGTTCAGGGCAGCTGGACATGATCATCTGCGCACTGGCACCCGACAGCGAAGACGTCACCAGCTTCGCCATACTCAGGGACGAAGCCGTGGTGGTCGCCAGCAAACACCACCCGATCTTCAAGACCTCATTGAAGATGAGTGACCTCTGCGCGTATCGCTGGGTACTTCCGCCAGTCAGCGTTTCATCACGCAAGTGGCTGGACGCGACCTTTGCTGCCAACGGCCTGCCGCTGCCGACAGTGCAGATCGAGGCGAACTCGATCTCCCTGTTGCCAGGCTTGATTGCTCAAAGCAACCTGCTGAGCTTCATCGCCCGCGAGTCGCTGGAGTTTGGCAAGACCATGCAACACCTGCGTGAAGTGCCACTGGAACAGACCACGCTCAAACGCACCATCGGCGTGACCCTGCGCAAGGGCGGCTACCTGTCGCCAGCGGCAGAGGGCATGTTGCAGATGCTGCGTGACAACGGCGGGGACTTTCTGGGTTGGGGGTGAGCGCGTGCGTTCAGCTACTCGCCGGGCATGACCTTTAAGCCATTCAGGTACCTTGCCAGTGCCTCGGCACCCAGCTCCACTGTAGAGCTGGTACCCGCCCAGCTACAGGCGAGCATCAGGTTGCGGGGCAAGTCGAAGTCCTCAACCATAAAGCCGTCGCGATCAAACCCGTGTTCATCATGAGAAACCAGTTCGCGCAACGAGGTCACCGGCTCGAAGTACGCCCAAACGGGCTTGTTCAATGCCACCGCCATACCGACTTCAAATGCGCTGCCCGAATCCGGCTCCAGACCGCGAAACACATTCAGGTTGACCAGCACGGCAGCGCAGCGGTGAATCATTGCGACATTCATCGAGTAAATCTGCTGCGCAGTTTCGTGCGGCGTGCGCCCGAGCGTCACTTCATTGTCGAAGGGGTACAAACCTTCAAGCCCGTGTGCCGAGCATAACGCCTTGAGGTAGCGTCCGTACTCGACGGCGTCTGGCCGGAACACGTCGAAGCCTGCGAGATAAACCAGTGGCGTTTGCATATCCGACTCTTGGCTACAGAGGTTATCCCACTGATTCTAAGGCCGACTGTCTGGCCGCGATACGTGCCATTGATCGGCCGACCGGCGCTCAGCAGGTATTTGAGCTGGAATCTGTACGGGTAACCAGTATTCTTGTCCAGTCTGATCATTTTCATGTGAACGCTGGCCTTGAATACTGCTCCTCTCGACAATCCGTTCTATTACCTGGAAAACTTCCGGCAGGTCCTTGCCTGGATTGCCCTGCGCTACGACGACCTGCTCGACGCAGCCGAGCGCCGTTTCATCAGCGAGTTTGCCGAGGCGCCCGTGCGTGCCCAGGGTCTGCTGGTACGCATGGTGATGCGCAAGGGCGTATTGTTTCGGGCCAGCAAACTGAGTTACGTCGAAATCGGCGACCCTCTTGAGGCAGTGCAGCCGCTGCTGGATCGCGGCTGGGTCGTCACCAGCCCGCCACTGGGTTTGAGCGAACTGTTCCAGTTGCTGCGCCGCGACGAGCTGACCCAGTGCTTCAAAGCCCATGCAGTCAAGGGGCCAGAGCGCAAGCAGGCATGGCTGGAGCGCTTGCAGCCGTTGTATGAAGCGCCACAGGCACTTGAGCAATGGCACCCGACGTTGTCTGACGCCGTGTTCGGCCTGAACATCATGCCGCTCTGTGACCGCCTGCGATTGTTGTACTTCGGCAATCTGTATCAGGAGTGGTCGGAGTTCGTGCTGGCTGATCTGGGTATCTACCGCTACGAAAAGGTCGAATTTTCGGTGCAGTCGCGCGTCATCAATCAGCGCGCCGACATCGATGTGTGCCTGCAATTGCATGCCTGTCGAGAAGCGCTGGAAGCCTGCATCGATCTGCATGCGCTGGCCGAACAGGTCATCGCGGTCCAGTGCGGCAATGCGTGGTTGCATATGCGCCGCGCCAAACTGTTGTTTCGCATCGGGCAACAGGCCGAGCGCCTGCAGGACTGGCCTCTGGCGATGGCGGTGTACCGTCAGTCCAGCTACCCCGGCGCGCGTTCGCGGCAGATCCGGGTGCTGGAACGCAACGCCGAATACGCAGCCGCCATGACGCTTGTGCAGCAGGCGCGGAGTGCCCCGGAAAGTGATGCCGAGGTTCAGCATTTGTCGCGCGTGTTGCCACGACTGCAACGCAAGCTCGGCCTGACGGTCGAGCGCAGGCGCGCGGCGCGTATCGTCTCGCGGCTGGACGTGCAGGTTGCGCCATTGGCGGGGGTGAGTGTCGAACGTCTGATACGCCAGCACCTTGAACAAGAGCAGGGTGGGGAAGTGCATTACGTCGAGAATGCGCTGATCAATTCCCTGTTTGGTCTGCTGTGCTGGAAGGCCATTTTCGCGCCCTTGCCTGGCGCATTCTTTCACCCGTTTCACAGTGCACCCAGCGATCTGTACAGCCCGGATTTCTATCAAAACAGGGTGGCATTGTTCGATGCCTGCCTGATGCAACTGGAGTCAGGTGAATATCTGACGACCATTCGCGAGCATTTTCAAAGCAAATTCGGCCTGCAATCACCCTTCGTATTCTGGGCTGCATTGACGCCGCAGCTATTGGAGCAGGCACTGTATTGCCTGCCCGCTGAGCACCTGCGTCACTGGTTTCGTCGTCTGTTGCAGGATGTAAAAGCCAACCGGACCGGAATGCCGGACTTGATCCAGTTCTTCCCGGAGCAGCGGCGTTATCGAATGATAGAGGTCAAAGGACCAGGGGATCGTCTCCAGGACAACCAACTGCGCTGGCTGGATTTCTGCGCCGAGCATGGTATGCCGGTGGAGGTGTGTTATGTGCAGTGGGCAACTGAACATGCTGCCGACGTCATTGAAGAGCTGGCCTGCCATCAAGGCGCTTTGTGTTCATCCTGACTGTCTTGGTGATTGGCGTCATGCGGTTGTTTCGAGTCATGAGGCTTGTCAGCCGCACTGCCGTTCTTTCCGGGCAGCGGGTCCATGCCTTTGGTGCCGGGGCTTGTGCCTGGCGCGCCGGGACTGGTTCCGTCCACGTTCTTTTCCGTTCCGGTGCCGGGTACTTTCGGACCGTCGCCTACCGGGTTCGTCGGGCCTGTAGAGCCTGCGAATGCGCTTGCGCACGAGAGCGCCAGCAGTGCTGCAAGGCCTAATGCCCCCAATCTATTCCTGATCATGCTGCAACCTCCGTGAGTGCAATGGGGTAGAACGGTGTTACGGGATCTGCCACTGACCCGCGAGCAAAACATGTTGTCCTGCCCGCGTCAGAAGCATAATTACTGAGTCTTGGTTTTTTCAGTAACGTTGCTCTTGTCGTGCGTGCCATGTGCACCCTTGTCATGATTCATCGACTTTTCGGCAGCCGCTTTTTTGCTGTCTGTTTGCGCGCCAGGAGTTTCGGAAGAGGTGCGGTCCATCGGCTGGGTGTTAGTGCCCGGCAGCTTGGTCGCATTCTTGTTGATTGGCGTTTCAGAGCTGGTCGTCGATTCAGCAAAGGCTGCACCCGAAGCGACGGCTATCAGGCCTGCCAGGGTGAGGGCAGTCAGTTTGGTCTTGATCATGATGCTTACTCCGTTGTTTTAAAGTAGTTCTTTAACGTACGTATATTGGTCATTGGCCAGTGGCCATAGGTGCCCTTTAACCCGACGAACAGTAGCTGTGTGCCACGCGCGCGCACTTGATACCGACTCTTTGATTCGGCGGTTTCAAACCTTTCGCGTTCGTCTGATTACATAGGCTTGATCAGCGTGTTTGGAACAGTTTTAAGTTGATTTAGCTATAACGTGACCGTCTGGTCATCCCCAACGATTCTTAAAATCATACTTTCTTACATTTTTATAACGCAGATGGCGTTTGGCTATCTATCTAAGGGTGGCAAAAAGCTATTTTGCGCTGTGGGGCATGATTTCGCCGTAAACATTGGGCTCTACAGGGTTTTTCAGCGTCGGCAGCGTAGGAAATCGCCTACAAAAAAGTTCCCTCACCGACACGATTCGTTGGATTGTCATGAAACAGCAACATTTCAGGTTTTAAATCCGCCTCGGGCCTCCTTAACTGGGCCACCACACAATCTCCTGGACTGAGGTATTACCGTGATACTGCTGACTAAAAAACGCTTGTCGCTTCTGATCGCTTCGCTGTGCCTCAGCGGTGTGGCCCATGCGACTGATGTCACAGGTGCTGGTTCGAGTTTCGTCTACCCGGTTATTTCAGCGTGGTCCCAGGACTACAGCAAAACCAAGGATAACCGTATCAACTATCAGTCCATCGGTTCGGGCGGCGGTATTGCCCAGATCAAGGCAGCGACTGTTGACTTCGGTGCATCCGACGCCCCTATGTCCGCTGAGGACCTGCAGGCTGGCGGCCTGGGTCAGTTCCCAAGCGTCATCGGCGGTATCGTGCCGATCGTCAACGTCGAAGGCGTTGAAAGTGGCGAGCTGAAGCTGGACGGCCCAACTATCGCCAAGATCTTCATGGGCGACATCAAGAAGTGGAACGACCCGGCAATCACTGCCCTGAACTCGGGCGTGAAGCTGCCTGATACTGCGATCACCGTTGTTCACCGCTCGGACGGTTCGGGTACCACTTACAACTTCACCAACTACCTGAGCAAAGTCAGCCCGGAGTGGAACGAGAAGCTGAAGTTCGGTTCGACCGTGCAGTGGCCAGCCGGTGTGGGCGGCAAGGGTAACGAAGGTGTTTCTGCCTACGTGAAACAGATCAAGGGTTCGATCGGTTACGTTGAGTACTCCTACGCGACGACCAACAAGTTGTCTTACACCCAGTTGAAAAACGCTGCCGGCAAATTCATCAAGCCAGACGCCAAGGCTTTTGCTGCCGCTGCTGACACTGCCGACTGGGCGAGCGCCAAAGACTTCAACCTGATCATGACCAACGCGCCGGGTGAGGCTGCATGGCCGATCACCGCGACCACCTGGATCATCATGTACAAGAAAGCCAAGAACGAAGAGAAAAGCGCAGCCGCTTTCGACTTCTTCAAATGGTCCCTGGAAAACGGCCAGAAACAGGACGAGAAGCTGGAATACTTAGCATTGCCGAAATCGCTGGTTGAACGCGTGGAAAGCTACTGGAAAACGGAATTCACCAAGTAAGTGATTCAACCCGTACCACCCCTGTCATCAGCCGCGATATAGGCTCGGTGACAGGGGCTTTTCCTTGCGAGTGGCCTCAACATGACTGAAAACCCCCAATACCTGTCCGCTAACGTCTCCGCTGGTGAGTCCGAGGGCGAGAAGCGCGCCAAACGGGATCATCGTCATGACCTGTGGTTCAAGCGTTCATTGCAGGCCGCAGCAATGCTGGTGCTTGCTTTGCTGGGTTGTATTGCCTTGTCGACCCTGTGGGGCGGCAGTCTGGCATTCCAGACTTTCGGGTTTGGCTTTCTGACCAGCACCGAGTGGGACGTGAACGCCGGCAAGTTCGGCGCGCTGGTTCCGATCTACGGCACCCTGGTTACCTCTTTTCTGGCTTTGCTGATCGCCGTCTCGGTGAGTTTCGGCATTGCAATCTTTCTGACCGAAGTAGCTCCGCCTTGGCTGCGCATGCCGATTGCCTCGGCCATCGAGCTGCTGGCAGGTATCCCGTCGATCATCTACGGCATGTGGGGGCTGTTTGTCTTTGGCCCGTTCATGGCTGAACACCTGTCACCCTGGATCACCGAAAACCTCGGCGCACTGCCGCTGATCGGTCCGATGTTTCAAGGCCCGCCGCTGGGTATCGGCATGCTGACCGCCGGTATCGTGCTGGCGATCATGATCACGCCGTTCATTACCTCGGTCATGCAGGAAGTCTTCCGCACTGTACCCGTAGCCCTCAAAGAGTCGGCCTACGCACTGGGTGGCACCACCTGGGAAGTGGTCTGGGACATCGTGCTGCCTTACACCCGTTCGGCAGTGGTCGGCGGTGTGTTCCTCGGCTTGGGACGCGCGCTGGGTGAAACCATGGCGGTCACCTTTGTACTGGGCAACGCCCATCAGTTCTCTGCATCGCTGATGATGCCGAGCAGTTCCATTGCTTCGGTGATCGCCAACGAGTTCAACGAAGCCTATACCGACTTGCACCGTTCGGCACTGATCGCCCTTGGCTTCCTGTTGTTTGTGGTCACCTTCATCGTGCTGGCCCTTGCACGTCTGATGCTGTCGCGCCTTTCGCGTAAGGAGGGGTTATGAGTAAGGATGTGACAGGCAGCGAGAGCCTGTATCGGGTTCGCAGCATCAAGAACAAGATTGCGATGGTGCTCAGCTGTGGTGCCACTGCCTTCGGCCTGCTGTGGCTGGTGTGGATTCTGCTGACCACTATCATCAAGGGTATCGACGCGCTAAACCTGCAGTTGTTCACCGGCATGACCCCGCCACCTGGCACCGAGGGTGGCCTGGCCAACGCGTTCTACGGCAGCGTGCTGATGTCCGGCATAGGCCTGTTGATCGGTACACCAATCGGCTTGATGGCCGGTATCTGGCTGGCCGAGTTTGCTCGCTACACCAAGCTGGGTAACGCAGTACGCTTTATTAACGACATCCTGCTGTCGGCACCTTCCATCGTGCTCGGCCTGTTCGTTTACACCGTTGTGGTACTGCCGCTCAACGCAGTGACAGGCCACCAAGTGGGCTTTTCGGCGATTGCCGGTGCGCTGGCTCTGGCATTGCTGGTGATCCCGGTGGTGGTGCGTACCACTGACGAAATGATGCAACTGCAACCCTCGACCATGCGTGAAGCCGCACTGGCGCTGGGTGTGCCGCAATGGAAGCTGACTCTGCAAATCGTCTTGCGCGCTGCCAAGGCGGGTGTGGTTACCGGCGTATTGCTGGCATTGGCACGTATCACCGGCGAAACCGCGCCGCTGCTGTTCACCGCTTTCGGCAACCAGTTCTGGAGCAGCGATCTGCTCAAACCAATCGCCAGTGTTCCAGTGGTGGTTTTCCAGTACGCCATGAGCCCGTTCGATGACTGGCACTCTCTGGCATGGGCCGGTGCGCTGGTCATGACGTTGTTCGTACTGATACTGAGTCTGCTGTCTCGCTTAATTCTTCTGCGCAATAGGGCGTCCTGATGAACAACCTTTCCCTGGCCAACGAAAAGACCAAGATCCAAGTGCGCGGTCTGGAGTTTTTCTACAACAACCAGAAGTCGTTGAAGTCCATCGACATGACCATCCCCGAGAAGCGCATCACTGCGATCATCGGCCCGTCGGGTTGCGGTAAATCGACCCTGCTGCGCGTTTTCAACCGTATCTACGCGATGTACCCGAAACAGGAAGCGCGCGGCGAAGTGCTGCTCAATGGCGAAAACATCCTGGCGCCTGGCTACTCGATGAACCGCCTGCGCAGTCATGTGGGCATGGTGTTCCAGAAGCCGGTGCCGTTCCCGATGTCGATCTACGACAACATTTCCTATGCCATCAAGCACCACGAAAAGCTGTCGCGTCGGGAAATGGAAGATCGCGTCGAGCAGGCACTGCGTGGTGCGGCGTTGTGGGATGAGGTCAAGGACAAGATCAAGCAGAGCGCAACCGGTCTGTCCGGTGGTCAGCAGCAGCGTCTGTGCATCGCCCGCACCATCGCGCTGCGCCCTCAGGTGTTGCTGCTCGATGAGCCCACCTCGGCACTTGACCCGATTTCGACCGGGCGTATCGAACAGCTGATCACTGAACTCAAGGAGCAGTTCACCGTGATCATCGTGACCCACAACATGCAGCAGGCGGCGCGTTGCTCCGACTACACCGCCTTCATGTTCATGGGTGAACTGATCGAGCACGGCGACACCGACACCATCTTCACCAAACCTTCCAAGACCCAGACCGAAGACTACATTACCGGTCGTTTCGGCTGATCAGCCGGCCAGGGCGGGCGCTTCCTGGCGCTCGCCCATGAATTCCTCGACCCTGCTGCGCAGCCAACGCTCGGCAGGGTCGCTGTCCATCACACTCAGCCACGTCATCGACAGGTCCAGCCCCGGCGTGGGGAAGGGCAACGGCTCGTCATACAGCAAACCCAATGCGCTCATGGCCTTGGCCGCGTAGTCGGACAGGCCCGAAATCATGTCGGTGCCAGCCATCAGTGCGGGCAGGGTGGCGAACTGCGGCACTGACAACACGACCTGACGCTTGCGACCCAGTGCGGTCAGCCACTCATCGGCAAAGCTGCTGATGCTGGCCACGTGCGACACCACCACATGAGGTCGTGAACAATATTCGTCGATGCTCATCGGGCCGCGTGGTTTGTCGGCGCGTACCAGCCGTGGCTGCACGTTGCGCAGCGTCCAGCGTTTTGCCGCCGTCGGGCTGGCATGATGAAACGTCTGCTTACGGTTCTGCAGGTAGGAAAGGGGCGAATCTGTAGTGGGAAACAAGGTCTACTTGCTGGTCTGCGGTTTAACGTGGAAGCGGCTGCAGATTTCGACCCCTATCCACAGGCTACAGGAGGTGCCCCTTATGCGGGCTGCAAAGATTGCCGGCATGTTGATGTCGTTGACGCTGTCAGGCGCAGCACTGGCTGAAACGCCCGGTTATGGCCAGCAACTGGAAGGTTTCACTTACCCCCACGCGCTGCACAAATTCAGTTTTCAGTCTCAGGGCCAGACGCTGGAAATGGGTTACATGGATGTCGCACCCACCGGCAAGGCCAATGGCCGCACCGCGGTGCTGATGCATGGCAAGAATTTCTGCGCCGCGACCTGGGAAGACACTATCGAGGGGCTGAGTGCTGCGGGCTATCGCGTTGTTGCGCCTGACCAGATCGGTTTTTGCACCTCGACCAAACCTGCGCACTATCAATACAGCTTCCAGCAGTTGTCGATGAACACCCACGCGCTGCTGGAAAAACTGGGTATCGACAAGGCGTCGGTCGTCGGCCATTCCACCGGCGGCATGCTGGCCACGCGTTACGCGCTGATGTACCCGAAACAGACCGAGAAACTGGTGATGGTCAACCCGATCGGTCTGGAAGACTGGAAGGCCCTTGGCGTGCCTTACCGCAGCGTCGATCAGTGGTATGAGCGCGTACTGAAAACCACCGCCGAAGGCATTCGCGCCTACGAGCAGAAGACCTACTACGACGGGCGCTGGAAGCCTGAATACGACAAGTGGGTCGACATGCTGGCGGGCCTGAACAAGGGGCCGGGCCATAAGATCGTTGCCTGGAACTCGGCGCTGATCTACGACATGATTTTTACCCAACCAGTGTTCTACGAGTTTCCCAGGCTGCAGGTGCCGACCGTGTTGATGATCGGCGATGCCGATACCACTGCCATCGGCAGCGATATCGCACCGCCCGAGGTCAAGGCCAAGATCGGCAATTACAAGGTATTGGGCAAGCAGGTGGCGCAGATGATCCCTGGTGCCAGACTGGTGGAGTTCAAGGGCAAGGGGCATGCCCCGCAGATGGAAGATCCGCAGGGCTTCAACAAAGCGCTGTTGTCCGAGCTGCAATAGTCGGTCATTCATCCCACGCAACAGCCTGGTCGGCCAGCGATCAGGTTGTCTGGCCCTATTGTTATCAGCTAGACGGCAATCTCTACCTGATCTCCGTTAAGCCGTACCGGCCAGACCTCCAGACGTTGTTCCGGGTACTCGATGCAACTACCGTCGTGCAGACGAAAATGCTGCTTGTACAACGGCGAGGCAATCACCAGCTCGCCAGCGATATGGCCAATCAGTCCGCGACCGATCACATTGGCACCGGACTTGGGGTCGCGGTTGTCGATGGCAAAAAGCTGTTCGCCCTCAGGGGTTTCAGGCAGGTAGAACAGCGCTACCTGCGCGCCGTCCAGCCACGCTACCACGCCGGAGTTGGCGACCAGATCCTTGCGTCCGCACAGGGCATGCCAGTGCAGTTGCAGTGCAGAATGGGCGTTTTCGCCCGCCAATACGGTGTTGGACGAATTCATTACACCACCTCCTTGAACAGCGGGATAAGGGCCAGCTCTTCGGGTTTTGCCGGACGACGCTGGGCGCGCTCCTTGACGAAATGCACGTCCGGGTCGCCACGTCCGTCGTTGACGAAGGTGCGGAAGCGCTTGAGCTTCTCCGGGTCCTTGAGGGCATTGGCCCATTCGCATTCATAGCGGTCGACCACCAGTTGCATCTGCGACTCCAGCTCTGCGGCCAGCCCCAGGCTGTCATCGACAATCACCGCCTTGAGATAGTCGAGGCCGCCTTCCAGCGATTCACGCCAGACCGAGGTGCGTTGCAGCTTGTCGGCAGTGCGGATGTAGAGCATCAGGAAACGGTCGATGTAGCGAATCAGGGTTTCGTCATCCAGGTCGGTGGCGAACAGCTCGGCGTGGCGCGGACGCATGCCGCCGTTGCCGCACAGGTACAGGTTCCAGCCGTTCTCGGTGGCAATTACACCCACATCCTTGCTCTGCGCTTCGGCGCACTCGCGGGTGCAGCCGGATACGGCGAACTTGAGTTTGTGGGGTGAGCGCAGCCCCTTGTAACGGTCCTCGATGCGCAGTGCCATGGCGACGCTGTCCTGCACGCCATAGCGGCACCAGGTACTGCCGACGCAGGACTTAACCGTCCGGGTCGATTTGCCGTAGGCATGCCCGGTCTCGAAACCCGCCTCAATCAACTCACTCCAGATGTCCGGCAGTTCATGCAGTTGCGCGCCGAACAGGTCGATGCGCTGGCCGCCGGTGATCTTGGTGTACAAGTCGTACTTCTTGGCCACGGCACCAATCGCGATCAGCCCGTCGGGGGTGATTTCGCCGCCCGGAATACGCGGTACGACCGAGTAGGTGCCGTTTTTCTGCATGTTGGCCATGAAGGTGTCGTTGGTGTCCTGCAGTGGCACCAGCGAAGGTTCGGTGATGGGGCGGTTCCAGCACGAAGCGAGAATCGAGCCGACCGCAGGCTTGCAGATGTCGCAGCCATGCGCGCCTTTGCCATGGCGAGTCAGCAGCTCGTCAAAGGTCTCGATACCTTCGACGCGGACCATCGAGTACAACTCCTGGCGGGTGTAGGCGAAGTGCTCGCAGAGGCTTTTGTCGACCGCCACACCGCGCGCCATCAACTCATGCTCGAACCTGCTTGAGCAGCGCGGTGCAGCCGCCACAGCCGGTGGCCGCTTTGGTGCAGGCCTTGATCCCGGCGAGGTCGGTGCAGCCATTGTCGATTGCCGAACAGATAGAGCCCTTGCTGACGTTATGGCAGGAACAGATGGTCGCGGTGGCGGGCAGGGCATCGGCACCCAGCGTCGGCGCGCCTTCGCCACGCGGCAGAATCAGGCTCGACGGATCGGCGGGCAGCGGGATGCCGTTCTGCGCATATTGCAGCAGGGTGTCGTAGTAACTGTTGTCGCCGACCAGCACAGCGCCGAGTACCTGTTTGCCATCGGCCGACACCACCAAGCGACGGTAGCTGGCGGTGGCTTCGTCAATGAAACGATAACTGACAGCCCCGGCCAGCGCACCGTGCGCGTCACCAATGGAGCCGACATCCACGCCCAGCAGCTTGAGCTTGGTGGACATGTCGGCACCGAAGAACGGCTCAGTGTCCTTTTCGCACAACTGTGCAGCTACGCCACGGGCCATCTGATAACCGGGTGCTACCAGGCCGAATACGCTGCCGTTCCAGGCCGCGCACTCGCCGATTGCATAGATATCGGCGTCACTGGTGCGACAGTGCTCGTCGATTGCAATACCGCCACGCGGGCCGAGTTCCAGTTCACACTGGCGAGCCAGAGCGTCCTGCGGGCGGATACCGGCAGAGAACACGATCAGATCGGTTTCCAGAAATTCGTCGTTGGCGAAGTTCATGCGATAGCGGTATTGCTTGCCGTCGCTGATCGATTGTGTGGCGCGCGACAGGTGTACGCCGACGCCCAGCGCTTCAATACGCGCTTTCAAGGCGGCCCCGCCGTGCTCGTCCAGTTGCACCGGCATCAAGCGCGGGGCGAACTCGACAACATGGGCTTCCAGGCCAAGCGATTTCAGTGCATTGGCCGCTTCAAGCCCGAGCAGACCACCGCCGACTACCACGCCACGGCGAGCTTTCGAGGCGGCGTAGCGAATGGTGTCCAGGTCCTCAAGCGTGCGATAGACCAGCCGCGAGTTGCCCTGTGCGCCCTCGATCGGCGGTACGAACGGGAAGGAGCCTGTGGCCAGGATCAGCTTGTCGTAGCTGAAGCAGCCTTCGGCGGTGATGATTTCATGACGATCACGATCAATCTCCAGCACCGGTACGCCCAGGTGCAGCGTCAGGCCAGGTTGTTCGTAGACAGACATTTCACTCATGGCCAGCGACTCGGCATCGCGGCCGGTAAAGTATTCGGACAAATGCACGCGGTCGTAGGCACGCTGTGCTTCTTCGCCAAATACATGGATGCGATAACGCTCCAGTGCGCCGCCTGCGATCAACTGCTCGACGCAATGGTGCCCGACCATGCCATTACCGACGACGATCAGGGTTTTTACATCGTTCATGGGGAAGACTGTGGTGTTCATAGCAAGTCCCGGCCGAGGCCAATCAGGTTTTTTGAAGCAAAAAAAAAGCGCCCGGAACCTTTCGGTTCCAGGCGCCTTTGCCTGTTCTCTTATTGGGTGTTCGGGGATGCCATCAAGCCACGTTGCCGGATGCACCCATGTGGCCCTCTGGTCTCTTCGAGACTGGCGATCAACGTCGATCAACCGGGGCGGCCCGACCACATTCATGGTGGGGTTGTTCAAGATTATGCAGGGGCTGTGCCAGCTTGCGTCGGCAGTGCTCCAGGCCCGAATTGGCAATGCCCGCAAGGCTGCGCAGCGTTTACAACGGCGTCCGGCGCATGATTTTTCCTGCCTTGCATTGGTGCGCATCGAAGGGTTTGCGCTGTAAAGCTGTGCGCCGCATTGCCCGCTCACGATAATCGGCGTTTTTACCTCCGGGCGCCCCAGTCGCTCCAGGCACATATCGTTCCTCACGCTCCGCGTGGGAATGCCTGTCGTGACGCTCCGCGTCACAATTCTGCGCCGCGCCGCCTGCTCTATAGTCAAGCCGTGCGTCCAAAGGCCCATCTCTGGCGTAACATTTGTATCACCCTGCAATTCCCCCAATAAGTCCGTGCTCATGAACATCACTATTACTGAGGTACACCCCTCCGAGATCCCGCACACCGTCGATTTCGTCATGCGTGCGCGTGCCGGAATCTTTCCCTTGCTCGACACTGTCACCGTTCCGCCCGATCTGGCCGGTTTCGAGCAGGTGTATCTGGACGGGGAGGACGGCAAGTTTCTGATCGCCCGCAGTGAAGGGCAGATCATCGCGGCTGTGGGCTACCTGCCGTTTGATCATCGTTTCCCGCAGCTCGATTATCGCGGGCGCAGAACCGTTGAGATCGTGCGCCTGTTCGTCGCGCCGGAGTTTCGCGGCGACGGGCTGGCCAGCCGTTTATGTCAGGCGCTCTGGGCGCATGCCGAGGCAGGTGGCATAGAGGTTTTGTACCTGCATACCCATCCGTTTCTGCCCGGTGCGATCCGTTTCTGGGAGAAACAGGGCTTTGCCGTGACCGATGTGGAGAGTGATCCGGTGTGGAACACGACCCATATGGAGCGCGTTCTTTAAGAGAGCTTTGTCAGAAGACGAAAGGGGGCTGGCAGGGCGCCAACCCCCTTTGTACCGATCAGTGCGGAGAACGCTGACGCGCAGTCTTGAGCAGGTCTTCCGGTGTGATATGGCCGACCACCGATTTGGCCGCCGCGCTGCCGGGGAGCGGCAAGTCGAGAATGTGACCTTTCATCTTGCCGATCACGTGCATTTCGCAAGGCTTGCAATCGAACTTGAGGGTCAACACTTCATCACCGTGCACCAGTTGCATCGGCGCGACCTTGGTGCGCACGCCCGTCACACCTTTGGCCTGTTTCGGGCACAGGTTGAACGAGAAGCGCAGGCAATGCTTGGTGATCATCACGGGCACTTCGCCGGTCTCTTCGTGGGCCTCGTAGGCCGCGTCGATCAGCTGTACGCCGTGGCGATGATAGAAGTCGCGAGCCTTCTGGTTGTAGACGTTGGCCAGAAAAGACAGATGCGACTCCGGGTACACCGGTGGCGGGGTCGTCTCCGCCTTGCGGCCACCGCGTGGATGCGCCTCGATGCGCGCTTCGGTCAGCGCCTCGATGGCATCGCGACGCAGGGTCTTGAGCTGCGAGTTGGGCACGAAGAACGCCTGTGGCGCGTCGAGCCTGACATTCTGAGCATGGTAGATCGTGGTGCCCAGCTGAGTGAGCAGGTCACGCAGTTGATCCAGCGCCTGCTCGGGCTTGTTGGCTGCGCCGAACGGGCCGTCAAGGTTTACCGCGACGCTCACACCTTCTTCACTGATGGCTTCCAGGCGCAGGTGGTCTTCACGAAGGGTAACCTGCCACTGAATGCCGATGCGGCGCTCGGCCGAGGTCTTGAGCAGCGCCTGCTGCCAGTTGTGGTCCAGGTTGCGATTCAACGGATGGTTGGGGCGCACACGGGAAAGGGCCGCAGGCATCTCGTTGGGTTCTACACGGTAGCGCCAGCGCTTCTGGCCGTCTTCTTCGAACTCGCCTTTGAGCTCGGCGATATTGGCACGGAAGCCCACCACTTCACGCTTGATCTGCACGTTAAGACCGTCACCGTTGGACAGCGGCTCATGGGTCACAGCGATCAGGTCACGCTTGCCGAGTTTTTCGACGGTGCCGACTGCCAGACCGGTAAACGTCGGCGTATCGAAAGCACCGATGTCGATCTTGCGGTCGCTGACGAAATAATCGGTGCTGCCGCGATGAAAGGTCTTTTCCGGGTCCGGCACGAAAAAGTGCGCGGTACGGCCGCTGGAAGCGGGTGCGAGGTCCGTGCGGTCTTCGAGAATCTCGTCCAGACGCTGGCGATAATAGGCCGTGATGTTTTTCACGTAGCCCGCATCCTTGTAGCGCCCTTCGATCTTGAACGAGCGCACGCCGGCGTCCACCAAAGCACGCAGGTTGGCGCTCTGATTGTTGTCTTTCATCGACAACAGGTGCTTTTCGAAGGCCACAACGCGACCCTGATCATCCTTGAGGGTGTACGGCAGGCGGCAGGCCTGCGAGCAGTCGCCACGGTTGGCGCTGCGACCGTTTTGCGCGTGGGAAATATTGCACTGCCCGGAGAACGCCACGCACAGGGCGCCGTGGATGAAGAATTCGATGGCCGCATCGGTTTCATCGGCGATTGCGCGGATTTCCTGCAGATTCAGTTCCCGGGCCAGCACCAACTGCGAGAAACCGGCCTGATCGAGAAACTTCGCCCGGCCCAGGGTGCGGATGTCGGTCTGGGTGCTGGCATGCAGCTCGATGGGCGGAATGTCCAGCTCCATCACCCCGAGGTCCTGCACGATCAATGCGTCCACGCCTGCGTCGTAGAGCTGGTGAATCAGCTTGCGGGCTGGTTCCAGTTCGTCGTCATGCAGGATGGTGTTGATCGTGGTGAAGATCCGCGCGTGATAGCGATGAGCGAATTTGACCAGCTCGGCAATGTCGCTGACCTCGTTGCAGGCGTTGTGTCGCGCACCAAAGCTCGGCCCGCCGATGTACACCGCATCGGCACCATGCAGGATGGCTTCACGGGCGATGGTTACATCCCGCGCAGGGCTGAGCAATTCCAGGTGGTGCTTGGGTAACGACATGGCAACGGGATCCTGCGGCGGGCAAAGCGCGCATTGTAGTGCTACAGGCCGCGCGGCGCACCTGTTGAAGCATGCGTCAGGCGACCGGCTGACCATCGGCGAGTCTTCAGTGTGAGCGCAAACGCAGGATTTTCGCACCGTCGAAAGGGTCGGTCAGCCAGTGCGCCACGACGCCGAAGGTGCTCAGCAGGCGTTCCGGGGTCAGCACCTCGACCGGCGCCCCCAGTGCGACCAGCCGGCCTTTCTCCATGACCGCCACGCGGTCGCAATCCAGCGCCTGATTCAGATCGTGCAGGGCTATCACAGTGGTTACCGGCAAAGCCCTGACCAGACCGAGAATGGTCAGTTGGTGCTGGATATCCAGGTGATTGGTCGGTTCGTCCAGCAGAAGGATCCTGGGTCGTTGCGCCAGCGCCCTGGCGATGTGCACGCGCTGCCGCTCGCCACCGGACAAGGTGTGCCAGGCACGTTTCTGCATATGCAGCATGTCCACATTCTGCAACGCCTGGCGAACGATTGCGTCATCGTTCGCACTCCACGGCTCGAGTGCCGACAGCCAGGGCGTGCGGCCTAGCTCGACGGCATCCAGAACCGTCACGGCATCGCTGGTTTCCGCTTGTTGTTCGACCACCGCCAGCAAGCGCGCCACGTCTCTGCGGCTCATTGCCTCAAGTGGTTGCCCGCCCAGTCTGACCGTGCCGCAGACCGGTTTCTGAATACCGGCCAATAGTTTCAGCAGGGTGGATTTTCCCGAACCGTTAGGGCCGACCACGGCCAGTGTCTCGCCGGCTGCGATGCTCAAGTCGACGTCGCGCAGCAACGCAGTGCCACGAACCGAATAACCCAGCCCGGAGCAGCCCAGCACCGGTGCGTTGACCAGATGAGGAAAGGCGTTCATCGCGTGCTATTTCCCCGGATAAGAATCAAAGCGAAGACCGGTGCGCCGATCAGTGCGGTAATGACGCCAATCGGCAGCGCCTGGCCCTTGATCAGCGTGCGCGAGAGGATGTCGGCAGCGATCAGAAACAGCGCGCCGCTCAATGCACTCAACGGCACCAGCCGTGCGTGGCGCACACCGATCAGCATACGCACCGCGTGCGGGATCACCAGCCCGACAAAACCGATGGAGCCGACGATCGATACCATCACTGCGGTGACCAGGGCTGCGGTCGCGATCAGGATGATCTGCACGCGCCGCACGGCAATCCCCAGTGACGCCGCCGAGTCGCTGCCGAAAGTGAACGCGTCCAGCGCTCGCCGGTGCCAGAGGCACACCAGCAGACCGACCAGCACCGTCGGCACTGCCAGCCAGACCGAGTGCCAGCGTACGCCGCTGAGGTTGCCCAGCAGCCAGAACATGATGCCGCGTGCCTGTTCGGAGCTGGCGGATTTGGTGATCAGAAACGACGTCAGGGCATTGAACAGCTGTGAACCGGCGATTCCGGCCAGAATGATCTGCCCGGCTGCTGTGGTGCCTCGCGACGAGTGCGCCAGCAGGGCGACCAGCGAAAACGCCGCCACGGCCCCGGCAAAAGCGCCTGCCGACATCGAAATGGCACCCGCACCAAAGCCCAGAATGGCGACCAGCACCGCGCCGGTCGAGGCCCCGGCGGAAATTCCCAGCAAATAGGGGTCTGCCAGCGGGTTGCGCAACAAGGATTGCAACACCACGCCACAGATCGCCAGCCCGGCCCCGCAGGCTGCCGCGACAATGGCGCGGGTCAGCCGGTAGTTCCAGACGATGCCTTCGTCGATAGGGTCGAGCACATAACCGGCAGCCCAGAGTTTGTTGGCCAGCACCTGAAAAACCACCTTCAGGCTGATCGAGGTTTCGCCAATCGCTGCACCGACCATGATTGCCAGCACCAGAACTGCCGAGACCCAGAGCACATGGCCCAGTGCTGCCTGTAATCTCATTGTGCAGCGTTGAAACGGTTGGCGGCGTCAGCCAGTTCCTCGAACCCGGTAAACAGGCGCAGGCCAGCCTGCATGCCTTCGGCGTCGATGATCACGATCCGGTCATGCTTGACTGCGTCCATGTTGCGCGTCACCGGGTCGCTCTTGAGGAATTCGATCTTTTTCAGGTAGTCGTCGGCCGGGAAGCGGCGGCGATCCATGCGTGCAATCACCAGAATGCTTGGATTGGCCTTGGCAATGGTCTCCCAGCCCACTGTCGGCCATTCCTCGTCGGACTTGACGATATTACGCATGCCCAGGCTGTTGAGCATGAAGTCCGGGATGCCTTTGCGGCCTGCCACGAACGGGTCGCTGGCGAGGTCGGAACTGGAAAACCAGAACAGCGCCGAGACGTCGTTCGCCTTGTTCTGTTTGACGTTGGCAATCGCGGCGCTCAGGCGGGCTTTGAGGTCGGCGACCAGCGTGTCACCGCGGTCCTGTACATCGAAAATCTGCGCCAGTTGCTCGATGCTCTTGTAGATGGTCTCGATGCGGAACGGCTCCAGGCGTGTGCCGTCGGCACCGACCAGATTGTCTTTGCCTTCGCAATCGGACGGCAGAATGTAAGTGGGTATTTTCAGGTCATGGAACTGCTCGCGTGTGCCGACCACGCCCTGTTTGCCGACCATCCACTCCAGCTGCACCGCCACCAGTTCCGGACGTTTGCCAATCACCGCTTCAAAGCTTGGGTCGTTGTCGGCCAGACGTTCTACCTTGTCGTTCTGCGCCTTGAAGCGTGGCAAAACGTTGTTGAACCATAGCGAAGTGCCCACCAGCCGGTCGCCCAGGCCTAGTTCGTAGAGCATTTCAGTGCCGGCCTGGCCAATGGTCACTGCCTTGGTCGGCGCATGCGCGAACGTCAGGGTCGAACCACAGTTTTCGAGGGTCAGCGGATACTGAGTAGGCGCGGCGAGGGTCAGGGTGGACAGCGTCAGGCTGGCGGCAAATACGGCAAGGCGGGGCAGCGACATGAAATGCGGTCTCCGTTGGAGCAGGTGCCAAGGCGCAATGCACATCAGGAAACACATCCCCGGCAAATGACCGGGCACGACGGGAAATGCCGCCGCGTGCGGATGTCCTTCCCGGACACCCCGCCGGTTAGTGGATTGAAGCAGGTCGGCAGGTCTCCTGACTGGCATGTCATCGCCAGGCTCCGGCCTTCCCGGAGCTGAATCCAGTGGCAGTCATGGAGCAGGCTCGATGCCTACAGTTGCGGGGGCAGTTTCGTTTTGGCCTTGTGCAGACAAAGCGTGCGAATTCCCTGTTAGTTCCTCTCGGAAACCGACGGGCGGCATGGTAAACGATAAGCGTTTTAGTGGCTAATCCTTTGCGCGCAGGCGCAGCAGACTGTTGATCAGATGCAGACGCATCGCGGCTCGGGCGGCATCCCGATCCTGATGGACAATGGCGTCGAAGATGGTCTCCTGTTCGCGTTGCTGGATGCCTGGGTCGTCCTCTGCGTGCAACGACGTGATATTGCCGAAGCCGCTGCGGGTGCGGGGCAGGATGCTACTGCCGAGCTGGCTCATCACATCGGTAAAGAAGCTATTGGCTGTGCACAGTGATATCTGCCGGTGAAACTCGAAATCGGCTTTCATGGTGTCGTGCCCCAGGCGCGCACAGCGATGCAGCTCATCGAGTGCCTGACGGATGGCATCCAGTTGCTCGGGCGTGCGGCGTTGAGCCGCGAGCGCGGCAGATTCCGGCTCGATGCTCAGGCGCAGCTCGATGATGGATACCGCGTCGCCGGGTGTACCGATTGGCGGTTCAACCTGCTGGAAATTCCCTGGCTGCGCTGCATCGACCACGAAGGTGCCGATGCCATGCCGGGTTTCGACCAGACCTTCGGCTTGCAGACGCGACATCGCTTCACGAACCACAGTGCGGCTGACCCCGGTTTCACGGATGATCACCTGTTCGGTAGGAAGCTTTTCACCGCTCTGGATCTCGCCTTCGCGAATTCTGCGCGAAAACTCGGCGACCAGTTGCTGAGTCAGGCTGGAGCGACGGCCTTTTGATGTGGAAGGTTGTTCCATGGCGGGTGATCGGGTCCGTGTCGGGTGGCTGAGTATAACCGTACTCAAGGCGTGTTTTGTGTGGGGATCGCAGCCTATACTCGCGTATCGGACAGAACTGAGGCTGCAATGTCGGACAACGCGCTTTCCTCGCAAAAGAACCATCGACGCCTGGCAGAAACCCTGGTCGACCGCTTCGCCCAGCGCATGCGTGACGGTGTGCTGGTGCGCGGCGAGAAACTGCCTTCCGAGATCCACATCATGGAAGCCGAGGGTGTCAGCCGGACGGTGGTGCGCGATGCGCTGTCGCGGATGCAGGCCGCGGGGCTGGTGGAAACCCGGCATGGCGTCGGTACCTTTGTTCTCGATATGCCACCGCCTGAAGGTTTTTCGGTAGGGCCTGCGACCATCGCCACCTTGTCCGATGTGCTGAACCTGCTGGAGTTTCGCTTGAGCCTGGAAGTCGAGGCAGCAGGGCTGGCTGCGCAACGACGCAGCCCTGAAGCGTTGCTTGAGCTCAAGCGGGCGTTTGATGCGCTGCTCGAAGGTCCGCAGAAATCCGGAACCACCATCAATGCCGATTTTCAATTTCACCTCAAGATCGCCAAGGCGTCAGGCAATGCCTACCTGATCGACATCATGAAACATCTGGGCACCAAGCTTATTCCCCGCACGCGGATGAACTCGGCCTACACAGGGCAGAGCGATCGCAACGCCTACCTGGCCGGAATCAACACCGAACACCGGCAAATCTACAACGCGATCGCCGAAGGCAACGTCGACGCAGCGCGCTCGGCGATGTACCTGCACCTCAACGGCAGCCGCATGCGCCTGCGCCGCACTCAGGCGCTGTACAGCGACTGAGCGATTCAGGACCGGACGCGGAGTTTCTGCCAGACACCTATCGTTCCTCATGCTCCAGTGTGGTGATGCCTTGAGTGACGCTCCGCGGCACAAATCTGCGCCGCACCGCATGCTCGAAAGAGGACGCAGAGCGTCCAGAGCTGCATGTCGACGCGGAGCGTCGGCACGATAATCTGCGGAGTTTCTGCCAGACACCTCTCGTTCCTTACGCTCCAGCGTAGGAATGCCTTGGGTGACGCTCCGCGTCACAAATCTGCGCCGCACCGCATGCTCGAAAGAGGACGCAGAGCGTCCAGAACGGCATGCGACGCGGAGCGTCGGCACGATAATCAGAAGCCAGACAATGCATGCGACGCGGAGCGTCGCACGATGGTGTGCTCCAGTGGGATGCGCTACAGGAAGTTGTACTGCACGCCTACGCGCAATCTCAGCTGGCGCTTGTCATCTTCGGAATCGACCTTGATGTCGCCGACTTCAAAGAACTGCACCCAGTGCTTGTCCCATTTGTATTTGAAGGCCGCATTCTGTTCGTAGTCGGTCTTGCCGTTGTCATAGCGAATGTAGTCGGCATCGAAGTAGGTGAACTGATACTCGTACGCCCACGGGCCTTTGCTGGCGTAGTTGACCCAGACGTCGTAACGATTGATCGACTGATCGTCCATCTGGTTGTCAGGCATTTCGTGGTTGACCTTGTCCCTGTCCAGCTTGATCGAGTCGTAGCGATAGCGGCCTGACACGCTCAACTGATCGTTTACTTTGTAGCCCAGCTTGAGGCCCATTTTATAGGCCGTCGATTTCTCGATGCTTTCCAGTGCAAACGAAGGCGTCAGCAGCCATTTTTCGTCAAGCCGGTATTGATAGCTGACCGTCAATTCGTGGCCGTTGCCGACGGTGTTGTCGAACGCTACGTCCTGGCGGTCGCCTGCGGTCTTGTATTTGAGTTCACCTTCGAAGCCCCAGCCGCTGTCCAGCCGGCTGCCGAATTTGACCCGGTCGGCATGCATGCGCGTGCTTTCTGCATATTGGTGACGGTAGTTGATGTACGCGCTGTCGGCATGCGCCCAGGCGCCGGGGAACAGAGCAGTCAGAGAGATCAGTGCGAGTGTTTTTTTCATTTTTTTATTCTTGTTTGATGGCTGTTTTGGGTGTGTTCAGGTAAATCGCAGGCAGCCGGATCCCTTGGCCGAGAGGGCCGGGGATCACAGTGTCGGCAGGTTTACGGGTTCAGCGCTCGTGAGCCCGGCGGCGGGTCATCCCGTCGGGCGCAGGTCCATGTCGCGGCTGGCCTGAATCAGCAGTCGCGAATACTCGTGCCGAGCCTGGTTGTTGATCAACTGGCTGCTATCGAGGGTTTCCAGCACCTGGCCTTGCTGCATGACCGCAACCTGGTCACACAAGTGCGCCACTACGCCGAGGTCGTGGGTCACCATGAGGTAGGTCAGGCCTTGCTGATGACGCAAGTCGGCCAGCAGGTTGAGAATTTCGGCCTGCACCGAAACGTCCAGTGCCGAGGTGGGTTCGTCGAGCAGTAGTACGCGCGGTTCGAGAATCAGCGCCCTTGCAATAGCGACGCGCTGGCGCTGGCCGCCGGACAGCTGATGCGGGTAACGGAAGCGAAAGCTCTCGTTGAGACCGACCTTGTTCAGCACTTCACAGACGCGACGGTCACGTTCACCGATCCGGTGGATGCTCAAGGGCTCCTTGAGCGCTGCGTCAATGGTATGGCGCGGATGCAGCGAGGCATAGGGGTCCTGAAAGACCATCTGCACGGTGCGGTAGTGACTGGCATCGAGCTTGCGCTGCACGGTCTGGCCGGCCACGCTCAGTGCGCCGCTCCAGTGATGATATTGTCCTGCCAGGCAGCGCAGCACGGTGGTCTTGCCCGAGCCGGATTCGCCGACCAGGCCGAACGACTGGCCTTGCTCGACCTGCAGGTTGACGTCACGCAGCACCTGATTCAGCGCTGGGCCAGTGCCGAAGCTCAGGTTCAGTGAATCGACTGTGATCATTGCCATGGGAGCATTCTCAGTGAGTGAGCCAAAGGGGATCGCGTTGCAGAACCGGCAGGCTGACACGCGGATGATCCAGGCTGGGCAGGGCGGCCAACAGGCCTTGCGTGTAGGGATGACGCGCCTGATCCAGCTCGCTGGCGTTCAGCGATTCCACGACCCGACCGGCGTACATCACCAGCACCCGGTCGCAGAAGTGACGGACCATATTCAGGTCGTGGCTGATAAAGATCAGGCCCAGATCGCGCTCGCTGACCAGCTCTTCCAGCACGTTGAGCACCTGACGGCGCACCGACACATCCAGTGCAGAAGTCGGCTCGTCGGCGATGATCACTTGCGGGTCGGTGATCACCATCATCGCGATCATGATCCGCTGGCCCATACCGCCCGAAACTTCATGGGGATACAGTTCGTAGACTCGCGCCGGTTCGCGGATGTGCACCTTGGCCAGCATGTCCAGCGTGCGTTCGCGGGCTTCCTTTTTCGAAACCCTGTGATGCGCCAGATAGGCCTCAGCGATCTGTTCGCCTACCTTGATCACCGGGTTCAGCGAGTATTTCGGGTCCTGCATGATCATCGACATGCGCCGCCCGCGAATGCTTTGCATCTGTTTTTCGCTGCATTCAAGTAAATCGATATCGCCGAAACGCAGGGTTTTCGCCGTGACCCTGGCCGTTGCCGGATGCAGACGCAGCAGGCTGCGACCGACCGTGGATTTGCCCGATCCCGATTCGCCAACAATCGCCAGCTTTTCCCGGCCAAGGCTGAATGACACGTCGCGAACGGCTGCCGTTACCTTGCCCGCATGACTGAACTCGACGCGTAAATCTTCTACTGCAAGCTTTATCTGTGGCATGGCTGTGTGTGACATGGTGTTAGCCCCTTTTATTATTGTTCGATGCGTGTCATTCGCTGCGTGGGTCAAGTACATCGCGTAATCCGTCGCCCAACAGGTTGAACGCCAGACTGACCAGCATGATGGTGGCGCCGGGTGCGGCCACCAGCCACCAGCTTTCCAGCATGTAACGACGGCCGCTGGAGATCATCGCACCCCATTCCGGCAACGGCGCCTGTGCGCCGAGGCCGAGAAAGCCCAGTGCAGCAGCGGTGAGAATGATGCTGGCCATGTTCATGGTCAGGCGGATGATCACCGAAGACAGGCACATCGGAATGATGTGACGGCCGATCACGCGCACTGCCGAGGCACCTTGTAGCTTCACCGCGACAACGAAGTCGGCGTTGCGCAGCGACAGGGTTTCGGCCCGCGCCAGGCGGGCGATCGGTGGCCAGGCCGTCAGGGCGATGGCGATGACTGCGTGTTCCAGGCCAGGGCCCAGGGCGGCGATGAAGGCCAGTGCCAGCACCAGGCTGGGGAACGAGATGAAGATGTCGGTGATGCGCATGAACAGGCTGTCGACCCAGCCGCCGAAATAACCGGACACAGTGCCGATCAGCAGGCCGATCGGGCCGACGATCACCGTCACCAGCATCACGATGTACAGCGTGATGCGCGAGCCGTAGACCAATCGGCTGAACACGTCGCGGCCGTATTCATCGGTGCCGAACCAGTTCTGTGCACCGGGCATGCGCAGCGCGGCCGACAGGTCCTGAGCCAGCGGGTCATGAGCTGCGATCCATGGCGCGAACAGCGCGACGATCATCAGCGTGCCTATGACGATCAGCCCCGCCAGCGTCATCGGGTTGCGCAACAGAAAACGCATCAGGCGCGCACTGCTGGCGGCCAATGCTGCGAGGCTGGAGGTTGGCGCCTGAACCATGGGCGTGGCGCTGCTTGCAATGGAAGTCGTCATCAGCGGGTTCTCGGGTCGAAGACTTTATAAAGGGCGTCACTGATCTGATTGAGGATCACGAAGATCAACCCGATCAGCAGGACGCAGGCCATCACGGCATTCATGTCGCCCAGCAGCAGGCTGCTGGTCAGGTACTGGCCAAAACCGGGCCAGGCGAACACGGTTTCTATGAGCACCGCGCCCTCCAGCAGGCCGCCGTAGGCAAGGGCGACGATGGTCAGCAGTTGCACGCGGATGTTGCGGAACGCATGGCCCCAGACGATGCGTCGCTGCGACAGGCCCTTGACCCGGGCGGTGATGATGTATTCCTGCGAGAGCTGTTCGAGCATGAAGCTGCGGGTCATGCGGCTGATATACGCCACCGAATTGAAACTGAGGATTACCGCAGGCAGGAGGATGTGGCGCAGTGCGCTGCGAGAGGCCTCCCAGTCGCCGGACAGCGCGGTATCGATCAGCAACAGGCCGGTGCGGGTTTCGATCAGGCCGTCATAGGCCAGACCGATGCGTCCAACCCCTCCGGCCCAGCCCAGCCAGGCGTAGAACACCAGAAAAGCCATCATGCCCAGCCAGAAGATCGGTGTGGAATAGCCAAACAGGGTAATGACCCGGGCAATATGGTCGCCGCTGCGGCCCTGATGGGTGGCGGCATACACCCCCAATGGCAAGCCCAGCAGCACGCCGAACAGGATTGCCAGGGTGGCCAGCTCCAGCGTGGCCGGGAAGACCCGCGCGATGTCGTCTATCACCGGGTGGCCGGTCAGCAGGGCTTTGCCCAGATCACCGTGCAGCAGGTCACTGAGGTACATGACGAACTGGGTGGTCAGCGGCTTGTCCAGGCCCAGTTCCTGATACGCCTGAGCGTAGGCGGTCGCATCTGCGTCAGGGCCAACGATGGCCAGTACCGGGTCCAGCGGCATGACCCGGCCAATGAAGAAAGTGAGCAACAACAGGCCGAACAGGGGCGCCGCCACTGATCCGCTGCGACGGGTGCCGTGGGCAACCCGACTGCTCCAAATTGAAATCGATGCACTCGACATGGTTATTCCTGCCTTGGCTTGAGCGATTGAACGCATGGGTTCAGCGTTGCTTGTAGACGTCACGCAGGCGCGTGGTCGCGGCGCTGTGACCCAGGTAATCCCGGACGTCAGCGTGAATGACCACTTCATCGGTCATCTGCGAAATCGGCATGATCGGCCCGGCTTTCTGGTCATACAGGGTCTGGATGCGTTGGTAGTCGGCCAGTTGCTTGCTGGCGTCACGCTCGCGTTCGGCCTGCTCGATCAACTGGTTGATCTCGGCGTTGTAGAACGAGGTACGCCAGCCCTGAAAGTTGCTCAACCTGGCTTCTTCGCGGTTGTCCGGGTTGTAAATGAGCGCTCGCAGGCTGGAGTGCGGATGGCGCTCGGCACCGCCACCGCCACGCCCGACCAGAATGTCGAAGCGCCGGTCGCGCATTGCGCCGTAGATCTGATTGCCGGTGCCGGTAATGATCGACGCCTGAATACCTGCCTGGGCGAGGGTCGATTGCAGGCTGGTGGCGATGTTGATGAAGGGCGAATCGGTCAGCGAACGAATGGTGATCTTGAAGCCATTCGGGTGCCCGGCTTCGGCGAGCAGGCGCTTGGCCTCGGCGACGTTGAGTGCATAGCCCGGATCATCCAGTCTGGCCGCCAGCCCCAGTTGCAGCGGGCGCTGGTTGATCAGCCCGTAATGCGGCATGACCACGGAGTTGATGCCTTGATAGTCGATCAGCGCACGAATCGCCTGGCGCACCCGGATATCCTGAAACAGTGGCTGCTCCATGCTCAGTGCGATGTAGTACAGAGTGCCGCGCGGGATGGTCTGCACATTGACGTCTTTCGAGCGGGTCAGTGCCTTTATATCGGTGGCCGCCATACCGCGCGCCACGTCCAGGTCTCCGCGCTCCACCATCAGGCGCAGCGCCTGGGATTCGGTCATGTTGCGCATGATCACCCGGCGCAGTCTGGCCGGGCCGCGCCAGTATTGCTCGAAGCGGCTCATCAGAATCACGTCGTTGGCACGCCAGATGTCCAGCTTGAATGCGCCGGAGCCCGCTGTGTTGGTGGTCAGCCAGGCGGCGCCTAGATCATCACCCTTGGCATGTTGCAACGCGGTCAGCCGATCAATGACGAAGGCGCTGGGCGAGGTTGCCAGCGTGTTGAGCACCAGCATGGGGTCGGTGGCTTTGGGCAGGTCAAGCACGAAGGTCGATGGTCCTTCGGCGCGCATCAGTTTGCTGACGTTGTCAGCGGTGTAACCGTAGGCTTTCCAGGTGGAAGCCAGGGCCTTGTTGAGTGTGACCACACGTTGCAGCGACCAGGCAACGTCCTGGGCAGTAAGCGGGTTGCCGGAGTGAAATGTCACGCCCGGGCGTAGGTGGAAGGTAAGGCGCATGCGGTCGGGGCTGATTTCCCAGCGCTCGGCCAGTGCCGGAATCAGCTGGTCGGGGCGGGCAGCGTCCTGTTCCAGCAGCATGTCATAGACATTGGCGTTGACCTCGGACACCTCAAGGCCGGTGGCACCTGCCGGGTCCAGGGACAGCAGGTTGATCATGCTCATGCCGACCACCAGTTGATCGACCGGTGTTTCACCGCGCGCCAGAGCGGGCGGGGTGTGCACGAGTGTCGCCGTCAGGGCGAGGCATAGCAGCCAGGGCAGGCGCTTGAGCCAGAGCTTCATGGGGGCAGTCCTTTTTTATATTTATAAGACGCTGTGTCGGGATGTCGAGCGAAGGGCGCTCGGCGTGCCCTTCGCGATGCTGCCAGTCAGTAACGCTGTTCGGTGTGTGTCTCGATATAGCTGAAGTTGATGTATTCGCCCAGTCCCGGTTGCCCGGAAAGGTGCACGAAACCGTCGCTGTCCATTGGGTCGACCAACGTGTTGAGGTAGGCCGGTACATCGTCGTATTCAAGAAACGGGTGCAGCAGGCCGCGTTCATACCAGCGGCAGTTGCTGATCGCGCCGACCACGGCGAGGTTGGCAGCGCCGTTGCCATGCACTTCGCAGTCCATGCCGAACGACTCGGCCAGATGCGCGACTTTCAGGCACGGCCCGATGCCGCCGACGCCAGCCACGCCAGCGCGGAGGATGTCGCAGGCCTTGTTGGTCACCCAGCTGGCGCGGCTGTGGTACTTGCCGGCAATGCTTTCCGGGCCAAGCACCGGAATGTCCAGGTTGGCCGCCAGCCAAGCGTAGGATTCGGCAGAGTCTTCCATCATCGGCTCTTCGAACCAGGAAAAGTCGAGCTTTTGCAGTTCACGCCCGATGTATAGCGCGTCGGTGCGGCTATACCAGTGATACCCGTCGAGCATCAGGGCAACGTCCGGGCCGACCGCTTCACGAACCGCAGCGCAGGCTTGTACATCCATACGCGGGTCAGGCGCGAACGAGATCGGCGGCATCCAGGTGTGCAGTTTGATGCCTTTGTAACCGCGCTTTACCAGCTTTTCGGCAAACTGGCCGTATTCGTCCGGAGTGGACAGGCCGCCGGGCAAGTCGTCACCGCACATGGTCGAGCCGTAGGCCAGTACCTTGTCGCGATAGCCGCCCAACAGTTTGTGCACGGGCAGTTTCAAGGCGCGTCCGGCAAGGTCCCACAGCGCCTGCTCTACCAGTGCCAGCGCACGGTCGGTGAACTGGCTGGCGCTGCCGCGTTGCCAGTGGGCCAGTTCCTGCCAGATTTTTTCACGATTCATCGGGTTCTGGCCGATCAGCACCTTTTTCACGAATGACTCGATGATGTGCGGGCGGATCAGTTCGGGCGGGCCAAAGGAAAATCCTTCGCTGCCCTCGTCGCAGGCGATACGCAGCATGGCCATTCTGACCGGTTTTTCTTCGCCTGGATGGGCATGACCTGCGCTGTCTACAGCGCGGCGTGAAGGGAAGGAAAAAACGTCGACACTGACCGAGGTGATTTTCATGAGGACCTTCATGGATATTGTTGTTATCAGGTTATTAGTATGTCGTCATACAACATCGGGGTGATTATTTGCAGTCTTGTAGGGCGATGTCAATAGTCGTATGACGACTATTTCCTGTATTGATGGGCGTTATAGGCGGTTATGAGCGAATCGCGGGGAGTGGCGCGGGGTGTTTGAGCGGGATGGCAGCGTTTAAGTCGTTATACCTTTGGCCTCTGAATAGCATTAAGTGCTGCACGCAACCTGCCGTCGCGCCAGGAACGCCCCGTGCAGGGCAGGGCGGCGCGCTGAATTTTCCGCAAAACGCTTAAATTATCTTCATGTTCAAGTCAGAAAAGCCGCAAGGCCCCGTTTTCAGGGCTTTCGTAAAAAACATGGCGCTGGGCCACAACATGTTTTTCACATCCTCTTCACTGCGTCAGCACGATGCTGAACCTATCTTGCCTGCACGGGAGCGGTGAAGACATCGGGCACCTCCCGAGTCAACACCACACATAGGTTCATGGCAGGAGTGGTCACTTGGCTGACACGACAATAAACAAGAATGTGCTTGCCGATTCGGGCATTCAGCAGCGCCACAAAGTGCATCAGCACATCGTCTCGATAACGGTGACTGTCGTATTACTGGCGATCTGCGCCTGGTTTTATACGGCGTTCTCAAGCGTGCATGTAGTGGATCTGGGCGTTGGCAGCAACCTGAAGGTTTCCGGTCTTCGCGAGCATTGGCGGCAAGGTGATGTGGTGGTGATGGTTCGGCACGCCGAACGCTGCGACCGCTCGACCAACCCTTGCATGGGTGATGCTGACGGCATTACCTCCAACGGGCGGGATGCGGCACTGGCCGTGGGCGCCGGTCTGCAGAAAATGGGCATGGACCATGTGCGCATGATCGCCAGCCCCAAGACCCGCACTCAGCAGACTGCACAACTTCTGGCAGGCCATTCCGTGGCCGCTCAGGACTGGATCAACGACTGTGACGGCGGTTTCATGAAGGTCGTGGAAGACCACAAGGTCAGTGGCGAAAATCTGGTGCTGGTGACGCACAGTGGCTGTATCGACCAGTTCGAACGCAAGGTCGGCGTGATCGGTGGCGAGCGTTCAAGTGAATACGCTCAGGCATTTTTCGTGCAGATGGATGGTACCCACCGTCCTAAAATTCTCGGCTCCCTGACCTCCGGGCAATGGGCAAACCTCAACAGCGAGCAATTCAATTGATGACATCTTCCAGCCCCAGGCTGCGGTTTTACGCCGTCAATCTGGGTGTGCCCGTGTTTTTCGCTCTACTGGTCTTCGTGACATTCGACCTGACCAGTATTGACCGACAGTTGAGTGACCTGTTTTTTGATTCGGCAGCCGGAGTATTTCCCATCGGGCAGATGCACCTGTTCGAGACCATCACGCACAAGTGGGCGCGAATCATCCCGGACTGGACCGGAGAGTTGGCGATCATCGGTGCGATGCTGTCGTTCGTCTGGCCTTTACTGGAAAAAAAGGCCGGTTCGCGCTTCATGAGGCGCCTGTCGGGTTCCCGGACAGAGGCGCTTCTGCGCTTTACGCGCAGGCATCGGCTGGACTTCTTTTTCGTGATCGTTGCCTTTGCGCTAAGCACCGGCATGATCCATTACCTGAAAAGCCACACTAGTGTGTACTGTCCCGTTGAAACCACCTTGTACGGTGGCAGCGAGGCGCACATCGAGTGGTTCCGAAACTTCAATTTTCTGCATGAAGCCGGTGCCGGGCGTTGCTGGCCGGGCGGTCATGCGTCAAGCGCATTCAGTCTGCTGGCCTTGTACTTTGTGGCTCGGCGCTACTGCTGGCATCATTCCAACATCCTGCTGGCGGGCATTCTCGTACTTGGCATGATCTACGGCACTACGCGGGTGCTGCAAGGCTGGCACTTTATGTCGCACACGTTCTGGGCGGGTATCGTGGTGTGGCTGAGCACGCTGCTGGTCGCACTGTGCTTTTATGGACGATCCAGGTTGCAACAGCCAATTCGTAACGCTGCGGTTTCCGGTCGGCGTGATGAATTTTTTACTCAACCTGCCGATTCAATGGCAACAGGGTCCCGCTCGGCCGGGTAGAAAACAAGAAGGCGCTGCAATGAACATTCTGGTTATTGAAGACCACCGTGACATTCACGATAACCTGCTGGAATTCTTCGAACTCAGGGGGCACGCGGTAGAAGGTGCGCTGGACGGCCTGAGCGGGCTGCACCTGGCGGCCTCGAAGCGCTTCGACGCGATCATCCTCGACATCATGTTGCCGGGCATTGACGGCAACCAGATTTGCCGCAGTCTGCGCCAGTATTCGAAGTCCGAAGTCGCCATTGTGATGCTCAGTGCGCGGGATGAGCTGGATGACCGTCTTACCGGCTTCAAGGTGGGTGCCGATGATTACATCACCAAACCGTTTGCAATGTCCGAGGTGCTCGCCCGGGTCGAAGCGGTGGTGGGCCGACGCCAGCGCAAGGATAACCGGGTGATGGTGGTCGCTGACCTGCACTTCGATCTGGATACCCTTGAGATAACCCGCAACGGTGTGCCTTTGAAGCTCAACCCGACCAACATGAAGCTGTTGGAATTGTTGATGCGCAAAAGTCCCCATATCGTGAAGCGATCCGAGCTGGAAGAAGTGCTTTGGGGGCGTGATGCCCCGAACAGCAGTAGCCTGCGCAGCAACATTCATATCCTTAGGCGGGTGCTGGACGGCGACCACGAGACGCCGTTGCTGCATACCGCTCATGGCCTGGGTTACAAGTTGTGTGTACAGCGCTGAAGCCTGCTCAGTCGAAATTGAACAGGCGCTGGATCAAGGTCGGTGTACTGCCGGTCCAGCGTTTGAACGAGCGGCGGAAGTTGGCCGGATCGTTGAAGTTCAGGTAGTCCGCCACAGCCTCGTTGCTCAGCCCCTTGATCTGATACAGGTACAGCGCGACATGCTTGCGCGCCAGGTCGTGCTGGGCCTGAAAGCTGGTGCCGTGTTTGTGTAGCTTGCGCTTCAGCGTAGCCGGGCTCATGGCGAAGGCATTTGCAACCTGTTCCAGGCTGGTAGCCTGGCGCACGTTGTCACGCAGGTGCTGGTGTAACCGGTCCAGCAGGCTGAATGGCATACCCAGCGCAGCGAGTTGCCCGGCGGCTTCCTGTTGTGCGACCTGCACGGCGATGGGTGATGCGCCTGGCCACGCGCGGGTGAGGTAATGCCGGGGCAGGCGCATCATGTCCAGCGGGCGGCGAAATGCCGTGTTCTCGCCCAGATGCACCCAGTATTGTTCGATGTAGCGCGGTTCCTCGTGACAGAAACTGCATTCCCACGGCAGCCGTTCCCCGCTGAGCAACTGACTCATCGCGACCAGTGCAGTCATACCGGCCTCCAGCAGGAAGCGTTGCTGTTCGCCAGCGCCGCAACTGTCCAGCCAGTAAAGGTAGGCAAAATGCTCATCCAGCTCCAGACGCGGCGTCAGCAGCGGGCTGAGCAGCGCATGCTGGTGGATGAGGATTTCCAGCGCCTGATGCAGGTTTTGCGCATGACGCAGCGCATGGCTTGCGGCGCCGTAATGGCCGGGAAACAGTCGCTGGCCGAACAGGAAACTGGTGTCGTCGGCTTCCATCTGGCGTTGCGCGTTACCGATCAGAACGAAGAATTGCTGCGCACTGAGCCGCGTCTTGCCCGCAACGATGTCTTCGTAGAACAGGCCTGTGCCTTTGAGCAGGCGATGGCTGTCGATCCCGCGCGACAAGGCCAGATCAATCAGCGTAGCCGGCTGGTAATGGCCGGGGATGAAGCGGCTGTCGGCTTCGTACCAGTCACTTTTGAGAGTCACGGCAGTCGCTCAGGCAGTACGGGTCAGGGGACGTCGGGCGCGGGCCAGCGACAGGTTGAGGCGACGCAGCAGGTTGTCCGGCGTTTCATTGAGGGCCATGACCACCGCCACGCTGGCCGACAGTTGAATGCGTTCACCTTGTTGCCGAGTCTTGTGCGCCAGGCTGGCAACCGCCTGTTGCAGCTCCAGCGCCAGCAGTTTCGCCTGACTCTCTCCGGTATTGGGCAACAACAACACAAACCGGTCGCCCGCCAGACGGCAGAGCAGGTCCTGGCGGCGCAAATTGAGTACCAACAGATGGCTGAGCGCCGATAGAACCTCATCGCCCTCGGCATGACCGAATGCGTTATTGATCGCGCTGAAGTCATCCACATCCAGTACCACCAGCGACAACGGTTGCTGCTGGCAGAGGCTTTCTTCAAGGCTGACAACCAGTTGGCGTTTCAGATAGTCGGCGCTGCCCAGCGGTGTGAGCTTGTCGTAAAGCCGATGCTCACGAAAGCCACGCTCGCGCTTTTCCATCTGCGCGCTGATCGCCAGTTGCTCGCGATGCCAGTGATAGATACCGAGGGTCAGCAGGATAAGGCCGATTGGCATCGGTCCGGATTCCAGCCAGTGACCCCACTGGATGTGGCTGGGCAGGCGAATGAACTCATCCAGCGCGTCGATCCACCAGGAAAAGAACACACAGCTGAGGCCTGTCGACAGGTAATTGGTGACCCGACCGGCTGGTCGGCTCTTGAACACCAGAAACAGCCAGACCAGCGACAGCAGCGCGGAGCCGCCTTCGCCGACGATGTCCAGCCATTGCCATTCGCTGACCTGTTTGACGTTGCCAAATGCCAGAAAGGCCAGCAGGCCCAGGTTGGAAGCGACCATCAACGCAGCGAGTTTCCAGCGATGGGGTTGGATGATCCTGAACATGAAAAGACGGCTCCCGAGCTGCTGGTTATCGGCCAGCAGAACAGATGTACATGACACTTCGGTGACGGGTAACGCGGACCGCGAAAGGTCGAATCAGCTCACGTGTGTTGCAGGTTTTTTCTACGCGCCTGACCGCCACCCGGCTGGTTCGCCTGCCGAATGCATGCGGTTCGTGACGCTTTGCGTCACAAGTCTCCGGAGCAGCACAATGTCATGATGCGTCTGCAGGAGGTCGCCATACGTGCTTCTCGATCACGGTGGCACTGGCGACGCAGAGCGTCACGAACTGCGTTCCAACGCGGAGCGTTGGTACGAGAGTCATACGCACATCGGCTTTTGATTCCGGCCAGCCCCGCCTGAAAGTCAAATCAGCTCATTTGCCTGCCAAATCACCCTCAAACCCGCTGTTTCCAGCCCCTGCGCCCGTTACCTGTCACAGAACCGTCACTGCGCGGCTCTAGCTTGCGCCTCCAGTTGCCGGGTCATTTGCCTGGCCTGTCGGGATTATGGGGGAGGACTTAACATGCACAGGCGTCGCAGCAGGGCTCAACTGGTCGGCTTCACACTCAGCGCGCTGGCATTTGCCATTGCCAGCGAACGTTTACAGGCGGCCGAAGCCGATACCACCGAGCACGTGCAAGTGGTCGGGCAGGCGGCGAGTATCGACAACGCGCTCAAGGAGCAACGCAGCTCCGACAGCATCAAGAGCGTGGTGCATGCCGACGGTGTTGCGCAGTTACCGGACCAGAACGTCGCCGAAGCAGTGCAACGCATGCCGGGCGTCAGCGTCGAGCGCGATCAGGGCGAGGGGCGCTTTGTCACCGTCAGGGGACTGGCGCCTGACCTCAACAGCGTGACCATCAACGGCACGCTGGTGCCTGCCCCGGAAAGTGGCCGACGCGCCGTAGCGCTGGATGTGCTGCCTGCCGAACTGGTGCAGTCACTGTCAGTGATCAAAACCCTGACCCCGGACATGGACGCCAACTCGCTGGGCGGTACAGTCGATGTCGAAAGTCTCTCTGCCTTCAACCACAAAGGGCTGTTCTACACCGGCAGCAGCGAAGCCAGCTACGACAAGAACACCCACCAGACCAGCCCCAAGTTTTCTGGCGCGGCGAGCAATCGTTTCAGCCTTGGCGACGGCATCGACAACTTCGGTGTGGCGGCAGCACTGAGCTGGCAGAAGCGTGATTTCGGCTCCGACAACGTCGAGACCGGCGGAGACTGGGACGGCTCGCGACTGCAATCGTTTGAACAACGCGACTACGACATCAGCCGCGAGCGCACCGGGGGTGGTCTTAACTTCGATTACAAACCCGATGACCTCAGCAAATACTACCTGCGCACCCTGTACAGCCGTTTCAAGGATGATGAGGTGCGCACCACCAACGGTTTCGAATTTGCCAATGCCCAGAGCGCAGGGCAGACCGGCGATGCCGAGGGCACGCGCAAGCTCAAGGCGCGCACCGAAACTCAGGAAATCCAGTCCTACGTGTTCGGTGGCGAACGTATGGTCGGCCTGTGGACGCTCAGCGGCCAGGCCGGTTACAGCGAGTCCAGTGAAGACAGCCCTAGCCATATTGCCGGGGCCACATTCGTGGGCAACGATGATTTTGCCGACACCGGTTTCTACGACCGCGACAAGCCAAGGCCCATCATCGATCCCTCGTTCTACGACAATTCGAACTTTACTCTGGACAAGGTCGACCGGGAAAAGCAGTACACCAAAGACACCGAGAAGAACGTGCGCCTCGACCTGGCCCGCGATTACGACTTCAAGGGCTATGCCTCGCAGTTCAAGTTTGGCGGCAAGGTCAGCCGACGCGACAAAAGCAACGATCTGGAAGTCTGGAAATACGACGATTTCGATGATCAGGGTTTCAGCGATCAGCAACTCAACCTGACACAGTTCCAGAAAGGCACCATCGACTATCGACTGGGCAATTTCGGCAGCGGTATCAGTCCCACTGCGGTCAAGGGCCTGATCGGCGGCCTGAACGCCGCCGACGCCTACGACGCGTCGGAAAGCCGGGCCAATGACTTCAAGATCAACGAAGACATCAATGCCGGTTACTTCATGAATACGCTGGATGTCGATAAATGGCGCTTCATCGCCGGTCTGCGTTACGAGGGCACGGAGATGGACGCCAAAGGAACTGGCGTGCGCGATGGGGCATTCGAGTCCAGTACCACCAACCGCCGCTATCACCACTGGTTACCAGGTCTGCATGCCCGTTATCAGATCGACAAGAGCACCCAGTTACGCGCCGCCTGGACCAAAACCGTGGTGCGCCCGACGTTCGGGCAACTGGCGCCGGGCTTTGTGATCGACGATGACGAAGCCTCTTTCGGTAACCCGAATCTGAAGCCGCTGGAGTCGAGCAACCTTGACCTGGGCATCGAACACTTCATGGGCCGAGCGGGGACGGTGTCGGCGTTCGTGTTCTACAAGGACATCCAGAATTTCGTCTACAACACCGACCTGGCGGGCACCGGGCAGTGGGCGAACTTCTCCGAAGCCAACACCTACGCCAACGGCGACAAGGCCAAGCTCTATGGCCTGGAACTGGCCTATTCGCAAAAGCTCGACTGGCTGCCATCGCCATGGAACGGTCTGCTGCTGGGCGCCAACGCCACGTTGAGCCGTTCCGACGCGAGCATCAACGGTTTCGACCAGAGCACCGGCACCAACCGCAAGCGCGACATCGACCTGCCCAGCCAGTCGAAAACCGTCGGTAACGTCATGCTCGGCTGGGAGAACGACAAGCTGAGTCTGCGTCTGTCCGCCAACTACAAATCGGCCTATCTCTACGAGTTGGCGTCGATCGGCGACAAGGACCACGACCAGTACGTGGATGCGCAGACTTTCGTCGATTTCAGCGCCCGCTATTCACTGACCAAGAACCTCAAGGTCAGCTTCGAGGCGCAGAACCTCACCGATCAGCCGTATTTCGTCTACAGCGGTCATCGCGCCTACAACGGCCAGTACGAAGAATACGGCCCGACCTACAAAGTCGGCCTGACCTTCACTCACTTCTGATCTACCTGACGCGCTCATTCAAAGGATTCAACCGTTCATGATCATTTCGTTATCACCCAAGCCAGCGTGCCTGGCGCTACTGCTTTGTCTTGCGGCCGGGGCTGCGCACGCTTCGCCGCCGATGGACCTGAACCTGACACGCTGGGCTGAAAATGCTTCGTTCAAGGCTCAATCGGCGAGCTTTCTGCCGGGCAGTGACGGCACCCGCCGCCTGGCCGCGAGCGTCAAGGCCGGTCTGTTGCTGCTGGATGAGCAGGGCCGCGAGCTGGCGAAAATGCCGGGGTCGTTCCAAGGGGTCGACAGCCTTACTACAGGCTCAAGTGTGCTCATTGCAACGCTGGATAATGCCCGCCAGCAGGCCATGCTGACCCAGCTCGATCCGACCGGAGCACACTGGTCAAAGCCGGTTTATCTGCCCGCACGCGATTATTCAGTGGCCGGTCTGTGCCTGTACCGCGATGACGCCAGCAACCTGTTTGTGTTTCTGGTGGGCGAGGAGGGCAAGGGCGAACAATGGCTGATTGGCGCAGATAATCGACTGAACGACGCGCCACGCCTGGTGCGCAACCTGCCGCTACCACCCAAAGCCGAGTTTTGTCAGGTCGATGACGCTGCGCACAGGTTGTTCGTCAATGAACAAAACATCGGTTGGTGGGCTTATCCGGCGCACCCCGAGGCTGAGGTCGCGCGTCAGCCTGTGGCTCTGCGCGAACCGTTTGGCGATTTGAAACAGGCGGCGGGGGCAATGGCCATTGTTCCGGGCGGTTTGCTGGCGCTGGACCCGAAAGGCAAGGCGTTGCATCTCTATCAGCAGCAGGAATCGCTGGAGAACTGGACGCCGGTGGCCGATCTGTCGCTGATGAGCCTGAAAAAGCCGGAAGGGCTTTCTGTGCGTGAGAGCAAGAACAGCTTGCAGGTGTTGGTTAACGACAATGACGGCGAGCGCCTGTATCAGGGGGAACTGAGCTGGTCGCCCAAACCGGTGAATAACGCCAAGCCGTTGCCGACTGTCATGGCGGCGAGTCAGAGCCAGCCGGTCGGGCGTCAGGGTGACGCCGCCGACGACCCGGCCATTTGGGTCCACCCGAAAAATCCGGCGCTCAGTCGCGTGTTGGGCACCAACAAAAAGCAGGGCCTGCTGGCTTATGACCTGACTGGCAAGCAGCTGCAGGAATTACCGGTAGGCCGCCTGAACAACGTCGATCTACGCCCAGGCTTCATGCTCGGCAAGAAGACTGTCGACCTGGCGGTAGCCAGTAACCGGGATCACAACAGCCTGAGCCTGTTCAGCATCGACCGGACCAGCGGCGTCATTCGTGAAGCGGGAGAGATCCCCACACCATTGGCGGAAATCTATGGCGTCTGCCTGTTCAAACCTGCCAGTGGCGAGCTGTACGCCTTCGCCAACGGTAAAGACGGCAGCTTTCTCCAGTATCGGCTCAGCGCGTCCGACGGTAAGGCAAAAGGCGAGCTGGTACGCCGCTTCAAGGTCGACACCCAGCCGGAAGGCTGCGTGGCCGATGACCAGCGTCAACGCCTGTTTCTCGGTGAAGAGGACGTTGGCGTCTGGGAAGTCGATGCGCGGGCGGATCAGCCTGCGACGCTTTCCAGTGTGATCAAGGTGGGCGAGGCGGTGCATGCCGATGTCGAGGGGCTGGCGCTGTATCAGAGTGACAAGCACGACTATCTGGTGATCTCCAGTCAGGGCAACGACAGCTACGTGGTGGTCGATGCCGAGCCGCCTTACGCACTGCGCGGCGCTTTTCGGGTCGGTCTCAACGCGAACGCGGGGATTGACGGTACCTCGGAAACCGACGGCATCGAAGTGACCTCCATGAACCTCGGCGGTCCCTGGAGCAAAGGCATGCTGGTGGTGCAGGACGGGCGCAAACGCATGCCCGAGCAGGCGCAGAACTTCAAGTTCGTGCCGTGGGCCGAGGTGATGAAAACCTTGAAGCTGCCGTAAGTCGTTTGTCATCAAGCGGTGCTAATCATTCGTTCCATTACAGAGGACTACCACGATGCACGCCACCCTCGAACACATGACTATCTGGGGCCTGATCAGCGATGCCAGCCTGCTGGTCAAGGCCGTGATGCTGATTCTGTTACTCGCTTCGCTGGTCAGCTGGTACCTGATCATCCAGCGCAGTCTTGCGCTGGGCCATTACGAGCGGACACTGGATGCGTTTCAGCAGCGCTTTCGCGGTGAAGCCGAGCTGGCACCGCTGTACTCCGACAGCCGTTCGGCTCAAGAGGGCGCTGACGGTATCGAGCGCGTCTTCAACGCCGGTTATGCCGAGTACGTGCAACTCAAGCCACGTCCCGGCATCGAGCCTGACGTAGTGCTGTCAGGCGTCGAACGCGCATTGCAGGTCGCGATCAGCGAGCAGGAGCTGCAACTGGAAAAAGGCCTGCAGTTTCTCGCTACGGTCGGCTCGGTCAGCCCCTACATCGGCCTGTTCGGCACGGTCTGGGGGATCATGAATTCCTTCATCGGCCTGTCTCAAGTGCAGCAGGCCACACTGTCGACGGTCGCGCCGGGTATTGCCGAAGCCTTGATTGCCACGGCCATCGGCCTGTTCGCCGCCATTCCTGCCGTTATCGCCTACAACCGTTTTGCCGCGCGTGGCCAGACGCTCACGGCCCGTTACTACAGCTTCGGCAATGAACTGCAGGTGCGCCTGAACCGCACCCTGCAAGGCCTGACCCGCAACATGGCCGCTGCGGCCTGAGGACTTGTCATGCTGGTCAAACCACAACGCAAACATGGCCCGAAAGCCGAAATGAATGTCGTGCCCTACATCGACGTGATGCTGGTGCTGCTGGTGATTTTCATGGTCACGGCACCGATGCTGACCCAAGGGGTGAAAATCGAGTTACCCAAAGTGGCCAGCGAAGCACTCGCCAGCGATACCCGGCAGCGCATCGTGACCCTGTCCGTCAAGGCGCAGGGCGGCTACTACTGGAACCTGGGCGACACGGTCGATACTCAAACGCAGACCGATCAGGCTGCGAGCCTTGAAGACATGCAGGAGCGCATCGCCCGACTGGTTGCCGAGCGCAAGGACACGCAAGTGTTCATCCGTGCCGATGACAAGGCTGATTATGGCCGGGTAGTCGCCGCCATGGCGGCGCTGCAACGCAGTGGCGTAACGCAATTGGGCTTGGTGACCGAGGCCCCGCAATGAACACCCTGGCCCTCGATTACCACCCGCCGCGCCGCGAATGGGTGAATGGGCCCTGGCTGCGCAGCAATGGCCTGGCCGCTGCCATCGCGCTGGCATTGCATGGCGTGCTGCTGGGCGGTCTTATGTTCGGCTGGAGCCCGCACGAAGCACCGCCCGCACAGAGCAGAACCCTGACCACGCAATTAGTGATTTTGCCGCCAGCGCCTGAGCCGGTTCCAGTCGCCGCTGCGCCGGTTGTCGAGCCTTTTCAGCTGCCGCCACCTGCACCGGCCTCGCTGCCGATCACCCAGCCGGTAGAAGCTGCAAAACCGCAGGCAGAGCCGCAGCGCCAGGTCGAACAGGCGGCGTTGGCACGCAAGCGCGTTGACGAGCAAAAGCGCGAGCGTGAACAGCAACAGAGCGTTCAGCGCCTGCACGAAGCCGAGCAGCAAAAGCGCCAGGAACAGCAGCGGCTGGCCGAGCAGCAACTTCAGCAGGTTGAGCAACAACGTCAGGCCGAACAGGCGCGTCAGTCTGCCGAGCGCGCCCGCCAGGCGCAGCAATCAGCACAACAGCAGGCCGCCGCTGACAGCAGCCAGTATCAGCCACTCAGCAAGGAGGCTCCGGACTATCCCGAACGGGCTCTGGACAAAGGCATCGAGGGTGATTGCACGGTGGTCTACGACGTGTCGCCGCAAGGCACGGTGGTCAACCCGCAAGTGCAGGGTGCGTGCCATCCATTGTTCATCCGTCCGTCACTGGCCGCAGCGCAAACCTTTCGTTATCAGCCACGGGTTGTCGAGGGCAGGGCAGTGACCGTGTCCGGGGTGAAGAATACTTTCCACTACCGGATCAAATAGACAGCGGGCCTGACGCAAGCTGCGGCAGGCCCGCACAGGTTTTAACTGACCTTGAAGCGCCGTACCAGCGCAATCAGGCGAGTGTTGGACTCGGAAAGGGCAGCGGTGCTGCGTTCGTTACTGGAGCCGCCTTCGACCAGCTCTTCGACGATGTGCCGAACGGCAATGATGTTACGGCTGATTTCCTCTGACACCGCGCTTTGCTCCTCGGCCGCTGTGGCGATTTGCGTGCTCAGGTCGTTGATCTGCAGAACCGAGCGAGTCATGTCGTCCAGGCCGCTTGTTACGGCAGTGGTTTTGCCTGCCGTGGTCTGGCAACTCTGGCGGGTTTTTTCCATCGCGGCTACTGCTGCGCTGACGCCTTGTTGCAGGCTGCCGAGCATTTCGTTGATCTCCGACGTGCTGGCCTGGGTGCGAGCGGCGAGGGCGCGCACCTCATCGGCCACGACCGCAAAGCCACGACCCTGTTCGCCGGCGCGCGCGGCTTCAATGGCGGCGTTAAGTGCGAGCAGGTTGGTCTGCCCGGCGATTTCGCCAATCACCGCCAGCACCGCGTTGATGCGCTTGGCGTCCTGCTCCATCGACTGCACTTTGCTGGTGGCCGAATCGACCTCGCTGATCAGTGCATTCACGCTGTCAGAAGCGTCCGCAACAACGGTTTTCGATACCTGAGCGTTCTCGTTGGCCGACTGCGTGAAGCTTGCGGTCTGCGCCGCGCTGCGGGCCACTTCGTCCGCGGTGGAGGACATCTCGGTGATCGCAGTAACGGCCTGATCGGTTTCGTTGGCGTGACGGATCAGAATGGCACTGGTAACGCCCGCCTGACTGCGCAGTTGTTCGATACCGCTGGCAATCTCGCTGGTGGAACTGCTGACGTCGAGCATCATGCGTTGCAGGTAGGCAATGAAGTTGTTGACCGACTCACCCACCTGATCCACTTCATCGTGCCCTTTGACGGCAATGCGCCGGGTGAGATCGGCGTCACCGGCCGACAGCGTGTCGATGTTGGTTTTGAGCACGCCCAGACGGTTCATCAGCGTGCGCAACGCAACGATCATCAGCACCAGCAGCACCAGAACCATCGGGATCTGCAGCCAGGCCAGGGTCTTTAGGACGGTTTCGCTCTGGCTTTTCAGCAGATCGGTGTTTTGCGAAACGGCCAGCAACCAGGGCGTTCCAGCAACCGGCATCAGAAACAGGGTTGACTCCTCGCCATCGCTGTTCTGGTAAGTCAGACGCGAGGTGCCAGTACCTTTGACGGCGAGTGCCGACTTGATGCCATTGATGAACGGCGATTGCGCCGCCAGTTCGGAGACGTTGCGCAGCACGATCTTGTCGCTGCTGCCCGGCACGTTGGACAGAATCTTGCCATCGGCCTCAATGATCATGATCCGGCCATGGACTTCCTGCTCTTTGGCTTCAACCAGCTTGTTGAAGAAGCCCAGCGTCACGTCGATGGTCGACACGCCCCAAGGCTGTCCGTCCTTGGTAATGGCCATGGCGCAGTTGGTGCGCGGTTCCGGGCTGGCGGCATCCTGATAGGCGGGCGCCCAGGCGCATTGGCCAGCAGGGGAGTTCAAGCCGCCTTTGTGCCAGCCCTGTTCGAAATAGTTGAGCGACTCAGGCGAGTTCCAATGGGTGTTGACGATCAATTTTCCCGACGCATCGCGGTGGTAGAAGGTGCTGTGCTTGGCACGACCGGGCGTGCGCACGTTCGGCAAAGGCCAGATCCCGCCGCCGAATACCTTGGCTTCGCCGTACTGGTTGACCATGAACGGCAGCAAGCGGTCGATATCGTCACTGGACAGCTGCGGCACCAGCTCGGTGATCACCCGCGCCTGCGCCTGTACGCGCGCCAACTCGGTCTTGATCTCATCGCTGATGTCTGCCGCCTTGGCGGTCAGCATGTTTTCATCGTTGGCCGTAAGCCTGGGGGACACGAACTGACCGATGCCATAAACCGTCAGAACAACGACCAGCGCCATGAATCCTACGAAGGTTGCGGTGTAGCGAGCTTGTACTGTCTTGAGCGAGGCCATTTTTTTGTTATACCTGATCCGTAGGAAAGGAATTACCTGACTCAGGTGTCGACCGGGATAGATATTTCTTGATGTGACAAAAGTGCCAACTTCAGTACGATCGGCTGCGTCCAGCGTCGCACAAGGCACTAGAGGTATTCTCCCGTGGGTCATCAGGAACAACCGATATCGCGCAAGCCGCAACGCAGAAAATTTTTCAGTCCCTCGCTTGACTTCCTTTTCCTAATCAGTAACATAGCGCTCATTCCGCGATAGCTCAGTTGGTAGAGCAAGTGACTGTTAATCACTGGGTCCCTGGTTCGAGTCCAGGTCGTGGAGCCAGACAAGGTTTCAGAGAAGACTTTAAAAATCTTTGAAACACCGAAAACCCGCCTTCTGGCGGGTTTTTTAGTTTTGGCGCCGAGCACTGGCAACGCGACAATTCATGGACTTGGCAGAGAAAACACCTTGAGTAGTTTTTAAATCGCCTCCAGTACCAGAAATGAATCTTACGTCTGCACCGAACGCGTCGTTGATCCGCTCGCATCGGAGGACTGCGCTTTAGACCTGCGCTTGTAATCCGCAGGCGTCATCCCGGTAAGTTGAATGAAAGCCCGTCGGAACGAGGTATCCTCGTTGTAGCCGCACTTGAGTGCCACTTGTTTAATGCTGGCTCCCGGTGTCTGGAGGAGGACGCAAGCCGTTTCTATCCTCACTCGGGTAATGAGCTCTTCAGGCGACTCATTGGGTAATTTCTTGAATCGTCGATGCATTGTCCGCTCGCTCAGATTCAACATTTTGGCGAGCTCTTCAGCCGTCAGCCCGGGTCTGGCATGGCGAATGATTTGCTCGGTTTCCAGAAGCAGCGGATCAGCACTATTTATAAAACCGCGGGGTGCATAAACCAGTTGAGGCAGTGGCAAGACTAGACGGGTAAATCGGCGAGGGTATACGAAGAAAACTAATTAATCGGCTGCTGAACGAGTCTGGAGCAGACTATCGCGCCAATGCGCAGCATGGGCGCGATAGTCATCAGGACGTGTGTATAACCGTGAGCGATGAGTATCACGGCGATAATCAATGCTCAATACGGCGAAATAGTCCCCAGCAAACCCACCGCTATCGCCAGCAACAAAAAACCTATCAATGAAAGTCCGAGCTTGCCCATGAGCGTCTCCTGCTGATCGATCTGTCTGTAACGAGTCGCAGGTTCCGGTCTATGACGGTTGTCCTGCGCGTTTTAATGCGTGGCCATTATCCTGCGCAGGCAGATTCTGGTACAGATTCAGAAATAGCTTAAAAATACGGATCAGTTGTACGTGGGCCGAACGTAAACACTTCAGAACGACGCGATGATTCGTCCAAGCATCGCCATGGCCTGCTCGCTGCGTTCATCCCAGGGCGTGCCGTAGTTCAGGCGTGCGCAATTCTTGAAGCGCTACGAGGCCGAGAAGATCGGGCCGGGTGCCAGGCTGATGCCTTGGGCCAGGGCCATCTGGAACACCTGCAGCGAGTCCACTTGCTCGGGGAATTCGAACCACAGAAAGTACCCGCCAGCGGGGCGGGTGACGCGTGTCGCTGCCGGGAAATAACGAGCGGCAGCGGCCAGCATCGCGCCCTGTTGCAGTTCGAGGGTGTCGCGCAATTTGCGCAGGTGCCGGTCGTAGCCGCCATGTTTGAGGTAGTCGGCAATCGCTGCCTGGGCGGGGACAGAGGGTGAAATGGTGGTCATCAGTTTCAGCCGATTGATCTGTTCGGTATAACGCCCGCCTGCCACCCAGCCGACACGGTAGCCGGGGGCCAGGGTCTTGGAAAACGAGCTGCAGTGCATCACCAGCCCGCTGTGATCCAGGCTTTTGACCGGATGGGGTGCATTGGCGCCGTAATACAGCTCGGCGTACACATCGTCCTCGATCAGCGGGATCTGCTGTCGTTCCAGCAGGTTGTAGAGCTTGAGTTTTTTCGCCTGGGTCATGCTCGCGCCCAGCGGGTTCTGGAAGCTGCTCATGAACCAGCAGGCTTTGATCGGCAGGCGTGTCAGGCTGTCCTGCAAAGAGTCCAGGTCCACGCCGTCACGCGGATGCACGGGGATTTCGACGGCTTTTAGCTTGAGCCGCTCCAGCACCTGAAGGCAGGCATAGAACGCAGGTGCTTCGATGGCGACCAGGTCGCCGGGCTCGGTAACGCATTGCAGGCACAGATTCAGGGCTTCCATCGCGCCGTTGGTGATTACCAGTTCATCGGCGGGCAGGCGCACGCCGCTGATCATGTAGCGCAGAGCAATCTGGCGGCGCAGTTCGGAGTTCCCGGTGGTCATGTCGCTGACAATGCCCGCTGGCGTCATCGCCCGCACCGCTGAAGACATCGACTTGGCCAGGCGCGGCAATGGGTAAAGGTGCGGGCTGGGAAATGCCGAGCCGAAAGGAACGGTGTCCGGGTTCTTGAGCGAGCCAAGCACGGAAAAAATCAGGTCGCTGACGCCCAGCTCGGTGCCTTCGCTGATGTGCCTGACCAGTTCAGGCTCGGTCAGCGCATTGGCAGCATGCTCGCGCACGTAATACCCGGAGCGTGCACGAGCCTGAATCAGGCCTTTGTCTTCCAGCAGGTAATACGCCTTGAAGACGGTGGCGGGGCTCACCGAATAGGTGCGACTGGCAACCCTGACGGAGGGGACTTTCTCGCCTGCTGGCAACACGCCGCTGCGAATCATTTCCGAAATGTCGGCGGCGAATTTTTCGTAGCGTTTCATAGAAGGCATCGGGGGCAAATGATGCCTGCATCATGAGTTAAAACCGCCCTTGCAAACAGGGGCAAGTTATCCTGGAAAAAGCATATCAGCTGCGCTGTGTCGCTGTCGGGCTAGCCTCTGCGTCTTGAACCCCTCAAACGTATGGGTCTATGATGCTCACGTCCTGCGGCCCATCGAAGGAATCACTTTTGTCCCGTTCCAGCTGGCTGCCTACGCCGCCTTAGCGCTTCGCCCCCTCGCCACACCCTGACTGCCACTGACTGCGGTCGCCTGTCGCTGTGTCCGTTTGACGGTCGCCGCCACCTCCATCACTACTCATTCGAAAACCGATGCACACGTACGTCCGGCATTCGCTGCTGCGCGTCCCGCTGTGTTCGATACAGGTATTTCCATGCTCGAAAAAATAAAAGCTACGTGGTTTTCCAGCGTCCGGGCCGATGTTCTGGCCGGGCTTGTCGTTGCATTGGCTCTGATTCCAGAGGCCATTGCGTTCTCCATCATCACGGGGGTAGACCCGAAAGTCGGGCTTTACGCCTCGTTCTGTATCTGTGTGGTCATTGCTTTCGTGGGCGGCCGCCCGGCGATGATTTCCGCCGCCACAGGTGCGATGGCACTGCTGATGGTGAACCTGGTGAAAGAGCACGGTCTTCAGTATTTGCTGGCGGCCACTTTGTTGTGCGGCGTGTTGCAGATCATCGCCGGGTACTTGCGCCTCGGAGAGCTGATGCGCTTTGTTTCGCGATCAGTGGTGACCGGCTTTGTGAACGCGCTGGCGATTCTGATTTTCATGGCCCAACTGCCAGAACTGACCCATGCGACCTGGCCGGTCTATGCCATGACGGCGGCGGGCCTGGCAATTATCTATCTGTTCCCGTGCGTGCCGTTGCTGCGCAAGCTGCTGCCGTCGCCGCTGGTGTGCATTCTGCTGCTCACGGCAATGTCCATTTACATGGGCCTTGATGTACGAACAGTTGGTGATATGGGCGCGATGCCTGACAGTCTGCCGGTGTTCATGTGGCCGGACGTTGCGCTGAATCTCGACACGCTGTTGATCATCCTGCCGTACTCCGCGGCTTTGGCGGTGGTGGGCCTGCTTGAGTCGATGATGACCGCAACCATTGTCGACGATCTGACCGATACCACCAGCGACAGGAATCGTGAGTGCAGAGGGCAGGGCATTGCCAATATTGCCAGTGGCCTGATCGGTGGCATGGCCGGTTGCGCGATGATCGGCCAATCAATGATCAACGTGAAGTCGGGGGGCAGAACACGACTCTCGACCCTCAGCGCGGGCTTGCTGCTGTTGATCATGATGCTGTTTCTGGGCGACTGGCTGGCGCGTATTCCGATGGCGGCGCTGGTGGCGGTGATGATCATGGTGTCGATAAGTACGTTCAGCTGGGAGTCGATCCGCAACCTTAAACAGTACCCGCTCTCGACCAATATCGTGATGGTCGTGACGGTGATCATGGTGGTAGCCACCCATAACCTCGCCTATGGCGTGCTGGTGGGGTCCCTGCTGGCCGCGATGTTCTTTGCCAGCAAGATCGCCCGTTATCTCGACGTCACTTCGCAACGCGACCCCGAGCACAGCCACCGCACTTATTACGTGACCGGTCAGGTGTTTTTTGCTTCTGCCGAGCGCTTCATGGCGTCCTTCGACCTGCGCGAAAACGTCGAAACACTCGCCATTGATCTGCGCGAGGCGCATTTCTGGGACATCACTGCGGTTGCCGCGCTGGACAAGGTGGTGCTCAAGCTGAGGAGGGCGGGTATCAGTGTGGACGTTGTAGGTATGAACCGGGCGACGGCCACGCTGGTGGATCGGTTTGGCGTGCACGACAAACCGGACGCTATCGATTCGTTGATGGGGCATTGATCCGCAGGTTCGGGTCAGCAGGATCAGGCCGGGATTTCCAGGCGGATCACCGACCTGCCGCCAGGCCTGTTGTGCACCCCGATAGTGCCGTCATGCTCGAGGCAAATAGCCCGGGCGATGGACAGGCCAAGGCCGCTGCCTCCCGAATAGCGCGCCCGCGAACGTTCGGCGCGCCAGAAACGGTCGAACACCTGCTCAAGGTTTTCCGAGCCGAAGCCGGGCCCGCGGTCGGAGACGGTCAGTTCCATGCTCCGTGCGTGGGCCCTGCCGACAATCAGCAGTTCACCGCCCATCGCCGAGTAGCGCAGCACATTATCGACGAGAATATTGACTACCTGGCCGATCCGGTCACGGTCGGCGTTGACGGTCAGTTGTTGAGGGATGTCGATCGTCACGACAACGCCCGCTTCATCGAGCTGTGCGGCAAACCAGCTCAGGCGTTCGGCCACCAGTTTCTCAAGGGAAAATACCGTCTTGTCCAGGGTGAGCTGGCCAGCGAGAGAAGGTGCAGATCGCTCACCAGTTTGTTCAACTGGTTGAGCTGGCGGTGGACCATTTCCAGTTGTGCCAGATCGCGGGGGAACACTTCGTCGATCATGCCCTGAATGCGCCCCATGGCCGCGTTCAGTGGCGTGCGCAGTTCATGGGCGATCATAGCGCTGGACTCGCTGACCTCCAGTTCGTAACGGCCCAGCTGGGTGGTCATGGTATTGAAGTCGCTGACCAGCGCCTGTAGCTCGTCCGGGTCTTTGTCGCTCATTGGCAGGCGCGTCTTGAAGTCGCCCTGGGCGACCTGACGTGCGCCTCTGGCAATCGAAGAGAACTGGCTGGAAAGCGGGCGGGAGAACAAAAAGCCGAAAAAGATGATGATAGGGATGGCCATCATCACCAGCGCTGCCAATACCCACCATTCCTTGTTGGCGATGCCCGGCAGCAGGTTTTCGATCGGGTAATACTCGAAGAACAGCTCGCGAAGCTTGACCATGTCCATGGCAGGTTCGGCCTGCAATCGTATGAACTCCGTGCGCACATCGGCTGGCATTGCCTGCAATGTGAGCCAGTCAGACACCGTGACGTGCAGCCACATGCAGAACGCGATCACGATGACTGCGCCGACGGCCAGCATGCTCATGCGCATGCCGACCCAGTGCCATAAAGGTTTCTGCCGGTGTCTGAAGAAACGTCGCATGAGGCTCACCTGAATCGATAGCCGACAGAGCGGACAGTCACCAGCACATTATCCACGCCGTGAATTTCGAGTTTGCGACGCAGATTGTGCACGTGCGCATCGACAACCCTGGCCAGCGCCTCGCTGTCGGGCAGGCAGATTTCCAGCAATTCTTCGCGGGTGAAGGCTTTGTAGGGTGTTTTCAGCAAGGTCGAAAGGATCTTGAACTCGGTGGGTGTCAGGTCGAGCAGTGTGTCTGTGCCGTCGTGTCCTTCAATGATGGCGGTGACTGCATTCAGGTCCACCAGCAGGTTCTGGTAACGCAAATGGCGGTCATTACTGGCGTTCTGCTGGGAGCGCCGCAGCACCGCGTGCACACGGGCCACCACTTCCTTGGGGTTGTAGGGTTTGACCACGTAATCGTCAGCCCCGTAGCGCAATGCGCCGAGCTTTTCCGGTTCGTCGCCCATGGCCGTGACCATGATCACCGGTGTGTCGCTGCAACGGCGCACCGCCGACAGCACGTCCGTACCACTGACCAGCGGCAGCATGACGTCCAGCAGAATCAGGTCGGGTTTCCACTGGCGATGCATGTCGATACCGCGCTGCCCGTTTTCGGCCAGCCCTACGCTGAACCCGTCACGACGCAGATAAGCCTCGAGAATGCTGGCGCTGTCGGCATCGTCTTCGACGATCAGAATGCGTTTTCCTGACACAAGAATGCCTCTTGGGAAATCCTGAAAAAGACTTCCTGATTTGGCAAAATCTCCGGGCACCAATCGCCGAGCTTTTCGATGATGAATCAAATGACCTTCGCCGA
>NZ_LKBW01000056.1 GCF_002699855.1 Pseudomonas amygdali | reverse complement strand
CAGGATGCAGGCCGCCAAGGCAGCGTAAGTGGATAATTGTCCAACCTTCGGGGGGGCATACCACTTGCACGTGGGCATCTTCCAGAATGAAATCCAGGTAATCCAGCGTGGTGGCGACTTCGTCTGCCAGTGACGCGCAGGTCTGTGCTTTGACCTTGGTGCCTTGATCCGCGCTGGCCAGAAACCGCATGTCGTTGATGATCGAGCGCAAACGCTCCAGCTCTTCGAGGTTTGATTGCAACACCTCGAAATAATGCTCGGCAGAGCGGCCGCGGGTCAGCGCCACCTGGGTCTGGCCGATAAGGTTGGTCAGCGGTGAGCGAAGCTCATGTGCCACATCGGCATTGAACGACTCGAGTCTTGAGTAGGCCTGCTCGACCCGTTCCAGCGTGGAGTTGAACGAGGCTACGAACTGTTCAAGCTCCGGTGGCAGCGGCGACAGCTGCAAGCGTCCGGACAGCCGTGGCGGGGCGAGCTTCTGGACTTCCTGCGATAGGCTGGTCAACGGACGCAGGCCAATACGCGCGACCCAGTAACCAAGCGCCGAAGCCAGCAAAATACCCAGCGTGGCCAGGCTGATCAGCGCGACCAGCAGCGAGTGTTGGGTATGCCAGAATGTCTCGGTATCGATGGCGGTCAGAAAACGCAGTGCCGGGCGCTGTTCCTTGGCCGGGAATTCGCTGACCAGCACCTTGAATGCGAACGGGTGATCGGCCAGCTTCAGGTCATGCATACCCGGTGCGCCTTGCGCGAAACGACGAATGTTCGCGTCCGGGTTGCCGAATTCGTACAGCGGGTTGTCGCTGACTACCCAGAAACGCAAGCGCTTGTCTTCCTCGCTGAGCAACTCCAGTTTTGCCTTGATCTTGCCCCAGTGCTCCGGGTTGCCGAAACGTCCGACAGCCGATTCCAGAACACTGTAGCGCGCATCGACTTCGGCACGCGGCAACAGGTCCAGGCTCTTGTCGACCTGCAGGTACAAGGCCCAGCCGATCAGCAGGAATACCACCAGTGCCACCAGCGCGAACAGCCCGCTGAGGCGCAGGGCGATCGAATCAACCCGCACTGCGGTTCTCCAGCACGTAGCCCATGCCACGAATGGTGTGTAGCAGTTTGTGTTCGTGAGGACCGTCCAGCTTGGCCCGCAAGCGTTTGATCGCGACTTCGACCACATTGGTATCACTGTCGAAGTTGATGTCCCAGACCATCTCGGCGATTGATGTCTTGGAGAGGATGTCGCCCTGGCGTCTGGCCAGCACGCTGAGCAGCGAAAACTCCTTGGCGGTCAGGTCCAGACGCATTCCGGCGCGGGTCGCCTTGCGGCTGATCAGGTCGATCCACAGGTCGGCGATGGTGATCTGCACCGGTTCGTGGCCGCCGCTTCGGCGGGTCAGGGCCTGCAGGCGGGCGACCAGTTCCAGAAAGGAAAACGGTTTGCCGAGATAGTCATCGGCACCTTCGCGCAGGCCGCGAATGCGGTCATCGACCTGCTCGCGAGCGGTCAGCATGATGACGGGCGTCTGCTTGCGCGCACGCAACGCACGCAGCACGCCAAAGCCGTCCAGGCCGGGCAACATCACATCAAGAATGATGATCGCGTGGTCGTTCTCCAGCGCCAGATGCAGACCTTCGATGCCATCGCGCGCCACGTCGACGGCGTAGCCCTGTTCGGTCAGGCCGCGACGCAGGTAGTCTGCGGTTTTCTCTTCGTCTTCGATAATCAGCACGCGCATCGGGTGACTCTCACTTGTGAAGGACCAGCGCGGGTGCGGCGGGCGCCGGGTGGCGTTTATGAAACAGCCGCTCCAGTTGCAGGTAAATGACAGGCGTAGTGAACAGGGTCAGCATCTGGCTCACCAGCAGGCCGCCGACCACTGCGATACCCAGCGGTTGACGCAGTTCGGCACCGACCCCGAAACCCAGCATCAGCGGCAGTGCGCCGAGCAGGGCGGCAAGGGTGGTCATGATAATCGGTCGGAAGCGGGTAATGCATGCCTCATAAATGGCCTCCTGTGGCGACAGGCCCTGCTCACGCTGCGCTTGCAGGGCAAAGTCCACGAGCAGAATGCCGTTCTTCTTGACGATGCCGATCAGCAGCACGATGCCGATCAGGGCCATGATCGAGAAGTCTTGCCCCATCATCCATAGCAGCAACAGCGCGCCGATACCTGCCGAGGGCAGGGTGGAGATAATGGTCAGCGGATGCACGAAGCTTTCATAAAGCACACCCAGAATGATGTACACCGCCACCAGCGCGGCGAGAATCAGCCACGGCTGGTTGGCCAGCGAACTCTGGAATGCCTGCGCCGCACCCTGAAAACTGCCGATGATCGAGGCGGGCATGCCGATCTCTTTCTTGGCCTGATCGAGCATGCTTACCGCGTCGCCCAGCGCGACTCCGGACGCCAGGTTGAATGACAGGTTGGCAGCCGGGAACATACCGTCGTGGCTGATCGACAGCGGGCCCATGCGCGGCGCACTGACTTTGGCCAGCGCCGAAAGTGGCACCATTTCATTGGTCAGCGGTGAGCGCAGGTAGAAGTAAGCCAGGCTTTCGGCCTTGCCACGCTGCTGGGCGTCCAGTTCGAGCATCACCTTGTACTGGTTGACCTCGGTCTGGTATTCGCTGATCTGCCGCTGGCCGAACGCATCGTACAGCGCCTGATCGACGTCGGCGGTGGTCAGGCCGAATCGCGCGGCAGCACTGCGATCAATATCGATATGGGTGACGCTGCCGCCCAGTTGCAAGTCGTTGGACATATCGCGAAACGCCGGATTGCTACGCAGCTTTTCAGTCAGCCGTTGCGTCCAGGTGTTGAGCAATTCGCCGTCGTTGCTCTTGAGCACGTACTGATACTGACTGCGACTCGGCCCGGAACTCAGGTTGATGTCCTGCCCGGCGCGCAGATACAGAACGATGCCGGGGACCTTTGCCAGTTTGGGGCGCAGGCGCGTTCAGAGCGCGGTTTGAGCGAGATCCAGAAGCGACCGTTGGCGATGGTCTGGTTGCTGCCTGACACACCGACTGAATGAGAGAACGCCAGCACTGCCGGGTCTGCACCGACGATTTTTGCCAGTTGCAGGTGTTTTTCCACCATGTCCGGGTAGGAAATGTCGGCAGCGGCCTCGGTGGTGCCGAGTGCAAAAGCAGTGTCCTGAACCGGAAAGAAGCCCTTGGGTATGAGGATGTAGCCGACCACCGCAAGCGCCAGGGTCAGGCCGAACACGCCGAGCATCAGTCGCTGATGGGCCAGCGCCTTACGCAAGCCTCGCTCGTAGGAAGCCAGCAAACGTTCACCGAAGCCCGGTTTCTGATGCGGGTTGTGCGTGGGGGCGCGCATGAACAATGCCGCAAGGGTCGGCGCCAGGGTCAGGGAGACGACCACCGAAATCAGAATGGTCGCAGTGGCGGTCAGGGCGAATTCCTTGAACAGTCGCCCGACCACGCCGCCCATGAACAACAGCGGGATGAACGCCGCCACCAGCGAGAAACTGATCGACACCACGGTAAAACCGATTTCCCCCGAGCCTTTTATGGCAGCCTCGCGCATGCCTTGTCCGGCTTCAAGGTGGCGATGGATGTTCTCCACCACCACGATAGCGTCGTCCACCACGAACCCGACCGCGACCACGATGGCTACCAATGTCAGGTTGTTCAGGCTGAAGCCGAACAGGTACATCATCGCAAAGCTGGCGATCAGCGATACCCCGAGCACCGCGCTGACGATCAGCGTGGCCGACAGCTGGCGCAGAAACAGTGCCATGACCGCCACCACCAGCAGCACCGCGATCATCAGGGTCAGTTCCACTTCGTGCAGCGAGGCACGAATGGTGCGGGTCCGGTCGTTGAGTACCGAGACGTCAACGGTGGCCGGGAGCATTTCCTGCAACCGTGGCAGTTCACGCTGGATGCGGTCCACGGTGTCGACAATGTTGGCGCCCGGCTGACGAAAAATAGCGATGTTGACGCCTTGCTGGTCGCCGGACCAGGCCTTGACGTAGGCGTTTTCCGAACCCGCGACCACCCGCGCCACATCCTTGAGCTGGACGGGGGCGCCGTTCTTGTAGGAAACGATCAGTTGCGCGTAGTCCTGCGGCTTGAACAACTGGTCGTTGGACGACAGTGTCGAAATGCTGTCCTTGCCGTATAAGGCAACTTTGGCCAGGTTAAGGCTGGTCTGTTGCACCGCCAGGCGAATGTCGGCCAGGGTCAGCCCCAGCGCGGCCAGTTTTTCGGGGGCGGCCTGCACACGAATCGCTGGCCTTTGCTGGCCGGTGATGAACACCTGGCCCACGCCTTAGATCTGGCTGAGCTGGCGCGCCAGGATGGTTTCGGTGACGTCGCTCAATTTGGTGCCGGGGATCAGACTGGAACTCACACTGAGGATCAGCACCGGGCTGTCGGCCGGGTTGACCTTGCGCCAGGTTGGCAGACTGGGCAGATCGGCCGGCAGGCGTCCGGCTGCGGTATTGATTGCGGCCTGGACTTCCTGGGCCGCAGTGTCGATGCTTTTGTTGAGGGTGAACTGCAGCGTAAGGTTGGTGGAGCCCAGTGCGCTGCTGGAGGTCATCTGGATCATGCCCGGTATCGCACTGAACTGCACTTCCAGTGGCGTGGCAACCGAAGACGCCATGGTTTCCGGGCTGGCACCGGGCAGCTGCGCGGTAACCTGGATGGTCGGGAACTCCGCTTCCGGCAACGGCGCAATCGGCAGTCGTGGAAAGGCAATGACCCCTAGCAGTACCAGTGCGAAGGTCAATAACAAGGTGGCCACCGGGTGGTCGATGCACCACGCCGATACCGAGCCTCGGCCACTCATCGTGCGTGCTCCACTTGCGCGCTTGCCACATCCGGGGCGGGTGCGCTGACCACTTCGACAGTTGCCCCCGGCCGCAGCCGCGACTGGCCGTCGCTGACCAGTACATCTCCGGCGTTTGGCCCGCTGATCAACGTCTGCTCGCTGTCCTGATAAAGCACCTTGACCGGTACCACTTCCACTTTTTTATCAGCAGTCAGTCGATAAACAAAGTGCTGATCGATCCCGCGCTGTACCACTTGTGGCGGTACCTTGAGCGAGTTGAGTTCGACACCGGTCTGGATCTTCACCGTGACCAGTTGCCCGGGCCACAGTTGTTCGCCGGGGTTTTTGAATTGAGCCTTGGCGCGGATCGTGCCGGTGGTTGCCGAAACCTGATTGTCGATCAGCGAAAGCGTGCCTTCGCCAAGTAGCAGTCCATTTGCTGCGCCGTCGCCCTGATACGCTTTGACCACCGCAGAGGTGCGCTCGGCAATAAGCCCCTGCAGGGTCGGTAACATTTGCTGAGGCAGAGAGAATTCCACCGCAATCGGGTCGATCTGTGTCACCGAAAACAGACCGGTAGCATCGCTGACGCGCAGGAAGTTGCCTTCATCGACATTGCGGATGCCGACCCTGCCAGTGACCGGCGAGCGAATCTGGGTGTAGGAGAGCTGCACCTGTGAGGCGTTGATGCTCGCTTCGTTGCCTTTCGCTGTGGCTTCGAGTTGCCTGACCAGTGCCTGCTGCTGATCGAATGTCTGGCGCGAAATGCCATTGTCCTGAGTGAGTTGGCGATAGCGCTTCAGGTCCAGTTGCGCGACATCAAGCTGCGCCTTGCTCTGCGCCAGCTGCGCGCGTGCCTGCTCCAGCGAGGCGCGGATCGATCGATCATCCAGCGTCGCCAGCAACTCGCCGGCCTTGACCTGTTGACCTTCCTTGACCAGCACGCGCGTCAGTACGCCATCTACCTGAGGACGGATCACCACACTTTGCAGTGACAGCACCGAACCGATACCTGTGACGAAACGTGGTACGTCCTCAATGCTGACCGTGATCACCTTCACAGGCACCGCAGTCACGGAGTTTTTCGGGAGTGTAGCGGGGCGTGTCAGTTTCCATCCGGCAATGGCCGCGCAGGCTATCAGCAGGACTACAGCGGTGACGGTCAGGGTCTGTCTGCGCATATGAAGAAAACGCCAAATGTCGGTACGGGAGTAATATTTTTTTAGGGCTTCCTTATAGCCTGCAAACCCGGTCAGCAGAATGACTTTTAGCTGTCAGGTTTGTCAGGAAGCCTCCACCGCGCATGGCGTGCAGTCAAGAAAATCCGCTAACGGACGATATCTATGTTGAAGAGATATTTGTCCAGATGTTTATAAAGTCCTAAGAGTTTTCCTACATTTTCCTAGGTCGGCTTCTGGCAGCTAATTCTCCCATCAACTTAACTCACTGTATGAGCCTATGAGTGGAGAACGCCATGAACAGTAAAAAATCGACCTGGAAATTTATGTTGAGGTGTTTGTTTCTTCGTCAAGGTTTGGGGGCCGTCATGGTGTCGATTCCCTTGCTGGCTGCGCCTGCTTTTTCATGGGCAAAGGACGGCGCATTGACGTTGCATGGCAGTATCGTCAACAGCAGTTGCGTGATTTCCGACATTAATGTGAATACGCCTGTTGCTCATGCGCGCATTTTGCAAGTTGCACCGGGCATCAATATGCAGGTGAGCACTGAACACAATGCATGTGGTGATCAGGCCGTGCCCTTTGTCGCGCAGTATCAGGTACTTCCGGTCGCCGAGACCGACGGCGAGGCCCTGCAGGCCCGCGCTGGAGTCATCACGTTGAGCTATCAATAAATACAGATCTGTATTATTTTTTCGACCGGACTGTCACCCACGCTTAAGTGACGGTCCCGTGTCCGGTCAGCCCTTTCAAAACTGAAAGCGCCGTGATTTAAAACATCGGCGCCACACTGTTTAACAGCCGTAATTAGCCTACTTGCGCAAGACGCCTGGTTATTCCTACAGACCTGTCCTGCGTGTCGTGTTGTGTTGTCTGCGGGTTAAAAGTTATCCAGCTGACAGCATCGAAATAGGTCTGGATCTATAGTGCTCACCGTCCGATAGCGGGCACACACGACATAACACAAGGAAGGTCGTTAGCATGAAAAAGCTTTCTCTTACATTGGCAGTTCTGGGCGTAATGGGCGTTGGCATGGCGGGTAACGTCAGTGCAGCGAACAACGGAAAAATGGTCTTCAATGGGACACTGACCAATATCTCCTGCGATGTGGGACCGGGCACAGGCGTCAGTTCGGGCACCAACCCTGGCGAAATCAATGTCGACCTGGGTAACGTTTCCTTCTCCGATATTGGTGTATCGAGTGAAAGTCGATTCGAAACGGCTGCGCCTATTCAGCTGCTGGTCAACTGTAGCGCGGGCGCAGATCAATACAGCATGGTCAAGATGCGCCTTACTGCCCGTAACGGCAGCGGCCTGGACAATAACGATGCCAAACTTCTGCGCACCACCGGCGCGGCAGATGGTGTCGGTATCGGCCTGCTCAATACCTCCAGCGTTCTGATGGACCTGAGCGGTGCTGAAACCGTCGACACCACGCTCATCAAGGATGGTGCCGGCGGCGCGACTGCTGAAATAAATTTTGGCGCGGTCTATGTGCTTAACGGCACGCCGACCAATCCGGGTAATGCCGATGGCTTCCTGCCGTTCGTGATGGATTACGAGTAACCGTGTCGGACAGGGCGGGCACGGCTCGCCCTGTCCCTTATCGAATTCAAGGCGAACGCCAGTATGTTTCCTGTTTTTTTTCGCTACACGATGCTTGTTGCGCTAGTGTGCTGTGCGTCCTCTGTTCAGGCGGGCATCGTATTGAATACGACGCGCGTCATTTATCAGGGTAATGAAAAAGAGGTCAGTCTGGGTGTTCATAACAGTGGCGGGGGAGAGATTCTCCTGCAGTCCTGGCTTGAATCTCCGACAGTGGCGACCAACAAGACTGATAACAACGACACCCCAGCGTATTTGCCTTTTATCGTCACGCCTGCGCTGACGCGCATGGCCGGAGGTGGCAAGCAACTGTTGCGCATCATTCATTCCGGTGCAGACATGCCCACTGATCGTGAATCAGTGTTATGGCTCAATGTGCAGGAAATCCCCCAGACTGCTGCCGAGAACACACTGCAGATTGCGATACGTCAGCGCATAAAAGTGTTCTTTCGGCCTGACGGTTTGCAGGGCGATCCGCAGCAGGCACCTGAACAGCTGAACTGGCAATCAATCGATAACGCGGGTGTGCAGGTGGAAAATCCAGGGCCCTATCACGTGTCCATGCTGAGGATTTCCATACGCCAACACGATAGTGAACTTGCCCGTCTCGACAGTCAGATGCTTGCCCCCCATCAACAGCTGCGTATCCCGTTGCTGCACACACCGGGAAGTGCGCCGTTGCTGGTGAGTTTCGTGAGTATCAATGACTACGGCGGGCAAGTGCCTTATCAAGTGACACTGGCCGATAAAGAACCGGGTCATGCCCACAAGGCCTTGCCTCGGTAACCTGCCACATCACACATCAGCGTTAACTGTTCAAACCGTTGGGCCTGCGTGACAAACCGGCCCGGCAGACCTGCGTCTGTGTAAAGGATTGCGCGGCGCGCGCGACAGCCGAAGTAGAGTGAAGACCGCTATGGAATGGCGCAAAAAGGATCACAAGGGAGTCATTGCACAGTTCGCTCTGCCTCAGCCACGACACTGTCCGCTGGGTACCGGCCTGGGGTTGACGTTGATGTTTTCGCTCAGCGCGTTCGCAGCCTCGCCTGGCGGTACTCGGGCTGACGGGACAGTCAAATTCAATACGGCATTTATCCAGGGAAGCGATCAGCCGCCTGACCTCCAGGAGTTTCTGCGTACCAACAGCGTACTGCCCGGCACTTATCGGGTTGATATTTACGTCAATCGCAAACTGAGCGGCAGGCGAGATATCGCCTTTTCAAAAAATCGGGTGTCTGGCCTGATTGAACCCTGTCTGTCGCTTGAAATGCTACAGAGCTTCGGTCTGGACCTGAGTCGCCTGCCTTCAGATGAAGGCGCTGCTCAGGGCTGTTTCGATTTGCCTGCGCGTGTCGAGTTTGCGCGCATCGACTATCAGTCCGGTGCGCTGCGACTCACTATCAGTGTGCCGCAAGCCGTTATGTCGCGGGGCGCTCGCGGTTATGTTTCACCGGAGCTTTGGGATCAGGGTGAGACGGCAGGTTTTATCAATTACAACGCCAATGGCAGCAGACGCCGTAACAAGGGTCTGGAAACGGACCAGTATTATCTCGGGATGCGAAATGGCCTGAACCTCGGGGCCTGGCGATTGCGCAATGAGTCCTCGCTGGTCGGCGGCAGTGATCGGCCCTGGCGTTATCGCAGCAATCGTACTTTCGCGCAGCGTGACATCACTTTCCTGAAAAGCCAGTTCACGGTGGGGGAGACCTTCAGCGACTCGCAGGTTTTCGACAGTGTTCGCTTCAAGTGCGCAGCACTGGCTTCTGACGATGGCATGCTGTCCGACAGCGAGCGCGCCTATGCCCCGGTCATCCGCGGGATTGCCGAGACCAACGCGACGGTGGAAGTTCGTCAGAACGGTTTTCTGCTGTACAGCGGCAGTGTTTCACCGGGGCCTTTCGAAATTGCCGATATCTACCCCAGTGGTTCCAACGGTGATTTGTCGGTGTCGATCATTGAGGCCGATGGGCGCGTACGGACTTTTACCCAGGCCTACGCATCGCTGCCGATCATGGTCCCCTGGGGATCCTTGCGCTACAGCCTGGCCGTCGGGCAGGTCGATAACAGTAATGATGTTCAAGCCTCTCCCGACTTTGCCAGCACAGCCCTGATCTATGGGCTTTCCGAGCGGATTACCGGGTTTGGGGGGCTGCAGCTGGCCGAAGATTATCAGGCCGCGAATATAGGTGCCGGGATCAATACCGGGCTGGGCGCAGTGTCGCTGGATATCACCCGATCTGTCAGTCAGGTTGCTCAACAGTCGCGCAGCGGCCAGAGCATACGGGTGCGCTATGCCAACACGCTGGACGTTACCGACACCACTCTGGCCGTGGCAGGTTACCGCTATTCCACTGAAGCGTACCGGACCCTGAGCCAGCACATCAGCGATACCGACCCGCAGAGACATGCGCTGTCCACTGGCCTGGCTCGGGATCGGCTTGAGCTAAGTGTTACCCAGATAGTGTCGAGCCACGCCGCATCGCTGAGTCTGACCGCTTCCGAGCAGCGCTACTGGAATCTGCCCGGCAAGACCCGGCAACTTTATCTGTCCTATAACGCTGCCTGGCAGACCGTCAATTACAGCCTGTCCATTGAACGCAACGAGGACTTCGGGCGAAACGGTGAAGCGAGCACCGACAATCGTGTTGCCTTGAGCGTGACCCTGCCACTCGGATCGAGCCCTGGTTCGTCGCGACTGTCTTTCAATGCCGTGCGCGACAGCACCGGTGAGTACAACGCTCAGACCGGGCTCAACGGCCAGGTGCTGGGGGATCGTGATACGTTTTATTCGGTACAGGCCGGGCATGACAGCAGCTCCGGCAGTTTCGGTGCCGGGAAGATCAGTACCACCACCGGGTTCGGTCGCTTCGAGGCAGGTTATAGCCAGGGCCAGGACTACGATGCATTCAGCCTGTCTGCGGCGGGTTCGCTGGTGGCTCACCCCGGAGGTGTGAACCTGGGGCAGGCGCTGGGTGAAACCTTCGCCCTGGTTCAGGTTCCGGACGTCAGCGGGGCTCGGTTGAAGTCCTTCAGTAAAGTCGAAACCGCAGGCAACGGCTATGCGGTTCTGCCCTATGCGCAGGCCTACCGAACCAATTGGGTCAGCCTGGATACCCTCCAGTTGGGTGCTGATGTCGACCTGGAAAATGCCATCACCCAGCTCGTACCGCGCCGGGGAGCGATACCGTTGGTGCGCTTCAAAGCCGTTGTGGGCCGCCGGGTCCAGTTTGAACTGGTGCGCGCCGACGGCAGCAAGGTACCGCTGGGTGCCAGTGTCGAGGATGAACAGGGCAGGGCGCTGGCGGTGGTCGACCCTGGCAGTCAGGCGCTGGTGCTCAGTGAGCAGGATGTCGGCAGCTTGCGGGTTCGCTGGTCTGATCAAAGTTGTCAGGCAGCATTCTCGCTGCCGCCCAGAGATCCGACCCGTGCCTACGAGCGGATCAGGGTGACATGCCAATGAGCGCCCTTGCTGATTCATGCCCGGCAATGTTGGCGGTGCTGCTGCTGATGGGCAGCGTTGGCGCACAAGGGGCTATTTCGCTGAGCGGAACACGGCTGGTCTTTGATGGCCAGTATCACGAAGCCAGTATCGAGGTGCGCAATCGAGGTGATTCGGAGGCGCTTTTTCAGGCCTGGCTAAGTGATGCCCAGGATGACGACGACACTCCACTGGTTCGGCGTAGAACGCTGCCGTTCGTGGTCACGCCGCCGCTTTCACGTCTGCCGGGCGGCGGCAGGCAGGTCCTGCGCGTTTTATATCAGGGCACAGGCATGCCGCAGGGGCGCGAGTCGCTGCTGCATTTGTATGTGCTTGAGGTGCCTCGACGGCAGGCAGGCACTCGTCAGTTGAATGTCGCCGTGCGTCAGCGCATCAATGTGTTTTACCGGCCCGTTGGTCTAGAGGGGGATCCGGCTGACACTGGCGCAAAGTTGCAGTGGACACTGACCCATGACGAGGCAGGCGTTTCCTTGCTGACGGTCCGTAACCCAATGCCTTATCACGTGTATCTGCAAGCGTTGCGCATTGACGCTGTTCAACTCAGCGAGTACCTGCTGCTGGCACCGGGCGCCCATTTTGAAATGGTTGTACCAGCGAGCGTTCTGCCCTCCGCAACCCATCGTTTTTCATACAAGGCGCTGACCGACTATGGCGGTCAGCGTACTTATTGCACACCGCTCAAGGGGCAGGCGGCCTTTACGGCCCGCTTGCTGGAGCCCCATTCCTTTCAGGACGAATGCTGATATGAAACGACTGTCTGCCAGACGCTGGCTGCTATCCACTGTGGTGTTGCTGATGCTGAATCCGGCCTCCGTCTTCGCGTTGGTCTGTACCACTCAAGGGGGCGGTGAAACCGAAATTCACGATGATCTGGGCAGTACGGTGGCGATTCCGGAGTCGATTCCCAACGGGGAAGTGGTGTGGCGTTCCGAGCCTGTGAATGTTCAGGTCGAATGTGCCAAGGACGGCTCGCAGTCTGTCGAGGAAGAGATTTTCATCTACCTGAACCCGGACAATCGTTTGATCGGTCAGGGTATTGAACCGCCCCGGGTTTCTCGGAGACCCTTTTGTTTGAGTCATGCCACCTGGGCAGACTCGG
>NZ_LKBW01000055.1 GCF_002699855.1 Pseudomonas amygdali | reverse complement strand
CAGGATGCAGGCCGCCAAGGCAGCGTAAGTGGATAATTGTCCAACCTTCGGGGGGCATACCAGAGCGTGGGAACGATAATGAACGTCAAGTCAGCAGTATTTATTACAGATAAGCCGTCGCAATCCCTTTGCGTTCGTTCAGGCAGTCTTCTGCTCCGGCTTCGAACTCACGGCAGATCAGCGGGCGTTTCTCGTAGATCGTGCACATCATGGTGTTGCGATCCAGTGCTGCACACCAGCCGTCGTCCAGACGCAGCATGACCTCGCCACCCCACTCGTCGGTATCAATGTAGCGCTCAGGCACGCCCGTGTCGGTGATGAGCATCACTTCCAGTTGGCAACAGCAAGCTGCGCAGGTCGAGCAGGTGACTTCCGTTTCGCTGTGAATGTCTGCGAGCGGAATGAGCGTAGCGTTCAGAGCGTTTCTCCCGATTGTCTGGCTGCGCGTGCTGCCAGCCATTGCAGCAAGGGAAACAGCCCCGCCCAGACCAGCCCCAGTACCAGCATGCCAGGCCACACTCCGAGGGGAAGGTGGACCTGAGCCAGTTGTGAGCCGGCATAGTACGACATCGGGCCGCCAATAGCGCCCAGCACGGCGGCGCGCCATAGCGGCTTTGCGGTCCACGCCAGGCAATGATTGAGCGTCGTGCCCAGCACCGCCCACAATACCGCCAGCCACAGCGGCAGCAGGTAGCCGCCGCTGCCAAAGTCGAAAACACCGAGTGTCATCAAGGCACTGTCGAGCACGATACCGATTAACGTAACCGTCAGGATCAGCCGGCCTTCCGCTGCCCATGAGCTGGTCCACAGAAAATGCACCGCCAGCACGCCGACTGCAATCAGCAGCCAGTAACTGTTACCGCCCAATACGCAGGCGAACCAGCCGATCTGAAAGAGCAGCGCGTTGGCGATTGATTTAAGCATTGAAGCGCCCAAGCAAGGGTTCGCGCAGGGCATCGGGTTTGGCCAGGAGCAACTGCGCCGTACCAATGGTCCGCTCCAGAAAGCCGCCTTCGCAGTAGCACAGATAGAACTCCCAAAGGCGCAGGAAGTGTTCGTCGTAACCCAGTTCGGCCAGTTTGCCGTGCGCGTGTTTGAAGTTGTCGTGCCACAGGCGCAGCGTGCGCGCGTAGTGCAGGCCGAAATCTTCCATGTGCAGCAGGTTCATGTCGGTATCGCTGCCGACAATGTCCAGCATCTTCGCCACCGAGGGCAGAGCACCACCGGGGAAGATGTAGCGCTGGATGAAGTCCACATTGCGTTTGGCCTGAGCATAACGCTGCTCGCGGATGGTGATCGCCTGCAGCAGCATCATGCCGTTGCTTTTGAGCAGGTTCGCGCATTGCTTGAAGTACGTCGGCAGAAAACGATGGCCGACCGCTTCGATCATCTCGATGGACACCAGCTTGTCATATTCACCGGTCAGGTCCCGGTAGTCGGTCAGCAGCAGCGTCACGCGATCCTGCAGGCCCAGTTCGATCAGGCGCTGCTCGGTGTAGGCGAACTGTTCTCTGGACAGGGTCGTGGTGGTCACCCGGCAGCCGTAATGCTGCGCAGCATAAATAGCCATGCTGCCCCAGCCTGTGCCGATTTCCAGCAGGTGATCTTCAGGTTTCAGGGCCAGCTTCTGACAGATGCGTTCCAGTTTATTCAACTGCGCCTGTTCCAGCGTGTCGTCTTCGCTGAGGAACTGTGCGGCGGAATACATCATCGTCGGGTCGAGAAATTGCTCGAACAGCGTGTTGCCCAGGTCGTAGTGGGCCGCGATGTTTTTCTGCGAGCCTTCGCGTGTATTGCGATTTAGCCAGTGCAGGGCATGAATGAACGGACGGGTCAGGCGAGCCACGCCGCCTTCCATTGCATCCAGCACATCCAGATTGCTGACAAATACCCGCACCACTGCCGTCAGGTCCGGGGTAGTCCAGTAGCCGTGAATAAACGCCTCGCCAGCGCCGATGGAGCCGTTGCTGGCAACCATGCCCCATGCTGCCGAATCAAGAATGTGGATTTCAGCCTGAATCAGCGCGTTGTTCTTGCCGAACACATGGCGCTCACCCCGTTCGATAACCACCAACTGGCCGTTGCGCAGTCCTGCTAATTGCCGTAACACACCTCGGCGCAGGATATTGGCCGTCAGACCATTGGTGCCCAGATTGGCAGAAAAACTACTGCTACTGCTTTTCATGGCGTGAGTCCTTGGTTTGCGCGGCGGCAGCACGGTACTCGCCGTCGGCGGCCTGATGAGAAAAAATGGGTATGCGCTTGACCAGCAGACGCATCGCCTGCCAGTAAATCGCCAGACAGGTTTTGGCGGTCATCCACGGGTAAGCGATCAGGTAACGATGCAGCGTCTGGCGGCTGAGGTTCTGGCGGGTCAGGTTGAGCGTGGCGTCGAACATTTTCAGTTCGCCTTGCCAGTCAGCCATGTGCACACCAATCCGCTCGGCGGGCTGGCTGAAGCTCATACGGTATTCAAGGTCGCGCGGCAAAAACGGTGAAACGTGAAAGGCCTTTGCCACCGCGAAATACTGATGTCCTTCACCTGTCGCGGGCAGCACATAGCTGTAGCGTTCGCCCCACGGTGTGTTGGTGACTTCACAGAGAATGCCTGCCAGTGTGCCGTCTGCCTCATGGCAGTAGAAAAAGCTTACCGGATTGAACGACAAGCCCCAGCTGCGTGCCTGGGTCAGCAGGCAGACACGACCTGATGGTACGCGGCCCAGCGCTTTGCCAACCTGCTCGCGGACCGCCTCTATGAGGCTCATGCCTTGCCCGGTCAGCGCTGGCAGGTAGTCACGTTCGCGGAACGAGAAGGGCGCGAAACGCTTGCTGCCAGCCAGTGGCGAAAGCCCCAGCACGCTGTACTGTTCATCCAGATCCAGATAAAGCAGGCCTATCCGATAGGTGAACTCATGGGCACGCGGCGCAAATCGCCGGTGGCTGATCCAGCCACTGTAGAGCGCGCTGTTCACAGCGTTTCACCAAACGCCTGGGCGACACGCAAGCCGCTGACCACGCCGTCTTCGTGAAAGCCGTTGGCCCAGTACGCGCCGCAGTACCAAGTGTGGTCGACGCCATTGATTTCTTCCCAGCGCGCCTGCGCGGCGATTGCATCAAGGCTGTATTGCGGGTGCGCGTAACGGTAGCGGCCGAGGATTTTTGTCGGGTCGATGGCAGCGGTCTGGTTGAGGCTGACGCAAAAGGTTGTGTCGCTGTCGATCCCTTGCAGGATGTTCATGTCATAAGTGACGGCTGCCGATTGCTGTTCGCTGCCGCCGAGCCTGTAGTTCCAGCTGGCCCAGGCCAGTTTGCGCTCGGGCAGCAGTCGTGTATCGGTGTGCAGCACCACGTCGTTTTCGGCATAGCGCAGTGCGCCGAGCACCGACTGCTCGGCACTTGAGGGTTTTGCCAGCAGGGCCAGGGCCTGATCGCTGTGGCAGGCAAACACGACTTTGTCGAAGCGTTCGCTGCGCATGGCGCTGTGCAGCGTCACACCGTCACTGTCGCGCTCGACCCGTGTGACCGGGCATGACAGACGAATCCGCTCGCGGAACGACGCCGTCAACGGTTCGACATAACTTCTGGAGCCACCTTCGATCACGCACCATTGCGGCCGATGGGTGACCGAGAGCAGGCCGTGATTCTTGAAAAAGCGCACGAAGAACTGCAGGGGAAAGCCGAGCATGTCGGCCAGCGACATCGACCAGATGGCTGCGCCCATGGGCACGATGTAATGATCGATGAAGCGCTGCCCGTAGCCGCCGCTCTTCAGGTACTCGCCCAACGTGGTGTCGGCCGAAATACGCTGGTTTTCCAGGTCATCGACCGATTGACGATTGAAACGCAGGATATCGCGCAGCATGCCCCAGAACCTGGGCGACAGCAGGTTGCTGCGTTGGGCGAACAGACTGTTAAGGTTGTTGCCGTTATATTCCACGCCAGTGCGCGGATCATGCACCGAAAAGCTCATTTCGGCGGGCTTGAAGCCAACACCCAGCTGACTCAGCAGGCGAATGAAATTGGGGTAGGTCCAGTCGTTGAAGACAATGAAACCGGTGTCAATGGCGTAAGCCCGGCCTTCGACCTGCACGTCCACCGTATGGGTGTGCCCGCCGACCCAGTCGGAGGACTCAAACACTGTCACCTCATGCGCACGGTTGAGCAGGTAGGCACTGGTCAGGCCAGCGATCCCGCTACCAATGACGGCGATTTTCATTGCGCATCCTTATTCGACGACCCGGTCCGCGCCATACGTTTGCCGAGGGCCAGTCTGGCGCGTGCCGGGAGCATTGCCAGCGCGCGCATGCTGAAAATGAACAGCGCCGGGAACGCGATATCCAGTGGGCGTTTGTTGCGCCCCAGTTTGCTGGCGATATGTTTGGCGGCCTTCTCGACAGGCCAGCGCATCGGCATGGGGAAATCATTTTTCTGCGTCAGGGGCGTGTCGACGAATCCTGGGCTGACCACGGTCACGTCGATGTTCTCGCTGGCCAGGTCCAGACGCAGCGCTTCGAACAGATAACGCAGGCCGGCTTTCGAGGCGCCATAGGCTTCTGCGCGAGGTAGCGCCAGGTAGGTCACCGCACTGGCCACGCCGACCAGATGCGGCTGATGCCCCTTGCGTAGCAGCGGCAGTGCTTGCTCGATGCAATAACTGCTGGCCAGCAGGTTGGTGCGCACCACGCGCTCGACCATTGCCGCTTCGAACTGCCGCACGTCGATGTATTCACAGGTACCCGCGTTGAAGATGGCGGTGTCCAGCGCGCCCCATTGCTGCGCGATCAGGTCGGCCATGGCCTTGACCTGCGCAGGCTCGGTGATGTCGCCTGTCACCAGCAGCACCTGGGTCGGGTAAACAGTCGCCAGGTTCTGCAGCGGTTCAAGCGTACGGGCGGTCAACGCCAGCCGATGTCCGGCGTTGAGCAGTTCTTTGGCCAGCGCCAGACCAATGCCGCTGCTAGCTCCGGTCAACCAGATGCGTCGTGCAACAGGAGTGCTCATCCCAACCTCTTCTTCAGCCAATGGATGACTCGACCCATGATGGGCAGATGTTCGTAGAGCAATGCACCGGCATCGAAGTAATCCCGGTGTCGATAAACCTTGTCGTGCCACTTCAGGTGCGAACAGCCTTCGACACGAATCGTCCGGCCCCCAGCCAGACGCGGGTGCGAATAGCTCATGGTCCAGCCCAGATAGCCCTCGCCGGGGCGCACTTCATCGAAGGCATGAAAGTCGAAGTGCAGATCCTGAACGTTGGCATACAGCTCGTCGAAATAACGTCGCATGGCGGCGAGGCCGTGGATGTCATGCATCGGGTCGCTGAACGACACGTCGTCGCTGTACAGCTCGGCGATCTGATCAAGGTTGTCCTTGTTCAGCGCGGCAAAACCTTCGGCGAAGCGATGCAGGAAATCAGTCATGTTCGATTCCCGCAGCGGGTTGGCGGGCCGGAAGCGCTTTGAACGCTGCCAGGGCGCGGGCGCGGCTTTTGCTCAGATCGACGATAGGTTTCGGGTAGTCGGCAGCATCAAACAGGCCGCCGATGGACGCGGGGTCATGAATCTGCTTTTTATTCAGATCCGCCAGTTCCGGCAGCCAGCGCTTGATGAACAGGCCTTCGGGGTCGAAGCGTTCCGACTGCGACAAAGGGTTGAAAATACGGAAGTAGGGCGCCGAGTCTGTGCCGGTGGACGAGCTCCACTGCCAGCCGCCGTTGTTGGCAGCCAGGTCGCCGTCGATCAGGTGGCGCATGAAAAAGCGCTCGCCCTCGCGCCAGTCGATCAACAGGTTTTTGGTGAGGAACATCGCAACGACCATCCTTAGCCGATTGTGCATCCATCCGGTTTCCAGCAACTGGCGCATCGCTGCGTCAATAATCGGCAGACCTGTACGCGCCTCTTGCCACGCCAGCAGTTCTTCGGGGGCATCGCGCCACTTCAACGCCTCGGTTTCCGGGCGGAAGGCACGATGCCGTGATACACGAGGGTAGCCGACCAGCGTGTGTTTATAAAACTCTCGCCATAATAGCTCGTTGATCCAGGTCACAGTGCCAACGTCGCCGGTCTCGAATTCCCCCTGGTTGCTGCCCAGCGCCGCATGCAGGCACTGGCGCGGCGAAATCACCCCTGCCGCCAGATACGCTGACAGCTGACTGGTGCCGGGTTTGGCGGGAAAGTCGCGTTCGGTCTTGTAGTAACTGATTTGCGCGTCGGCGAAGGTCGCCATGCGCCGCCTGGCTTCGGCCTCGCCTGCTGGCCACAGGTCACGTAATGCTTTCGAGGGCGTGGCAAAGCCCTCGACCTGATCAGGGATCGAGTCGCTCTTGATCGACGGTGATTGCTGCGCTTTGGGTGTGCGCACCGGCTGCGGCATGGCCTGGTGCATCCGGTTGTAGCAGACTTTCTTGAACTGAGCGAACACCTGGAAATAATTGCCGGTCTTGGTCAGTATGCTGCCCGGCTTGAACAACAGCTGATCAAGGTAACTGGTGACCTGCACACCGGCTTTTTCCAGCGCCTTTTGCACCGCCTGATCACGGCGTGTTTCGTTGATGCCGTATTCCTGATTGAGGTGCAGGCCTTCGACCTTGAACTGCGTGCACAGTGTCGACAGTACTTCAGGTGCCTGATCCCAGGTATCGGCTTCGCGAATCAACAGCGGTACGTTCAGCGCGCCCAGCGCCTTTTCCAGCTCGACCAGATTGCGCAGCCAGAAATCCACCTTGCAGTCAGCGTCGTCGTGGCTGCGCCACTGTGCCGGGCTGAGCAGGTAAACCGCCAGCGTCGGACCGCGCTCCATGGCAGCGGTCAAGGCAGTATTATCGTGAACGCGCAGGTCGCTACGCAGCCAGATCAGTTGCATGAGAAGTCCTTAGATAAGTCCGAGCTTGCCCAGCTCTATCTGCGCGCCGAGTGCGTCGTGGGCAAGGGTCAGTCCAGCTATCTCGCTAGCCTGTACGAGCAGCTCGGCGTTATGGATCTGCACCGTTGGTCCGCTCAGCACCACGGGGCAGGTGATATTGGCCAGCAAGCGGGGTAGTTGGGCCACATTCAGGGCTTTGCTGGAGTACAGCAATATGCCACGTGGCTTAAGGTATTCCGCGGCCAGCGCCAGCTCACCGACCGGCAATGGCCAGTCGAACACCTCGACCGGGCAGTCGGCACTGCTCACCAGCCAGGCCGCGAGCCACAGGTGTGGTTCCAGCGGCAGATCGGACTGATTGACTAGCAGCAACGGGCTGCCATTGAGCTGGCGATTGTTGTGATAGATCCGCGCGCCAAACTTGCTGCGTAGCCAAGAGTAGAAAAAAGTGCGCTCCAGCTGTGCGCCGAACTTGCCTTGCCAGCGCTGCTCCAGTTCGGCAAGCAGCGGCAACAGCAGCTGTTCGCACAATGTGCGTGGCGGGTACAGCGACATCGCCTGATTGAACACGTCATCAACCCGGCGTTCAGCCAACTCGCCGATCGCCACCAGCAGGGTCTGACGCAAGGCGTCCCAGTCGTTGGTCGGCGGCAGGGCGTCCTGACGGTTGTCATCGATCAGGCCTTTGACCTGGCTCACGGAGACGCCACGGTTGAGCCAAGTCAGAATCTTCATGACGCGCTGCACATGCTCGTCCGAATACAGCCGATGGCCTTTGGCGGTGCGGTGCGGAACGATCAGTCCGTAACGGCGTTCCCAGGCGCGCAAGGTAACGGCGTTGACGCCTGTCTGCCGTGCGACCTCGCGGATAGGCAGCCAGTCGCCCGGCACCTCTGTGTCTGTTTCATTCATGAGTCAAATCGCATTGCGCAGGCTGAGGTTTTCCGGGTGGGGCTGCATGTACACCTGCAGCGCTACATACGGATCCGGATGTTGGCGAAAGTGATGCTTGAGCAGGGTCAGCGGTACGATCAGGGGGACGATGCCCTGGTGATACTGGCTGATCACTTCCTGAATTTCCTGCTTGTCCTCGGCACTGATGGTTTGTTTCAAGTAGCCGCACAGGTGTTGCAGGACGTTGGTATGAGTGCGACGCGTTGCGCACTTCTTCAGCGCCGCCATCAGCTCGCTGAAATACAGCGGTGCGATTTCGTTCGGGTCGGTGCGGCCCATGCTGCCAAGCATTTTGCCCAGTGCCTTGTATTGCACCGGGTCATTGGCCATCAGCTGGTATTTGTAGCGCGAGTGAAATTCGGTCAGTGCACGCCGGGTGACGCCGTCTTTCAACAATTGTTGCCAGGCGGCATAGGCAAACACGCGGGTCACGAAATTTTCCCGCAGCACAGCGTCATTCAGACGCCCGTCTTCCTCGACCGGAAGGTTGGGGTGGCGCTCGCAAAAGGCCTGCGCGTAGATACCACGACCGCCACCGTCTACCGGGGCGCCGTTTTCGCGGTAGACCTTGACTCGCTCCAGGCCGCAGGACGGGGATTTCTGCATGAAAATGTAACCACAGATATCACCCAGCTCCTCGGCCATCTGTATGCCGTAATTGGCGAGCGCCTCGGTAACGTCCAGCTCACGATTGACGGTGCCCAGTGCCTTGGGGTTTTCCGCGTCGCCCACCAGCCTGATCGGCTCGCGCGGGATGCCCATGCCGATAGCGACCTCGGGGCACGCCTGGACGAAATCAAAATACTTGCTCAGTGCCCGCGTGCACAGATGGGACTCCTTGTGGCCGCCATTGAAACGAACCTCGGCACCCATCAGGCAGGCACTGATGCCGAGCTTGGGTTTTTCGATTGCGGACATTGGCATCGGTCACCTCTACAGAAGACTTGTACAGATAGTTCGCGCTGTACAACTTGTCTTCATCATAGGGGGATAGGTGTACAAGTCAAATTCTTTGTAGAGGGTTTTGAAGACTGCTCTGAACTGGCAAGTGCCAAAGCTGCGTTCGCACGCATCCNTCCTGTGACGCAGAGCGTCACGAACTGCATGCCGACGCGGAGCATCGGCACGACAATCATCTGAATCCGGGCAAACCCGCTACTTCCAGCCCATCCGCCATGTATCGGCCTGCTGCAGCACCTGCCACGGCAGTCGTTCGCTGCGCTGGGTCAGCACGGCCTGCAGTTCGATTTCCAGCACAGTGCCTTCTTCATCCTTGAACAGCTCAGTCACCAGAAAATGTTTTTCCCGGTTGAGCGGGGTGGCTGCGGTCCATTTCGACAGCAGCAGTTTGCGAGGGTTGATCTGATTCATTGCAGGTGTTCCAGCAGTCGGCGTGCCGCTTCCTGGCCACTCAGCCAGGCGCCTTCGACGCGCCCCGACAGGCACCAGTCGCCACAGACATAAATGCCCAGGTCGGCATCCGACAGCGCGCCCCATTCATGAGAGCCGGCAGGTCGTGCATACAGCCAGCGGTGCGCCAGGCTGAATACCGGCGCGGGCATGGCGCAGTCGATCAATTCCGCAAATGCGCCGTGCAAGTGTTCGATAACCTGTTCTCTGGAGGCGTCGAGGTTCTGCCGGCTCCATTGGCTGGTGGCGTGCAGGACCCAGCTATCGAGCGTGTCGTCGCGCCCCGGTTTGCTGCGGTTGCGCGCCAGCCAGTCAAGCGGGCTGTCCTGCACGAAGCAACCCTGCATGGGCGTTTGCAAGGGTGTTTCGAAGGCCAGGGCCACTGCCCAGGTCGGGTCCATCTTGACGCCTGCCACGACACTTGCCAGCTTCGGTGCGGCAGCCAGCAGAGCAGTGGCCTGCGGGGCCGGGGTGGCGATGATCACATGGCTGAAAGGGCCGTGGTTTTCGCCTTCGGCATCCAGCAGGTTCCAGTGCTGCTCTCCGCGAAACACATCGGTGATGCGGCACGAGAATGACACTGGCAAGTCGCCGCGCATGGCCCGGGTGATGGCGCTCATGCCTGGCTCGCCCACCCAGCGCACCTGCTCATCCGGCGATGGGCTGAGCCTGCCGCCGTGAAAGTTGTAGAGCAAGGGGGTCCACTCGGCGACGTGCCCTTGAGCCTGCCATTGCTTCACGGCGGTGGCGAAACGCCGGTCACGAGCGGTGAAATATTGTGCGCCCATGTCCAGCGAACCTGCGTCGCTGCGCTTGCTGGACATTCGACCGCCGCTGCCGCGGCTTTTGTCGAAAAGGTGCACCTGATGCCCGGCTGATGTAAGCGCCTGGGCTGCTGAGAGTCCGGCGATACCGGTACCGATGATTGCGATAGGGACAGTCATAGGGGCCTCGTTACCTTGTCTGTACAGACTACGCCGTAGTTAAAACCTGTACAATCTTCTTCTTTGGTATAACTTGCAGTGGTTTTGGAATTTGCCTGTTGAGTCACATTGCTGCTTTGAGGGTCGAACGGGGCAGCCATAAAGGCAAGGGCCTCATGGCTGCGCTCCATTAAGCTGTGGCCTATGGTTCAACTGACAGTTTCGTTTTCCGGACAAGCGTCACGGAGATCGTCACTGGTAAAAATAAGACTACTCAATTGTCACGTACGCCACGCGAGGTTATCTGCCATGCACATATTGCTGACCGGTGGTACTGGTTTGATAGGACGAGCGCTCTGCCGTTTCTGGTCTGCTCAGGGCCATGAACTGACGGTATGGAGCCGAAAACCCGCCGATGTCGCCGAGCTATGCGGCGCCTCGGTGCGTGGCATTGCCAGCCTTGATGAGCTGGGTGCGCAGCCGGTGGATGCAATCGTCAATCTGGCGGGCGCGCCTATTGCGGATCGCCCCTGGACCCGCAAGCGTCGCCTGCTGCTGTGGGACAGCCGCATCGGGCTGACCGAACAACTGCTGACCTGGCTGGGCACCCGCTCGCAAAAACCTGCGCTGATGATTTCCGGTTCTGCGGTCGGCTGGTGCGGCGACAGCGGCGAGCGTGAAATCGATGAAACTTCACTGCCTGCCAAAGAAGATTTTGCCAGTCAGCTGTGCAACGCCTGGGAGGAAACCGCGCAACGTGCCGAGTCGCTGGGTGTGCGCGTGGTGCTGATCCGTACCGGGCTGGTGCTGTCGGACCGCGCCGGCTTCCTGCAACGCCTGTTACCGCCCTTCAAATTCGGCATGGGCGGACCTATTGGCAATGGCAGGCAGTGGATGCCCTGGGTTCATATTGACGATCAAATTGCGGCGATTGATTTTCTGTTGAATCTGAATGAAGCAAAGGGTCCTTATAATGTTTGTGCGCCATCACCGGTGCGCAATCGTCAGTTTGCCAAGGCACTGGCAGGTATTCTGCATAGACCGGCATTCATGCCTATGCCTGCGCTGGCCCTGAAAGTATTGCTGGGCGAACTTTCGGTGCTGCTGCTCGGTGGTCAGCGTGCCCGGCCAGAGCGTTTGCAGAAAGCCGGTTTCACATTCAAGTACACCGAACTCGACACTGCCCTGCAAGATTTGCTGGGTCGCCACTGAACGCTTTGAAATAGGATGTTGCATGACCGATCACGCTTTGTTGCTGGTCAATCTGGGTTCGCCTGCTTCTACTCAAGTGGCAGATGTGCGCAGCTACCTGAACCAGTTCCTGATGGATCCTTATGTGATCGACCTGCCGTGGCCCGTTCGCAGGCTGCTGGTCTCGCTGATTCTGATCAAACGACCAGAGCAGTCCGCGCATGCCTATGCGTCCATCTGGTGGGATGAAGGTTCGCCGCTGGTGGTGCTGAGCAAGCGCCTGCAGCAGGCGATGAAAAAAGAGTGGTCGCACGGGCCGGTCGAGCTGGCGATGCGCTATGGCGAGCCGTCTATCGAAACGGTGCTGACGCGCCTGTCAGAGCAGGGCTTCAAGAAAGTCACTCTGGCGCCGCTCTATCCACAGTTTGCCGACAGCACAGTGACCACTGTGATCGAAGAGGCCAAGCGCGTGGTGCGCGCCAAATCGTTGAAGATGCAGTTCTCGGTTTTGCAGCAGTTCTACGATCAGCCTGAATACCTGAGTGCGCTGGTGGAGAGCGTGAGGCCGCATCTGGAACAACCTTACGACCACTTGTTGTTGAGTTTCCATGGTTTGCCCGAGCGGCATCTGCACAAGCTCGACCCGACCGGCAAGCACTGCCTCAAGGACGATTGCTGCATGACCGCGCCGGCCGAAGTACTTGCCACCTGCTACCGCGCCCAGTGCATACAATCGGCGGCGGCATTCGCCAAGCGCATAGGCATTCCTGACGGCAAATGGTCTGTGTCGTTTCAGTCACGTCTGGGGCGTGCCAAGTGGATCGAACCCTACACCGAGGCGCGTCTCGACGAACTGGCTGCGCAGGGCGTGAAAAGGCTGCTGGTCATGTGCCCGGCATTTGTGGCTGACTGCATCGAGACCCTGGAAGAGATCGGCGACCGTGGTGCCGAGCAGTTCAAGGAAGCGGGGGGAGAGGAACTGGTGCTGGTGCCGTGCCTGAACGACGACCCCAACTGGGCGAAAGAGCTGAACAGACTATGCGAGCGCGCACCGCTGATGCTGTGATGCGCCGCACGCAATAGTCGCAGAACTATCGTTCCTCACGCTCTGGTATGACCCCCGAAGGTTGGACGCAACCTTTGGAGGCGTCATGGGTAAATATACAGTGCAGGCAAAACTCGCAGC
>NZ_LKBW01000054.1 GCF_002699855.1 Pseudomonas amygdali | reverse complement strand
CCGAGCTGGTAAAACAAGGGCCTGCCTGACGGCAGGCCCTAACCAGCCCGAACACAAAAAAACTGATACTCCCTGTTGTTCAGCTTGGTGCCGTAGCTAGGCACGATCTGGCGCAGCTTTGCCTGCCATTCCGGAGTCGCTACCTTGTCCTTGAAGACTTTCTCAAGCACGCCCAGCATGATCGGCGCTGCAGTCGAAGCACCTGGCGATGCGCCCAGCAGACCGGCGATGGAGCCGTCCTTGGAAGCAACGATTTCGGTACCCAGCTTCAGAACGCCGCCTTTTTCTTCGTCACGCTTGATGATCTGCACGCGCTGACCGGCTTGCATCAGGCGCCAGTCTTCTTTCTTGGCGTTCGGGAAGTACTGCTGCAGAGCGGCGAAGCGATCGTCGTCAGACATCATTACCTGACCTGCCAGGTATTCGATCAGCGGGTACTGTTCGATACCAACGCGAGTCATCGGCCACACGTTATGCGTGGTGGTGCTGGTCAGCAGATCGAAGTAAGAACCGTTTTTCAGGAACTTGGTCGAGAAGGTCGCGAACGGGCCAAACAGGATCACGCGCTTGCCATCCAGAACACGGGTGTCAAGGTGCGGAACCGACATGGGTGGCGCGCCAGTCGACGCGATACCGTAGGCTTTGCCCATATGCTGCATGGCCAGAGTCTGGTTGTCGGTGACAAGCCACGAACCGCCGACCGGGAAGCCGCCGTATTCCTTGGCTTCAGGAATACCGGATTCCTGCAGAAGGTGCAGGGCAGCACCGCCAGCGCCGATGAACAGGAACTTGGTGTCGGTCTCGGTGACAGTACCGTCTTTCAGGTTCTTGTACTTGACGCGCCAGGTGCCGTCGTCGTTGTGATTGATGTCTTCGACTTCGCTCGACAACTGCAGATTGAAATTCTGCTTGGCTTTCAGATTGGCGACGAACTGGCGGGTGATCTCGCCGAAGTTGACGTCGGTGCCAATCGGGCTCCAGGTCACGGCCAGCTTCTGCGCCGGGTCACGACCTTCCATCATCAATGGAACCCACTTCTTGATCTGCTCGTGGTCTTCGGAGTACTGCATGCCGCTGAACAGCGGACTGGCCTGCAATGCTGCGTAACGCTTGCGCAGGAACTGGATGTTGTTGTCGCCCCACACGAAGCTCATGTGCGGCGTGGAGTTGATGAACGAACGCGGGTTCTTCAGAACGCCGGTCTTGACCTGCCACGACCAGAACTGACGGGAAATCTGGAACGCTTCGTTGATCTCGATGGCCTTGGAGATATCAACGTTGCCGTTCTTGTCTTCCGGGGTGTAGTTCAGCTCGGCCAGGGCCGAGTGGCCGGTACCGGCGTTGTTCCAGCCGTTGGAGCTTTCTTCGGCCACGCCATCGAGGCGCTCGACCATTTCCATCGACCAGCTCGGCTCCAGCTCGTTGAGCCAGACCGCAAGCGTTGCACTCATGATGCCGCCGCCGACGAGCAATACGTCGACTTTCTTGGTTTCAGCCGCCTGCACGGGCATCAGGCCCATGGAAATGGCCAGACCCAGCAGGGCCGTGTTCACTTTTTTAAACATTCTGTCATCCATCTGATAAACGCCATCCGCCGACTACTCCTGAAGAAACGGCCTGTCACATGCATCGAAGCCTGCGACAAACGCTCGCACCCACAGGGACTAGAGGTGGACATACAAGGCCAATATAATACCGCTCGAGACCTCAATTTATGTCCTGCTGCGCTGACTTGTTATCATCATTGGATTCAGCGTCATGAGTGACATTTGCTCTGTTGGTGTGCGGCGACGCCCGGGACTATCACCCCTCGGCATCCTCCAGAAAACACACCTGGTCAGCCTGTTCACGGAGTCTGAGACGCCGCATCGGGGCATGGAGGCACGCCTGATGTGCAATTTAATGCACGCGTGCTGCGACATTCCCACGGTGGCATACCGGCAAAGACGCGGCATTTTCGCATAATGTGCACCTCGGTTGCGAGATGCCATCATCAAATCGGGCGCGAATGCCTTGATTTAGACGCTTCACAGCCTGCCCCCCATCTATATGGTCGTTTATGCGCCGGTCTTTAGCCGCTTGCCAGAATGTGGCAATCCGCCAGACCCCGTCGCCCGCGCACATTTTTAACTGCCGCACGGCATTCATGAGCCAGTTTCACAAGGGTGTGTGGATTTGCCTGGCTAATCAGCATCCCGACCACCTGCTAGTGTCAATACACGACTGTGGTGTGTGGTGGCTGCAATCTCCGGATACAGACGCCCGTCAAACAGTTGGAACTTTACCAGCGCTGGCCAGTTAAACAATTAATCGGTGATAGCGTTTTGGCTCATGATCACCCATGAAAGCCCGATGAAAGATCAAGGCAGCACGCCGTTGAGCAGGAGTACGCCCAGGCCGCTGACCAGACAATAACGCCCGGCGCTTTACAGCAGCGTCGGCTATTACCGAGTGACCCTGATGAGTGAACCCAAAAAGCACAAGGATTCTGCTGTGGACAGCAGTGCCGTGCAGCCTTCGCGCCGAAACTTTTTGAAGTTCGGTGCTTCCGGCATTGCTGCGGCCACGCTGTCTACCTGGATACCCTCCGACGGCATGCTGCAGGCAGCCCCGGCGGCTCCTGTAATCGAAGACAGTGACGCGCCTGCAGCGGGCGAGCAGCGCATCCAGTTGAAGGTCAATGGCCAGGTTCATACCCTGAACGTGCCGGCCAACGCCGTTCTGCTCGACGTGCTGCGTGACCGCCTGCAACTGACGGGCACCAAAAAAGGCTGCGACCATGGCCAGTGCGGTGCTTGCACGCTGCTGGTCAATGGCGTAGCGATCAATTCCTGCCTTTCCATTGCCGTCCAGCATCAGGGCGACAGCATCATCACCATCGAAGGCCTGGCCGAGAACGGCAAGCTGCACCCGGTACAGGAAGCCTTCTGGGAGCACGATGCCTATCAATGCGGTTATTGCACGTCTGGACAGATAATGAGCGCGGTCGCGATTCTCCAGGACCCGAACATCCCTTCCGATGACGCCAGCGTCAGAGAAGCCATGAGCGGCAATATCTGCCGCTGCGGTGCCTACAAGAACATTCTCTCGGCCGTGCAGTCTGCGCGTTCGAAGATGGGAGGAGCTGCCTGATGCGAACGTTCGATTACGCTCGGGCTGCATCGCCCGCGCAGGCATTCAGCACTGCGTCGGGTGAGGGGCAGCGCTTCTATCTGGCAGGTGGCACCACGTTGCTTGATCTGGTCAAGCTGGATGTGATGCAACCGCAGCAACTGGTGGACATCAATCATCTGGCGTTGAAACAGGTCGAGTCGCTGCCCGATGGGCGTCTGCGCATCGGCGCGCTGGTGAGCAACACTGATCTGGCCAGGCATCCACTGGTGCAGCAGCGCTATCCGGTGTTGTCCGAAGCGATTCTGGCAGGTGCTTCGACCCAGTTGCGCAATAAGGCCACCACCGCTGGCAATGTCATGCAGCGGGTGCGCTGCCCGTATTTCCGCGATGGTATTTCAGCCTGCAACAAGCGCCAGCCGGGCTCCGGTTGTGCAGCTATCGGCGGCATGAACCGCAGTGTGCATGCGGTGCTGGGCACCAGCGATCACTGCATTGCAACGCATCCTTCGGACATGTGCGTCGGCATGGCGGCCATCGGCGGGCAGGTAACCGTTCAGGGGGCCAATGGTTCGCGAGATATTCCTTTTGCCGACTTTCATCTGCTGCCCGGTGATACGCCGCAGCGTGAAACTGCGCTGGCGGCCCACGAGCTGATCACCCACGTGACGCTGGATGCACCGCTGGCAGGTGGTCGTTCTTCTTATCTCAAGCTGCGCGACCGTACCTCTTACCAGTTTGCCCTGGCGTCCAGTGCAGTGATTCTGGTGATGGACGGCAGGCGAATCACCGATGCGCGTATCGCGCTGGGTGGCGTGGGTACCAAGCCGTGGCGGGCCGTGGAGGCTGAACGTGCACTGATCGGTCAGCGTGCTGACATGGACACCTTTGCGCGGGTCGCAGCGCTGGCGATGAAGGGCTCCCGGGCCTATGAACATAACGCCTTCAAGATCCCGCTGGGTCAGCAGGTCATTGTCCGCAATCTTCGTGACCTCACGGCCTAGGAATCTCTCATGAGCGAAAACATCATTGGTGTGCCGCAGCGTCGTATCGACGGCGGCAAGAAAGTCAGTGGTCAGGCGCGCTATGCCGCAGACCATCCGATGGGCAAGATGCTGTATGCCTATGGCGTCTACAGCACCATCGCCAACGGGCGCGTGGTTGCCGTAAAGGATCAGCAGGCCAAGGCGATGCCTGGCGTTGTCGATATCTTCCATCATGGCAATTTTCCTGCTTTGCACCGTACTCCGAACACCAAGCTGAGCTTCGCCAAGATGCTTTCGGCCAGCAAGGCGGACGAACATCGCCTGCCGTTCGAGGATGACCGGGTCTATTACCCTGGCCAGTTTGTCGCTCTGGTGGTGGCCGAAAGCTTCGAGCAGGCGAGGGCGGCTGCCCACCACGTGACGGTCGAGTATGACGAGCGCCCGGCGGTCAAGGACCTTGACGAAGGCATGCGGGTCAATGGTGCCCGTGATGGCGGTGCCGGGCACAACCGGGGTAAGCCGGACAGCGCGTTTGACAGTGCAAAAGTCAAAGTCGATCAGACTTACACCACCCCGGTTGAAGTGCATAACCCGATGGAGATGCACGCCAGCACGGCGTGGTGGCAGGACGGCAAGCTGTTTGTTTACGAAAGCACTCAGGGCGTGGTGAACCACCGCAACCTGCTGGCCAACGTTTTCGACCTTTCGCCCGACCGCGTTGAAGTGCGCGCACCGTTCATAGGCTCGGGCTTTGGCGGCAAGCTTTGGCCATGGCCGCACTCCGTGGCAGCCTGCGCCGCGGCCAGGGTTACCGGTCGCCCGGTGCAACTGGTGTTGCCACGCGCGCAGATGTTTACCACCGTGGGCCATCGTCCGGAGACCCGCCAGCGCTTGCGTCTGGCCACCGATGCCAGCGGCAAGCTGGTGTCGATCCGTCACGAGTCGTTCAACAACACGTCGATGCTGGATGATTACACCGAAAACTGCGGTGGCGTGACCAAAAGCCTGTATGCCTGCGACAACGTGCTGGTCAGCCACAAGATCAGCTCTATCAACCGGGGTACGCCAACCTCCATGCGCGCGCCGGGTGCAGCACCGGGCCTTTTTGCGCTGGAGTCAGCCATCGATGAGATGGCCCTGGCCAGTGGCATGGACCCGCTGGTATTTCGCAAGCTGAACCTGGCCGACAAGGATCAGAGCGTCGGCTTGCCGTGGTCCAGCAATCACCTGCCGGAAGCTATCGACAAAGCCGCCGAGCGATTCGGCTGGCACGCGCGCAAGGCCGATATCGGCTCGATGCGTGAAGGTGATGAAATCATTGGTTACGGCATGGGCGCCTGCAACTGGGAAGCCTATCAGGTGCCCACCGATGCGCGGGTCATTCTGCGTTCTGACGGTACGGCGCTGGCCCAGTGTGGCTTGCAGGACATCGGCACCGGCACGTACACCATCGTGGCGCAGACCGTCAGCCAGTTGACCGGCATTCCCGTTGAGCGTGTTGAAGTAGAGCTGGGCAGTTCGTCATTCCCGGCCGGCCCTGTTTCCGGTGGTTCATGGGTGACGGCCAGCGTAATGCCGGCGATTGCCGGGGCCACGCGTGAAGCGTTGGAGAAGCTGCGTCAGTACGCTGTCAGCAAGGATGCGGTGTTCGCCGGGCAGGACGCCGAGTCGATCAAGGTCGAAAACGGGCAACTGGTGATCGGCGAACAGCGCGCCAGCTTTGTCGACGTGCTGAAGGGGCAGCGCCTGTCGCGCGCTGAGGGTAATTTTCAAAGCGGCATGCCGGAGGCGGGCAAGTATTCCTTCCGCTCGTTCGGTGTGCATTTCGTCGAAGTGCGCTGGGATCCGGGCATTTCCAGCCTGCGCGTCTCGCTGGTGGTCAGTGCCATTGACGTGGGCAAAGTGGTCAATCCGCTGGCAGCACGCAATCAGGTGGAACGCGCAATCGTGATGGGTATCGGCATGGCGTTGTTCGAAGCCGGTGAATATGACCCGCGCAGTGGCATGCCGGTCAATAACAACTATGCCGAGTACGTAGTGCCGGTGCATGCGGATCAGCCGGATATCGACGTCTTGCTGCTCGATTATCCGGACTACAACTTGGGTGAGTTCGGTGCGCGGGGCATCGGCGAAATCGGTGTGACCGGGCTTGCAGCTGCCGTGGCCAATGCGGTGTATCACGCGACCGGCAAACGGGTGCGCAGCCTGCCGATCAGCAAGGAAAAACTGATGGCGGGGTTGTAGCAATGAAACAGCTCGATTTGCAGGTGGTGCAACAGGCTCGTGACTGGCTGGCTGGCGGCAAAGCCGTCTGGCTATGCACGGTTCTCTCTACGTTCGGCTCGGCCCCACGCGGGCCCGGGGCAATGCTGGTGGCGCTGAGCAGCGGTGAGCATCGCGGTTCCCTGTCTGGCGGCTGTGTGGAGGAGGACTTTCTCGAACGGGTCGCTGCAGGGCAGTTTCAGCCGGTCAATCAGGTCGTTCGCTACGGCGACGGCGGCTTCGCACCAACGCGGGCCCTGCCGTGCGGTGGTGTGCTGGATGTATTGATCGAGTTCATTGCACCGAGTCCGCAAGCGGATGCACATCTGGGGGCTATCGAGCAGGCGCTTGCCGGACGCGAGCTGGTCAGCAGGCACGTGCAGTTGGGCGGTGGGCAGAGAGAAATCGGGCCTGCAACGATGGGCGAGGCGCGGGTGCAGGTGGACGGCGAACGCATCAGCATTCGTATGGGGGCGGTGTATCGCGTGCTGCTTGCCGGGCTATCGCCGGTGGCGGAGTTCTGCGCCAGTTTTGCCGTCGCGATGGGCTATGAAGTCATCGTCTGTGACCCGCGTGTCGAGGTCACCTCAGGGTTTTCGATGCCGGGTGTCGAGGTGCGCGGTGTATTGCCTGCGGTGTTCATTGCCGAAGGTGGCTGTCACAGTTCGACGGCGGTACTGGCGTTGACCCATGATCCGAAACTGGACGATCTGAGCATGCTTGAAGCCGTACGCACTGAGGCGTTCTACATAGGCGCGATGGGTTCGATGCGTACCAGCAGCAAACGTCTGGAGCGTCTGGGCCGGATCGGCGGGCTGGATGCCAGGGTGCTGGAGAGAATCCATGCCCCCATCGGCCTGAACCTGGGCAGCAAGACGCCTTCCGAAATCGCCATTGCGGTGATGGCTGACATCCTGCGCGTGGCCAACGGTGTCAGTCGTGCCGAGGTTTAAGGTATTGCGCACAGGCTTGCGCCAGCGCTGACGGAGTGTCGGCGTCGCGCAGAATGCCTGGGTCATCGCAATTCAGTACGTCACACACCTCCGGGTTGTTCATGATCAGGGCTTTAGCGCCCTGATCGCCTTCCAGCGTCAGCAGTGTCGGCCAGAACTGCCGACCAATGATCACCGGATGGCCGCGCTGGCCGCCATGCATTGGCACGGCAATGCGCTGAGGATTGGCCATTGCGGCCAGGTCACGCAGGGTCTGCGGCTTTATCCAGGGCATATCTGCGAGCAGAATGGCGACGGCCTCGGCAGCGGAGTCCATTAAGGCGGCAATGCCGCTGGCGAGACTGTGGCCCATACCCAGGTCGGCATGTTCGCTGCGGATGATTGTTACGTGTGCGGGAATACCCAGTGCTTCAGCGTCATCGTCCGTACGCAGTACCAGCCCCACGTTGCCGAATTCGTTTCTAGCGTTTTCAAGACTTGCGGTCAGCAAGGTACGTCCACAGGGCAATGCTGCCTGTCTTTTATCGCCACCAAAACGCCTGCTTCGGCCTGCCGCCAGTACCAGGGCGAACACTTTGGGGTTCTGGCTGTCTATGCTGCTCAATCCGATGCCTTATGAGTCGTGAGAGGGTTCGCGTGCAGCCACACCATGCAGTACGGCTGGTGTACGCAGAATGCCTTATTTCGCTGCTCTGCCGGTAGCGGTACGAATCATGTTTTCGAGGGTTTCAAGTGGACAATCACATTCGTCCTGTCGAGCTGGAAAAAGCCTACCGTCTGCTCAATCACGGCCCGACGGTGCTGGTGTCCTCCAGTCATGAAGGCACTCACAACGTCATGTCTGCCGCATGGGCCTGTGCACTGGATTTCTCGCCGCCCAAGGTGACACTGGTGATCGACAAGATGACCAAAACCCGCGGGCTGGTGGAGAAGAGCGGTTATTTTGCGTTGCAGGTGCCCAATCTGGATCAATTGCAGATGACCTTCGACGTCGGCACCCAGAGCAAGGTCTTCACCCCGGACAAGCTTGATAAAGCCAATGTCGACCTGTTTCTGATTGAAGATCATGTCACGCCACTGGTTGTCGGTTGCTCTGCCTGGCTGATCTGCAAGGTCATTCCGGAGCCGCACAATCAACAGACCTACGACCTGTTCATTGGCGAAGTCATCGGCGCGTGGGCTGACACCCGTGTGTTCAACGACGGGCACTGGGAGTTCGAAAAGGCCGACCCGAAATGGCGCAGCCTTCATTACGTGGCGGGCGGGCATTTCTATACGATTGGTGAGCCTGTGATTGTGGAAACGGGCGACGAATGATCGCGATGTCTGGCCCTGACGATCTCCACTGTCCGTAAAGGCCTCTTCGTGAGCAAGCTCACTCCCACACAAGCACATTCATCGCACAATAGTTGAAGTTCACGCACCCAGAGGGTCTTGTGGGAGCGAGCTTGCTTGCGAAGAGACCCCCATGACCGCCAAAGATTTATGCTGATGTGAGTCCGCCTTCGCGAGCAAGCTCGCTCCACTGGGACATGTGTACTGGTGTTTCCCAACCCTCAGTGCCGATCGCGCCATACGGTCTGTGCATTGCAGAACTCGCGTACACCGAAGTGCGAGAGTTCACGACCAAAGCCGCTTTTCTTCACGCCGCCAAACGTCACGCGCGGGTCTGAAGCGCTGTAGCCGTTGATGAACACACCACCGGTTTCCAGTTCTTCGGTCATGCGCTCTGCCAGTTGTAGATCACGTGTGTAGACCGTCGCGGTCAGGCCGAATTCGCTGTCATTGGCCAGCTCCAGAGCGTGCTGCGCGTCGCGGGCGGTAATGATCGATGCTACCGGGCCGAACAGCTCCTGCCTGAAGGAAGTCATCTGGTCGGTCACGTCGCCCAGTACGGTCGGCTCGTAGTAGTTGCCTTGGCCATCAGCCTTCTTGCCGCCCAGCAACAGTTTCGCGCCTTCGGCAAGGGTGTCCTGAACCTGAGCATCCAGTTCATCGCGCAGATCGAAGCGTGCCATCGGACCAATGTAGGTCTCGCCGGACAACGGATCGCCGATCACCAACTGGCGAGTCTGTTCAACGAACCTGCGCGTGAACTCCTCGACCACACCTTGCTCGATGATCAAACGCTTGGCCGCGGCACAGACCTGCCCGGTGTTCTGGAAACGACCGATGACAGCCGCTTTCACAGCCTGATCCAGGTCTGCGTCATTGAGCACGATGAACGGGTCGGAACCGCCCAGCTCCAGCACGCACTTCTTGAGCGCCGCACCGGCCTGAGCACCAATGGCCTGGCCAGCGCGAACACTACCGGTCAGCGTGACGGCCGCAATGCGTGGGTCGGCAATGGCCTTCGAGACGCCCTCGGCAGCCACGTTGATGACTTCAAACACGCCCTCCGGGAAACCGGCGCGCTTGAACGCGTCGAGCATCAGGTAAGCGCAACCCATAACGTTGGGTGCATGCTTGAGCACGTAGGTATTGCCTGCCAGCAATGTCGGAATTGCGCCGCGCAATACTTGCCAGATCGGGAAATTCCACGGCATCACCGCAAGAACAGGGCCCAGCGGACGGTACTCGATGCGTGCCTTGTCATGCTCTACCTGAGTCGCCTCGGCCATCAGCATTGCCGGGCCTTGCGCTGCATACCAATCGCATAACTGCGCGCATTTCTCGACTTCGCCTCTGGCCTGCGTCACAGGCTTGCCCATTTCCCGGCTGATCATCTGGGCAATGTTTTCGGCGTCGTCGCGCAGGGCCTGGCCCATGGCGATGATCAGTTGCGCACGTTGCTGGACAGGCGTGCGCTTCCAGCCTGCAAAGCCGGCCGTCGCACGCGACAGGCTGCGATCCAGCATGGCGTCGGATTCGAAGGCGTAGTGGCCGATCTGTTCGCCTGAGGCGGAGTTGATCGAGATTGCGTGGGTGTTGCTGGTGACAGTAGTCATTGCGCCATCCTGTTGAGGTGGGAAGTGGGACCAGAATATAGGCGTGCAATGCTTTCTAAAACTGAATAATAATGATCGCATCGTTCATTATTGGAGAATGAAATGGATCTGGTTCAGCTGGAGATGTTCAAGGCGGTGGCTGAACACGGCAGCATCAGCGCCGCTGCGCAGCATATTCATCGCGTGCCCTCGAATCTGACGACGCGTATCAAGCAACTGGAGCAGGATCTGGGCGTAGACCTGTTCATTCGCGAAAAACACCGTTTGCGGCTGTCGCCTGCCGGCTGGAATTTTCTCGATTACACGCGGCGCATATTGGACCTGGTACAGGAGGCGCGGCTGGCGGTTTCTGGCGAAGAACCGCAAGGGCCTTTTTCACTGGGCTCGCTGGAAAGCACGGCGGCCGTGAGGATTCCTGCGCTGTTGGCGGTCTACAACCAGCAAAACGCCAAGGTCGAACTGGACCTGTCCACCGGGCCGTCCGGCACCATGATCGACGGTGTGCTTGCCGGGCGCCTGGTTGCTGCGTTTGTCGACGGGCCGGTGCTGCATCCATCACTTGAGGGTGTGCCGATATTCGAAGAGGAAATGGTCATCATCGCGCCACTCAACCACGCGCCGGTCAAGCGCGGGCGGGATGTGAGCGGTGAAAGCATCTACGCGTTTCGTGCCAACTGCTCGTACCGGCACCACTTCGAACGCTGGTTTACCGAGGACGCCGCAGTGCCGGGCAAGATCCACGAAATGGAGTCTTACCACGGCATGCTGGCCTGCGTCAGCGCCGGTGCCGGGTTGGCGCTGATGCCACGCAGCATGCTGGAAAGCATGCCCGGTTGTGCCACAGTCAGTGTCTGGCCCTTGTCCGAAAAGTTTCGTTACCTGCACACCTGGCTGATCTGGCGTCGAGGCACCGTATCGCGCAGCCTGACCCGCTTCGTGGAGTTGCTGGAAGAACACGCCAGACCGCAGCAAGCCGGATGAGGTAACGTCAGCACTTACTGCGCGACAGATACCCGTCCGGCAATCGCTACACCCACTTCCTGGGTCGAACGCTTGCCGCCCAGGTCCGGTGTGACGTCGCCACTGGCAATCACTTGCTCGATAGCAGTGATGATCTCGTCATGAGCCGCCGTGAAGCGTTCATCGCCCTGGCCGAGGAATTCCAGCATCAGCGCGCCGGACCAGATCATCGCAATCGGGTTGGCGATGTTCTTGCCGAAGATGTCGGGCGCCGAGCCGTGCACCGGTTCGAACAGCGACGGGAAGTTACGCTCCGGGTTGAGGTTGGCCGACGGCGCAATGCCAATGGTGCCAGCGCACGCCGGGCCGAGGTCGCTGAGGATATCGCCGAACAGGTTGGACGCCACCACCACGTCGAAGCGCTCGGGTTGCAGCACGAAGCGCGCGCACAGAATATCGATGTGTTGCTTGTCCCAGCTGATGTCCGGGTACTGACTGGCCATCGCCTCGGTGCGCTTGTCCCAATAGGGCATGCTGATCGCCATGCCGTTGGATTTGGTCGCGGACGTCACGTGCTTGCGCTCGTGTTTGCTGGCCATCTCGAAAGCGAACCTGAGAATACGGTCGACACCGCGACGGGTGAACACAGATTCCTGCAACACGAACTCGTTTTCGGGGTTTTCAAACATGATCCCGCCCAGCGACGAGTATTCACCTTCGGTGTTTTCCCGCACCACGATGAAATCAATGTCGCCCGGTTCGCGATTGGCCAGCGGGCAGGGCACGCCGGGAAACAGGCGCACCGGACGGATGTTGGCGTACTGATCGAACTCGCGGCGAAACTTGAGCAATGAGCCCCAGAGAGAGATGTGGTCTGGCACTTTTTCCGGCCAGCCCACGGCACCGAAAAAGATCGAGTCGAAGCCTTTGAGCTGTTCAAACCAGTCGTCCGGCATCATCTTGCCGTGCTTCAGGTAGTAATCGCAGCTGGCCCATTCGAAGTATTCGAACTCCAGATCCAGACCGTGCTTCGCGGCGGCAGCCTGAACCACGCGTACGCCTTCGGGCAGTACTTCAAGGCCGATGCCGTCACCGGCGATGGCAGCAATACGCAGTTTCTTGTTGTTCATGTCGGGCACTCTTGTCGGACGGCTTGTCAGGGATGAGTCACAAAGGCCATCCATGCTATAAGCACACGATATAAAGATAATCAGTCGATTAATGGATTGAGAAAATACGAATCGTGAATTATCCAAACCTTGATGATCTGAACGTGTTGAACCGCCCCGGGTTTCTCGGAGACTCCAACCTTTGAGAGGATGGAGCGATGAAAAAACTACCGAAG
>NZ_LKBW01000053.1 GCF_002699855.1 Pseudomonas amygdali | reverse complement strand
CAATATTCTTTCACGGCTGCGAGTTTTGCCTGCACTGTATATTTACCCATGACGCCTCCAAAGGTTGCGTCCAACCTTCGGGGGTCATACCACTCCGCGTGGGAATGCACTTCGTGACGCTCCGCATCACTTAGCCGGCTTATTTGATCAGTCCGCCAGACGCCAGGTCGTGCCGCCCTTGCCGTCTTCCAGCAGTACGCCCATGGCGGTGATCTGGTCGCGAATCCGGTCGGATTCGGCCCAGTCCTTCGCCGCGCGTGCAGCCAGACGTGCCTGAATCAGCGCTTCCACTTGCGCTGCATCGACCCGCCCTTCCGCGCCTGCACGCAAAAAGTCGTCGGCTTCCAGCTGCAGAACACCCAGCACACTGGCCAACTGCTTCAAGCGCGCCGCCAGACCCGCCGCTGCGGTGACATCGGATTCACGCAGGCGGTTGATCTCACGGACCATTTCGAACAGTACCGCACACGCTTCCGGCGTGCCGAAGTCATCATTCATCGCCGTGCTGAAACGCTCGACGAACGCTTCCCCACCCGCAGGCTCGGCAACCGGCAACCCCTTGAGCGCGTGATAGAAGCGTTCCAGCGCCGCCTTCGACTCACGCAGGCTGTCTTCGGAGTAGTTGATCGCGCTGCGGTAGTGGCTGGATACCAGCAGGTAACGCACCACTTCCGGATGGTATTTCTCCAGCACGTCGCGGATGGTGAAGAAGTTGTTCAAGGACTTGGACATCTTCTCGCCATTGATGCGAATCATCCCGCAGTGCAACCAGGCATTGGCGTAGGCCTTGCCGGTGGCCGCTTCGCTTTGGGCGATTTCGTTTTCATGGTGCGGAAACTCCAGATCGCTGCCGCCACCATGAATATCGAAGGTGTCACCCAGGCAGCAGGTCGACATCACCGAGCATTCGATGTGCCAGCCCGGACGCCCTGCGCCCCACGGCGACTCCCAGCTCGGCTCGCCGGGCTTGACGCCTTTCCAGAGCACGAAGTCCAGCGGGTCTTCCTTGGACTCGTCCACTTCGATCCGCGCGCCGATGCGCAGGTCTTCGATCTTCTTGCGTGACAGCTTGCCGTAACCCTGAAACTTGCCGACCCGGTAATACACATCGCCGTTACCCGGCGCGTAGGCATAGCCCTTGTCGATCAGGGTCTGGATCATGGCGTGCATGCCGGGGATATGATCGGTGGCACGCGGCTCCATGTCCGGCTTGAGGATATTGAGGCGCGCCTCGTCCTCGTGCATGGCGTCGATCATGCGCGCAGTCAGCGCGTCGAACGACTCACCGTTGTCACGCGCACGATTGATGATCTTGTCGTCAATGTCGGTGATGTTGCGCACATAAGTCAGCTCGTAACCGCTGAAGCGCAACCAGCGAGTCACCAGATCGAACGCCACCATGCTGCGGCCATGGCCCAGATGGCAGTAGTCGTACACGGTCATTCCGCAGACGTACATGCGCACCTTGTTGCCATCCAGAGGTTTGAATACTTCTTTGCTCTTGGTAAGCGTGTTGTAAATAGAAAGCACTATCTGCCCCTCGGACATCTCAGGTCCAGGAATCCCGCAACGTGACCGTGCGGTTGAAGACTGGTTGACCAGGTTTCGAGTCCTTGATGTCCGCGCAGAAATAACCTTCGCGTTCGAACTGGAAACGGTCTTCCGGTTGCACGTGTCCCAATGATGGTTCAGCACGACAACCGGTCAGCACTTGCAGGGAATCAGGATTGATATTGTCCAGAAAGCTCGCGCCGTCTTCGGCTTTTTCCGGGTTGGCGGAGCGGAACAGGCGGTCATACAGACGCACTTCGCATTCAACGCTCTCGGCCGCTGGCACCCAGTGCACAACGCCCTTGACCTTGCGGCCTTCAGGGTTCTTGCCCAGGGTGTCCGGATCGTAGGAGCAACGCAGCTCGACGATATTACCCTCTGCGTCCTTGATCGCTTCGTCGGCGCGAATCACATAGCTGCCACGCAAACGTACTTCACCATTGGGTTCAAGACGTTTGTAGCCTTTTGGTGGCTCTTCCATGTAATCGTCGCGATCGATGTAGATCTCCCGCGAAAACGGCAGCTCGCGCATGCCCAGGTCTTCTTTCGGATGGCGCGGCAGTTCCAGCTTCTCGACCTGGCCTTCCGGGTAGTTGGTGATGACCACTTTCAGGGGGCGCAGCACACACATGGCGCGCGGCGCGCTGTGGTCCAGGTCGTCGCGAATGCTGAATTCGAGCATACCGAAATCGACCACCCCGTCAGAGCGGTTGGTGCCGATCATTTCGCAGAAATTGCGAATCGATTTCGGCGTGTAGCCACGACGACGAAAACCGGACAGCGTCGACATGCGCGGGTCATCCCAGCCACTGACGTGTTTCTCGTCAACCAGTTGCTTGAGCTTGCGCTTGCTGGTGATGGTGTAGTTCAGGTTCAGCCGCGAGAACTCATACTGACGCGGTTTGCACGGCACCGGCAGGTTGTCGAGGAACCAGTCGTACAGCGGACGATGGCTTTCGAACTCCAGGGTGCAGATCGAGTGGGTGATGCCTTCAAGGGCATCCGACTGACCGTGGGTGAAGTCATAGATCGGGTAGATGCACCACTTGTCGCCGGTCTGATGGTGATGCGCATGACGAATGCGGTAGATGATCGGGTCACGCAGGTTCATGTTCGGCGAGGCCATGTCGATTTTGGCACGCAGTACACGGGCACCATCTTCGAATTCACCAGCCTTCATACGCGCGAACAGGTCGAGGTTGTCCTCGACGCTGCGCTCACGGAACGGACTGTTCTTGCCCGGCTCGGTCAGGGTGCCGCGGTATTCGCGGGCCTGCTCGGGGGTCAGATCGTCAACGTAAGCCTTGCCTGCCTTGATCAGCTCGACCGCCCAGTCGTGCAACTGGTCGAAATACTGCGAAGCGTAGCGCACTTCGCCCGCCCACTCGAAGCCCAGCCACTTGACGTCACTCATGATGGCGTCGATGTATTCCTGGTCTTCCTTGGCCGGGTTGGTGTCATCGAAACGCAGATGCGTATCGCCACCGAACTCCTTGGCCAGACCGAAGTTCACGCAGATCGACTTGGCGTGACCGATGTGCAGGTAACCGTTGGGCTCTGGCGGAAAGCGCGTGATGATTTTACTGTGCTTGCCCGAGTCCAGGTCTGCCTGCACGATTGGACGCAGGAAATTGGTCGGTACGGCTGGGCCTGCCTTGGAATGGGCAGCGGGTTCTGGAGTGGGCTTGCTCATAGGATCCTTGGACATACGTGCGCGGCCAGGGTAGGCCGACTAAATCAAAGCGCTTATCATAGCCGAAGCTGTCAAGTCCCTGACAACAGAGTGCACATTTGAGGGCATAAAAGCTGCAAAAGCGCTGAAAAATGTAACCTCGTCCGTAAACTGCGCGTCAGGGTCATAATGTGCCCATTCATGCATGACTATTAGAGCGACTTTCCACATGTCCAAAGTAAAGCTGACCACCAACCACGGCGACATCGTTCTGCAACTGAACGCAGAAAAGGCGCCACTGACTGTAGCCAACTTCATCGAATACGTTAACGCTGGCCACTACGAAAACACGGTTTTCCACCGTGTAATCGGTAACTTCATGGTTCAGGGCGGCGGTTTCGAGCCTGGCATGAAAGAAAAGAAAGACAAGCGCCCAAGCATCCAGAACGAAGCCGACAACGGTCTGCCGAACAAGAAGTACAGCGTCGCCATGGCCCGCACCATGGAGCCGCATTCGGCCTCTGCGCAGTTCTTCATCAACGTGGCTGACAACGCCTTCCTGAACCACAGCGCCAAGACCGTTCAGGGCTGGGGTTACGCTGTATTCGGTGAAGTGATCGAAGGCACTGATGTCGTCGACAAGATCAAGGGCGTTGCGACTACCAGCAAAGCCGGTCATCAGGACGTGCCTGCAGAAGACGTGATCATCGAGAAAGCCGAGATCGTTGAGTGATACTGCTGATCTCCGATCTGCACCTTGAACAGGAGCGCCCGGACATTACCCGGGCGTTTCTGGATCTGCTCGCGGGCCGCGCCCGCGAAGCCGAGGCGCTGTATATCCTCGGGGATTTCTTTGAAGTCTGGATCGGTGACGACGCCATGTCACCGTTTCAGCTTTCAATCTGCAAGGCCCTGCGCGTATTGAGTGACAGCGGCACACGAATTTTTCTGATGCACGGCAACCGCGACTTCATGATCGGCAAGGGTTTCTGCAAGGCAGCGGGTTGCACCCTGTTGAGCGATCCGAGCGTCGTGCAGTTGAACGGTGAGCGCGTGCTGTTGATGCATGGCGATAGCCTGTGCACCCGCGATGAAGGTTACATCCGGATGCGCCGTTATCTGCGCCATCCGCTGACGCTTTTCATTCTGCGCCATTTGCCGCTGGGCACCCGGCACAAGCTGGCGCGCAAGTTACGCAATGAAAGCCGTGCGCAAACCCGTATGAAGGCCAATGATATTGTCGATGTGACGCCAGACGAGGTGCCGCGGATCATGCAGCAGTTCGACGTGCGTACTCTGGTCCACGGCCACACTCATCGCCCCGCGATTCATAAGTTGCAGATTGGCGATCAGGCAGCCAGGCGCATTGTGCTGGGCGACTGGGATCGTCAGGGCTGGGTGTTGCAGGTGGATGAGCAGGGTTTCAGTCTGAACTCATTCGACTTTGTGCCCGAGACGACTGCGCTGTTGAATTGATGGCGCGGGAACGCGGCTGAGAGCACAGCGGTTCTGCGATGTCAGGTGGATTGGGGTTCGTTTTCACCCCTCGGCGAGTTACTTTGAGGGGCCATAGCAACCAAAGCCCCTCGCTCCTGTTTCCGGCCCGACTTCGTCGGATTCCTTCGCCGTGTCACTAAGGTCGCACTCTGCGTCGCCAGTGCCATCGCGGTTGAAACGCACTGCGTTGGCAGCTGCTATTTATATGGCATGCCGATCGTGACGCTCAGGCGATCGACCCCATCACCGGCTCTTAGCCTGCAACGGGCACGTCATGCAGCGAGATTTTCGAGGTCTCCGGTAAGGCCAGGCCGCCAGCCATCGCCAATACGGCTACGGCAATGAGGTAGAACGCTGGCGACAGGTTGCTGCCCGTGACACCGATCAGCCAGGTCGCCACCAGCGGCGCGGTGCCGCCGAACAGGGTGTAGGCCATGTTGTAGGTGATTGCCGAGGCGGTATAGCGGGTGCGGGTCGGGAAGGTTTCCGATAACAGCGCTGCCGTCACTACTCCGCACAGCACTGCGCCCACAGCAAGCAGCATGACCCCGACGATCGAGGCAATGAACGAGCCGGAGCTGGCCATCAGGAATGACGGAAACACCACGACCATCAGCAGAGTACAGGCCGTTGCCATAGTGACCCGACGGCCTACCCGATCCGAATAGGCACCGGCCAGCGGACAGAGAGCAGCCGCAAAGGCCAGTGCGATCAACGACACCAGCAACGCCGTCGCCCTGCTCAAGCCGCCCGCCACTTGCAGGTAGGTCGCAAAGTAAGTGGTGAACATATAGAACGACAGCGCCGTTAACGACACGAACGCTCCCAGACAACACATGACCGCCGCGTGATGGCGCAAGGTGTCCTTTAGTGGCGAGTGAGCCACGGCGTGCTCTTGCGTGACGGCCTGAAATGCCGGGGTTTCGTCGAGTTTCCAGCGCAGGTACAAGCCGACCAGGCCCAAGGGCGCTGCAATCAGAAACGGCAGACGCCAGCCCCAACTGCCCATGGCCTCGGTCGACAGTGACGACTCCAGCGCGTAAGCCACCACTGCCGCGGCAGCGAAGGCGGAAAACGTCGACACCGGCACAAAGCTGCCATACCAGGCCCGCTGCGTGCGCGGCGCGTGCTCCATGAGGTAGGCGCAGGCCCCGGCATACTCGCCACCGGCCGAGAAACCCTGCGCACAGCGAATCACGGTCAGCAGAATCGGTGCCATCACGCCAATCGCCGCATACGTCGGTAACAAACCGATCAGCGTGGTCGCGCCTGCCATCAACAGGATGGTCATCGCCAGGGTCTTCTTGCGCCCGATGCGGTCACCCAGCATGCCAAAGAAAATCCCGCCCAATGGCCGGAATGCGAAGGCCACGGCAAACACGGCGAAGGTTTTCAACAACGCGGCGCTGCTGTCACCGCTGGGGAAAAATTGCAGCGCGATGGTGGTTGCCAGAAAGCCGTACACGGCGAAATCGAACCATTCGACGAAGTTGCCGATGGCCGCTGCGACGATGACCTTTTTCAGCGTGGCAGGATCGACTTGCTCTGCGGCGGTAGTTGTCATGGCTGACCTCGGCGTATTGATCTGGAATGGACCAATTATCGAGACAGCGACCCGGATGCCTCACTCCAGAAGTGTCATCCACGTAGTCATGGCCGACGTCTCGCCACCGATCTGCGCAGAATTCATGCCAAGCGCTCTGCGACAAGGCTTACAGGCCCATCGCGCGCCGCCCCTGCAGGCCACCGGTATGGACGAGGACCAGACGGCTGCCTGACTTGAACCGACCGGCCAGCACCTCATCGTGCAGGGCCAGCAAAGCCTTGCCGGTGTACAAGGGCTCCAGCGGTATGCCGCTATGCGCCTCGCTGCTGGCGATGAAGTCGAGCAGCGCGGCATCGGTTCTGGCGAAACCGCCCCGGCTGGCCTCCAGCAGAACACAGGCAGCGGGCAGGTTCGGCGAGGCGTTCACCTGCGACCCTGTGGCTTCTTTCAACACAGCCACGATGTTTTGAGCAACGCCATGATCGCCCGGCACCGCCATCGCGCCATATACCGGATGGGCGCCGGCCTCGGCCAACAGCAAACCGGCAAGCGTTGTGCCGGTGCCGACTGCCAGCCACCAGCCGTGATAATCGTCCCAGCCAAGGTGCCCGAGCTGGCTATCGACCATCTCCCGCAACCTTGCGCAGCCCAGCGCACCGGCAAGCCCGCCACCGCCTTCGGCAATCGGATACAGCTCAGGATATTGCGTCTGCCAGGGCAGCCAGAAATCTGCAGCATGTCGTGCTCGATAACCCGCATAGCCCAGCCAGTGCAATTGCATGCCAAAAGCTTGCAGGTCCAGTACCGTCGGCGTCTGCTGGGCGTGACCACGCAACAGGCCCACCGTCGGGAAACCGAAGCGCTTGCCCGCTGCCGCCAGCGCATGGAGATGATTGGAGTGTGCGCCGCCCAGGCTGATCAATCCCTCTGCACCCGCCTCGACAGCCTGGGTCAGGTGTTCGCTGAGCTTGAACCATTTGTTGCCGCTGATCAGCGAGTCAATAAGGTCCAGGCGCAGGCGCAGGATTGCCGCCTCCACCCCGGCATCTTGCAGCCAAGGCAGGTTCAAGCGTTGCAGCGCAGCAGTGGGCTGCCAGTCAAGGGCGTCAACAATCATCCGCGCAGTTTACAGACAAGCTGAATCAGAGCGCAGCGGCCAGACGCGAACCTTGATCGATAGCGCGTTTGGCATCCAGCTCGGCGGCAACGTCTGCACCGCCGATCAGATGGACGCTTTGCCCGGCGCTGACCAGATCGTCATACAGCTCGCGCAGCGGGTCCTGCCCGGCGCAAATCACAATGTTATCTACCGCCAGCAGCTTTTCCTCGCCGTCTTCACCAATGCGAATATGCAACCAGGCATCGTCGATTTTCAGGTACTGGACACTGTTTAGCATCTGCACCTGCTTGTTTTTCAGCCCGGTGCGGTGAATCCAGCCGGTGGTCTTGCCCAGGCCGTCGCCCACCTTGGAGCTCTTGCGTTGCAGCAGGTACACCTGGCGTGCCGGGGCGTGCACATCAGGTTTGATCCCGGCCACGCCGCCGCGCGCTTCAAGCATGGTATCGATGCCCCACTCTTTCCAGAACGCCTCGCGATCCAGGCTGGTGGCCACGCCCTGATGCACAAGAAATTCCGATACATCGAAACCGATACCACCCGCGCCGATCACTGCCACGCTGCGCCCGACCGGCTTGCGCTGCAAAATGACATCCAGATAGCTCAGCACCCTGGGGTGATCGATGCCGGGTATGGCCGGGATGCGCGGTGCGATACCAGTCGCCAGAATCACCTCGTCAAAGCCAGCCCCCAGCAAATCGTCGGCCTTTATGCGAGTGCCAAGGCGCAACTGCACGCCGGTTTCCTCCACCTTGTTACGGAAGTAGCGCAGCGTCTCGGAGAACTCTTCCTTGCCCGGCACGCGCTTGGCGATATTGAACTGGCCACCGATTTCGCTGGCCGAATCGAACAACGTCACCTCATGTCCGCGTTGGGCAGCAACGGTTGCGGCGGCCAGCCCGGCGGGACCGGCACCCACCACGGCAATTTTCTTCACCTGCCGGGTTGGCAGGTAGTTGAGCTCGGTCTCGTGACAGGCGCGCGGGTTGACCAGGCAACTGGTGAGCTTGCCGCCGAAGGTGTGGTCAAGGCAGGCCTGATTGCAGCCAATGCAGGTGTTGATCCGTTCGGCGTGCCCCGCCGCAGCCTTGTTGACGAATTCCGGGTCGGCCAGAAAAGGACGCGCCATCGAGACCATGTCGGCGTCGCCTTCGCTGAGGATGCGCTCGGCAACTTCCGGGGTATTGATCCGGTTGGTGGTAATCAGCGGCACCTTCACCGAACCACGCAGTTTGGCAGTGACCTTGCTGAACGCTGCGCGCGGCACCTTGGTGGCGATGGTTGGAATACGTGCCTCATGCCAGCCGATACCAGTGTTGATAAGCGTCGCACCCGCCTGTTCGACCGCCTTGGCCAACTGGACGATCTCTTCCCAGGTGCTACCGCCCTCCACAAGATCCAGCATCGACAGTCGAAAGATAATGATGAAATCCGCACCGACTGCCTCACGCACCCGCGTAACGATCTCGACCGCCAGGCGCATGCGGTTTTCATAGCTGCCGCCCCAGCGATAGGTGCGGTGGTTGGTATGTGCGGCGAGGAATTGATTGATGAAATAGCCTTCCGAACCCATGATTTCGACACCGTCATACCCGGCACTGCGGGCCAGCGTGGAACAGGTCACGAAATCAGCGATCTGCTTTTCGATGCCCTCTTCGTCCAGCTCGCGTGGCGTGAACGGGTTGATCGGCGCCTGAATGGCACTTGGCGCAACCTGCTTGCGGCTATAAGCGTAGCGACCGGCATGCAGGATCTGCAGGCAGATCTTGCCGCCAGCCTCGTGGACCGCACGGGTAACGATGCGATGCTGCTCCGCCTCTTCGGCATTGGTGAGTTTTGCCGCACCGTCGTAGACGCCACCCTCTTCGTTGGGCGCGATCCCGCCGGTCACCATCAACCCGACCCCGCCGCGTGCCCGCTCGGCAAAATAAGCCGCCATGCGCTCGAAACCACCCGGCCGCTCTTCAAGACCAGTGTGCATCGAGCCCATCAAGGTCCGGTTGCGCAAGGTTGTGAAGCCCAGGTCCAGCGGGGCCAGCAGGTGCGGGTAATGAGCAGCAGTCATGGCGAAGCTCCATCGAGTCAATCACGGGAAAACAAGGACCTCTGCGGGTCCTCTCATGGGCAACAGTAAAGACGCATCCAGCCCCACACTCAATGACCGAAAGTGACAAGTTATTGATCCAAACGCGCAGCGGCACTTGGCAAGCGACTGACGTCGTCCTACCCTAGTCGACAATTCCCTGATGGCAGCCAGCCGGCCTTTTTATGCGCAAACTCTTCGCCATCTGTCTGATCCTGCTGAGCATAGCCAGCCTTGTCAGCTACGCAGTCTGGACCGGACAACGTCCGGCGGGCCACTACCTGTCCGATCTGCGCATTCGCCTGGCAATCAATGAAGGCGAGCCCGGTGAACGCGGAAACATGCTGGGCATCGAGCCGGAGCTGTTCCCCACGGACTACCAGAACACTGACCGACTGCACCGCAAGCTGGCCGCCTATCTGCAACAGGCCCGCGATTACGGGCTGATCAACCACAGAACGGTGGTAGTACTCCCCGAGCATATCGGCACCTGGCTGTTCGCCAGTGGCGAGAAGGATGAGCTTTATCAAGCAGCAACAGTCGATGAAGCGATGGACTGGCTGTCCTGGAGCAATCCGCTGCAATTCATCACGGCGATGCTCAGTGCCGAAGGCCAGGACCGTTTGGATGACGCCCATCTGCGCCTCAAGGCACGATCGATGGCACGCGACTATCAGGCACTGTTCGGCGGTCTGGCCAAAGAGTTCGGCATAACACTGGTGGCAGGCTCGATTGTGCTGCCGGAACCAAGCGTTGAAAACGGTCAGTTGAAAGTCGGTAAAGGCGCCCTGTACAACAGCAGCCTGACATTCGGCAGCGATGGCCAGCCGCTCGGCCAGCCTCAGCGTCAGCTGTACCCGGACCGTTTTCAGAAACGCTACGTGCACACGGCGAGCGACGCACCATTGAATGTGCTCGACACGCCCGCAGGGCGTCTGGCCGTGCTGATCGGTAGCGACAGTTGGTACGCGGACAATTACGCACGCTTGAATCAGAGCGGTGCGCAGCTGATTGCGGTGCCTGCTTTTGTGATCGGCAAGGCCACTTGGTCCGAGCCGTGGCGCAAGCCTCGGCACTCAAGCATCGATATGGCAGCCGACAATCCAAGCGAGGGCGAAGCCTGGCATCGCCTGACCTTGATCGGCCGTCCAGCGCAAAGCAGTGCACAGGCAGGGGTCAGCGTGTTCATGCGCGGGCAATTCTGGAATCAGGGCGTTGCCGGGCAAAGTTTTGCCAGCCACGCAGGTCAGACAATTGCCGAACCGTCGTCTGACAATGGCCCCGCTGGCGGTGCCCGCCTGATAAACCTCTGGCTTTGACGATGCCGACCTTGACCCTGCGCCTTGGTGACCTGTCGGTGGGCTGCATCCAGAGTCTGGCCGGTGCGGTCACTCGCTTAGGCAAGAATCCTGATCCGCTGCTCGAGCAGTACGGTCTGGACCCCGCCCGCCTGAGTCAGGCGCGTGCGCGACTGTCTATCCCACGCTACATGCGCCTGGGGCATGCTGCCATACAGCTTACCGGCCAGCCCGGGCTCGGCTTGCACATGGGCCAGCTCAGTCGTTTCGCGCATGCAGGTCTGGCGGGCGTGACCGCCGCCCAGGCTCCCACAGTGCGCGAGGCCGCCCGCACGCTGATCCGTTTCGAGCCATTGTATGCCTCCAACTATCGCGGTCAGTCGAGCTTTCACGAGGATGCGCAAGGCGCCTGGATGCGCTTCTATTCAATCAGCCCCTATAACGCTTACAACCGCTTTGTTGTGGACTCGATTTTGGCTGGCTGGCTGGCTCAGCTCTCAACACTGGCGGGCACCAGACTACGTGCACAACGTGTCGAGATCGAATTCGATGCGCCTGACTACGCCGCGCAATACGCCAGCCTGAGCGACAGCCCGGTGATATTTGCCGCAGCCACCAATCAACTGCGCCTGGATCAGAGCTGTCTTGCATTACGCAACCCTGACCACTGCCCGAGTACCTGGCGGCATTTGCTGCAATTATGCGAAGGCGAACTGGAGCAACAGACCCGTACCCGCAGCTTGCGTGAACGCATTATTCAATTGCTTGGGCCGCTATTGAACGGTGGCAGGGAACCGGATCTGGAAGAGGTGGCGGCAAGGCTCAAGCTGCCGACCTGGACACTGCGACGCAAGCTGGCCGAGGAAGGCACATGCTTTCGCGCCGTACTCAATGACACGCGGCGTGATCTGGCGATGACTTATATTCGCGACACTGAACTGGCGTTCGGGGAGATCGCCTACCTGCTGGGGTTCGCTTCTGCCGAAGCCTTTCAACGCGCCTTCAAACGCTGGAACGCACAGACTCCAGGAGAGTTCCGCCGCAGCCAGCGCCAAAGCGCATGAAGCCTTTCATAACTCGGTAGCGTCGTCGGCAGGCTCTACCGGGTCCAGCTCCGATGCACGGTATTCAAGCAGTTCTTCCTGGTATTCGTCCATTTCTTCGCCCTCTTGGCTGATTGAGTATGGGTGATAATTAAAGCTGAAATAACTGACCGCAAGATCAACATTAAAGTGCCAATGTGAAATAAAAATGTTGATCCCTATCAAACAGACGAAAAAGATCGCCGCCGATTCAGCACGTCTCTCGATACGCGGCCAGCCAGGCACTATTGACTTGCAGGCCCGTGTCGACCTAACCTCAGGGCCATGAACCTCATCAAGCAAAACCTCGGCCAGATTATTATTACCGTCATTCCAGTCATGGCGGGTTAGCCGACGTTTGCAAAAACCCGCCCTGGAGGCGGGTTTCTTCTGTCTCCTGGGCAACATTATTGAACCAGGAGTCAGACATGATCGTTATCCCTCGCTCTATCGCCCTTCGCGCCTTCCTGAACCTGATTAGCGGTCTGCCATCTGTTGCCGCCCTGCGCATGTATGAGGGATCGACGCGATGAGCCAAGGCCAGCACGATCTGCTCAATCATTACGCCCGCAAAATCCTCACCTCCCGTGTTTATGACGTGGCTATCGAAACCCCGCTGCACGGCGCTCGCCAGCTGTCCGAGCGGCTGGGAAACCGGGTATTGCTCAAGCGCGAAGACCTGCAGCCGGTGTTCTCCTTCAAGATTCGCGGCGCGTACAACAAGCTGGCGCAATTGACCGCAGAAGAGGCCGCACGCGGCGTGGTCACGGCCTCGGCGGG